>JBAXFV010000001.1:0-55158 GCA_037139755.1 Chlorobiaceae bacterium
GCATGGCGTGCAGCTCTTTCATGTGCGCGTTCACCTCCGGCATAAGCTTGAAGATGTTTTTCTTCGGCATGAACTTGTTGAGAAGAGGAGCAGCAAAACCGATAGCTTTTGAATGCCACCCACCGATTTTATCCGCATACCAGCCATAGGATTCAGGCATACCAAGCAAACGCATGGTCTCGCCGGTTGGAGCAGCATCAACAACGACAACATCATAATTACCAGACTTGGCTGCTTTCCAGATATAGCGAAGACTGATCATCTCTTCCATACCAGGCATAATTGCAAGCTCTTCAGCAACAACTTCATTAGCACCGTCATGCATTAAAATAGAAGAGAAATAGGAGTAAAGCTCAGTCCAGTTTTCCCTGATTTCAGCAAGAACATTCACCTCCATAGCAAAGAGATTTTTTTCAACCTCCACAGGCGTGGAAGAGAGTTCAGCATTCAACGCATCAGCAAGACTGTGAGCTACATCCGTACTCATAATCAAAACTCTTTTTCCCCGTCGGGCAATTGCGGTTGCAGATGAAGCTGAAACGGTAGTTTTTCCTACCCCTCCTTTACCCAAGTAAAGAATAATTCTCATGTTGATAATAAACTATTGAGTGAACTTGATCTTGAATGAATGCATGTTATGGAGGAGTTGCTCCTTCGTTATCGTGTTCATTGCCGGTAAGCCGGCTTGCATCCAGGGTTTTGCTGTCCGACGCAACTTCACCAGTATGTACTTCTGGAATAATCTTTTCGGGTAACTGAACATTGGCAGTTTCCGAATCGGATCTGATCATGATTTTTTTTCTTGCAACACTTTCAACAGTACCAGGTATACCTGCATCGACTGGTTTTGATGAAATATCATCCATACTCATCATATTTTTCACAATTGATGGTATGTTTTCGTCAAGAGATTTAATTTTAATATTTTTACGCGCTGAAACGCCTTCAAAGTCATCTTCTTTCAGTTTTTTCTCCCCGAACACTACTGAACCCTTATCGTCTTCACTCTTTGCATCATTGCTCCCAAAACAATCAGCATTCAAGGTCATGTCGTCATCGCTTGTTATGTGAATGCTCTTTCTTTTAAAAGAAGTATCATCACTGTCATCTGCATTGCGACGACGGGTTTGATTCAGGTCATCACTTGCTTCGACATGATCCCCTTTTGGCGAAGGCCTTTGCGTCCTTCTCTTCGAGTTCTCGCCAAAACTGGAAGAAAGCCGCAAAAGCTTTCCAACCGATCCGATCATCCCGTCATTTTTGACTGCCGTTTTAACAATATTTATTACAAATCGCTCAGCCTGAGGATTATCAGCTATGCTGTTCAGAAGCTCATTGAGGGCTGAGAGCATGCCTGGAACATGCTGCAGGTCATTTTTGACCTGATCACGAATCTTGAACGGGGCATCTCCGATCAGCTCCTTTAATGAACCCGCAATTCTTTTTAAAGTCGCCGGATCTGCAGGAAGCATATTTTCAATTCCCTTGATGGCATCCGCCGGAGAAAAACCTTCGCGTTTATGTCCACCGGCCTGCTGGGGGGAGCCTTCATCGGGCGCATAACCAAGACTTGCTTTATACTGCTCCAAAAGATCCTGACCATAACCAATATGGCTTTCCTGCTGAACAGGATCAGGAGCGTCAAATCGGAAAGAAATTGCCTGAGGCACACAAACTCCCCTTGCGCTTTGCAAAATAAGTGCAGAGACGTCATCAGGAAGATTTTTTCTGTAATTAAGGCCAAGACGCTCTTCTATGATAGACTCCAGGAGAGTATGAAGTCTGATCATCAAGTCAGCCTCCCGCAGCTCAACCATATCAAAAATCACATAGACAGGCTCTTTTTCCTCGCGACGAATCTTAAGATTAAGAGTCGCAAAATCATGATCTTTATTCCGGCTGTTAACAGAGACTGAGCCAAGGTTAAACCTGTCAAGGTAATCCTTGTTCAAACCTCTTGCCCAGAGGTAAACAGCCTTGTCGGTATAGATCAGGTAATCCTGAAAAGCAATATTACCGACCCGTTCCTGATGTGATTCATAAAAAACGCCCTCAAAAAATGCTATCGGATTTTCACCGGCACTCATGAGGCCTTTCTGAAAAAACTCAGTTACATCACTTTGTTCGGTTTGACCCGAAACGTACACAGAAACATTAGCCATTACCCATACCCATTCACTTAATACTTATACAATCCGATTGATCCCAAATTTATGAAAATTTTATTATAAACAGAAATTACTCAATCAATCGAAAGATATCGGCTTTTTGGGAAAATAAAAAAGGCAGTGAAAGTGTTGAGCTTTTCACTGCCTGTGCAAAGAGCATAAAAGATATGCTTACTCGGCGAACTTTGATTCAACAGCTTTTGATGGAACAGCATAACCTGAAACTTCAGGTGATGATCCACGAAGGCTTGTACCTCCACCCATGCTGCCGTAGGCATTGCGATTGATTCTCATTGTGCCCTTGCCTAAAGAATCAAACAACATACCTACTGTCTCCCAGTGCCCCTCAACCATGACCTCAAAAATACGTCCGGCTGCGGCCAGGATATCGGTAAAAACGCCACCACCACTCATAGTTCCTCCTCGAAATTTAATTATTGGAAAGTTGTCAGAATTAAAAACAGAATTCTTCAATTAATTTACGGTAATAAAAAACAAAAACAAGAAAAAGATTTTCTCTTTTGAACGGAGCAACCCCCCGACAACAGAGTGAACTCATTTATTTTCTTCCAGCTCCCTTCTGAAAGGAACCAGCAAAATTCTTGACGACTTCAGATGCGGATACCCCTGCATCACCAACGACTGTCGCAGCATTTCCTGTTGCATTCTCAACGGTCTCAACGGCGCTGATATACAATTCACTGGCGGTTCTTGATGCATCTTTAACAGTAATAGCGACCCTGTCAATAGTTTCACCGACAACTCCGCCTGTACTGCCAAGCAGGTTACCAATACCTGATGCATCGATAACAGCACCCACAGTACCGGTTACCGTATCAAAAAGGCTGCCTGCAAGATTCAGACCACCAACAACCGCGCTCTGCCCTGTTAAGAGCACGCTTTCAGCAAGAAAGGTAAGACGATCAGTAAACTCAAGTTCCTTAAAATCCTGACGTAGTTTCTGGTAAGATTCCGACATATTATTCTCCCTTGAAGTGAGGCTATATAATTAATTACAAGGCCCCTGTTAAATTAAAACCAGCTAAATTACTTTAATTAAATTTAAACATAAATATCTATCAAAGCAAATACTCCTCCCCAAGAGTCCTTACCCTCTATCGTACGCTTTTTGTTCCTTTTGTGACCGGCTGTGGTTTTGACGATCAAGATCAAAGGGAATGTGAAGCCATTTGTCTTTGAAGACTGCATCCCCAGGTTCCAGCCCCGTCAGACTGATCGGAAGCGTAATGATCTTTCGCTGATTGCCAATTTGTACAAACAACTCATCGCCAGTTACCCATACGTCAATATCCACAGGATTTGCAAACATCAGCTTTAACTGTACCTCGTAAACATCACCACTACGGACAAACTTTATTGGCGGTTCATCATACATCATATCAGACGGATCGGTATCACCGTACATATCCCTGGCAAACATCTCAAGTGATTTGAGACCGACAATTTCCTGTTCATACATCCTGAGTTTTTTTACCGGAAGCGGAGAAAAACCCTCCTCAATCTCTCCGAGGTATTTCTGCTGGATAGCTTTCCAATTTTCAAGATATCCACTGTCCTCGTTCGTATCAAGAAGCCTGTTGACAAGCACCATATCCACTTTGAAACCATAAAGGTTCAGATAGGTGAGAGCTCGCATGGTCTCTTTTATCGACATTTTTTCGGCATTCATGACCAGCCGCACTGTCGATTTCTGATTATCGGTGAGAATCTCACGGATATCCTCAAGCTCATCAAAAACCTGGTCAACCGACTCAATAGCATCTGCCGGTGGAATAAAAAATGCAATTTTATCAGACATTTTTGAAAGAGGCTTGCTCAGCGGCTTGATAAGATACTTATTGACATTTTTCACCGCTTTCATGCCCCATGCAAGGGTATCGGGAAGGGAAAGCAACCGCAGGGTTTCACCTGTAGGCGCCGTATCAAGCACAAGAACATCATAAAGCCCCGAGGCTTTATAGCGCTTTATCCTCAAGAGAGAAAAAAGCTCTTCCATACCGGGCAGAATGGTCATTTCATCTGCCATAACCCCGGAAATGCCCTGAGCCATAAAAATCCTTGTGTAGTACTTCTGGACGGACTGCCAGTTCTGCTTGAGATCAACATAAGGATTGACCTCAATGGCATGAAGATTCTCTTTTATCTTTGTGGGTTCAGCGCCAAGAGGCAGGTTAAACGAATCCGACAGACTATGTGCCGGATCGGTTGAAAGAACAAGAGTACGATAGCCAAGCTCCGACAAGCGGACAGCCGTAGCCGCAGAGACGCTGGTTTTGCCTACCCCGCCTTTACCTGTAAAAGTTAAAATACGCATGAACCGGACTTTGGATTTTGGAATACTGAGGAAAAATCAAATTAAGGTAAATTTAAAGATATAACTCTAAGCTGACACTACAAAAGATCTAACATACACACTTTAATTTAACCGGCCATATTATAAATTTTCTTGTTTTCAAAGCAATGTTGCTCTCAAGAGCAATAACGCATAAGTTTAGAGCAAGGCTTAGTGAGGAATGGCCGAAAACTGCTTGCAAATGAATCTTTTGCTCGCTTAATTAAGGTTCATTTTTAATTACCTATCTGTAAATGAGCCTTTCTATGCTCGAAACAAACTCTCCAGTCGATATCAGGGCAACCGTCGTCCAGACATACCGTATCAGCAGTGATGTCAGTATTATCACTCTTGAGTGCCCAGCAATTGCTGCTATGGCAAAACCCGGCAACTTTATCAATATCAAGGTTAACAACGCAACACAGCCATTACTCAGAAGACCATTTTCCATACATAACGTTCGGGGAACCCTCATCGATATCATGGTAAAATCAATTGGTACAGGCACAACTCTTTTATGCGATACCTCCGAGGGCGCAACGGTAATGGTGCTTGGCCCGCTTGGAAACAGTTTTGACCAAACAGGCGAAAAATTCCAGACCGCTGTGCTTGTATCGGGTGGAATTGGCACGGCTCCCATGCTTTTTCTTGAAAAAAAACTTGCCTCGGAAGGTCGAAAGGTCATTAACCTGATTGGAGGAAGAACGAAAGATGACCTGCTCACGATAAACCTTACCAACTGCCGATTTGCAACCGATGACGGATCTTCAGGGCTCAAGGGCACTGTCGTGGATCTGCTCCGCTCCGAACTTCCCGATCTCAAAAATGAGGGCCCCCTTAAAGTTTTTGCATGTGGACCCAATGCAATGCTGAAAGCACTTGCCGGTTTCTGCCATGAAAACCAACTTGCTTGCGAGATTTCACTTGAATCGGTTATGGGATGCGGCATAGGTATATGCTACGGCTGTAGCGTTGAAATCAAGGCACAGGATGGAGGCACTCGAACTCTGCTGCTCTGCCAGGAAGGCCCCGTCATAGACGCAAAACTTTTTATGGTATAAGAAGTATATTTATCGTATTATTCGAAGGGAGTTATTACCATAACTAAACATAAAGGGAATATATTTCCTTGTCTCTTTTTCAACGAATCTCCAACTACCATGGCAAAAGGACTCAACAAAGTAATGCTGATCGGCCATCTCGGCAACGACCCTGAATTAAGGACAACGACCTCCGGTCAATCGGTTGCCAATTTTACTTTAGCTACCAATGAAAATTTCAAGGACAGCAATGGTAATTTGCAGGAGAGAACTGAATGGCACAGAATTATCACCTGGGGCAAACTTGCCGAAATATGCAACCAGTACCTGAAAAAAGGACGACAGGTTTACGTTGAAGGTCGTCTGCAGACCAGAAGCTGGGATGATGCCAAAAGCGGTGAAAAGAAATATGCAACAGAGATTGTCTGCTCCGACATGCAGATGCTCGGCGGACAGCGGGAACAGGGTGGAGGACAAAACAGTAATGATGGTGTTTCGCAGACTTACGATCGTCCACAGAACTCCTCATATAATCTGCCACAAACCGCTCCTCCATCAGTACCTATGCTTGAAAATGAAAAGGATGACCTGCCTTTCTGAACGATCTTTAATTTACAGGGCGTGCTGCGGCGCGCCCCATGATGCCAGACATCACCAATGGATGCACTAAAAAAAAATATTCTGTCCGGCATTATTTCGCCGGTTTATTTCTTGTACGGCCCTGAGAGCTATCTCAAGGAAGAGCTCGCCACCATAATCAGATCCGCAATTTTTCCCTCGGAAAGTGATGCGGCAAGCAACACGCATATTTTGTACGGCCCTGATTTGACTCATGGAGAGCTGGTATCGAAGGCTTCCGAATACCCGATGTTCACGTCAAAACAGCTTATCGTTGTCCGGCAATTTGACAAGATCAAAAAGCCCACGACAAAAGAGATGCAAAAACAGCACGACGAAAAATTCAGCCGATACATCACAAATCCGGCGGAATTTACAGTTCTGATTCTCGATGCCGATCAGATTGATAAAAAAGAGATTGAAAAACTACCCTTCAGCGCACTGAAAAAATACCGTCACGAGTTCCCGATCATCAAGGCGCCAGACCTTTTCGCCAGCAACAGGGCAAAAATGTCCGGATGGGAATTTGATCCCGATGCGCTCAAGGCTTTTACAGCCTATATACAGCCATCTGCACGAGAAATATGCCAGGAAATTGAAAAAATAATTCTGTACACTTCCGCCCGAAGCGGCGAAAAGCGCATTACAGCGCCCGATGTCTATGATTGCGTGGGAATCTCTCGCACCTATAACGTTTTTGAGCTTGAAAAAGCCCTTTCAGCCCGTAGCCTGAGACTCTGCAGCGGCATCTCACTCATGATCATGGATCAAGAGGGGCAAAAAGAGGGTCTCGGCAATATAGTCCGCTTCTTGACGACCTTTTATATCCGTCTCTGGAAACTCTCGCTGCCCGAAGTACAACGGCTACCCCAGGCAGAAATCGCAAAAATTCTTGGCTTGTATGGCAAGCAGGAGTACTTCCTGAAAAACTACCTTGCCTACACCCGATCTTTTTCGCTTCAGGATACCGAGCATGCAATCGCTGCACTGCGAGATGCCGATGCCGCACTCAAAGGACTGCTTCCCTACCCTGATGAAAAATATCTGCTCCTGCAGCTTATGCAGAAACTGCTGGGATAGAATTTACAACCATCCTTCGCGCTGGTACCAGAAGATCGTTTTTTGGACACCTTCAGCAAGAGTGGTTTCTGCGGTAAATCCAAGATCACGTTGAGCCTGCTCTGGAGAGCAGACCCAATAGTCCTGCAAAAGTTCATTGACCTTGTCACGGTTGATCAACGCCGACTTTCCCTGTAGCGATCCGATTGCACCGATCACCGTACCAACAAAAAAAACAAGAGGAGCTGGCAGAGAAATCCTGAACAGCTTCGTAAAGCCGAGCACTGGTCTGGCGGCGGCAATCACCTCATCCCATGACCATGAACATGATGAGGTAATATAATAAATCCGGCCAACTGCTTTTTCTGAACGAGCTGCCGCCATAATTCCTTTTACAAGATCGTCAACATATATCATGCTGAAGCGCTGCTTCGCCGCAATGCCTGCCGACACAAGAACTCCCTTGGCAAGCATCTGAAAAACCTGAAGCACATCCCGATCCCCCGGCCCGTAGACTGCCGGAGGACGTACAATGGTAACCGGAATCAGATCCGAACTTTCCATACACAGGGTTTCAGCCCTTAACTTGCTTCGTCCGTAAGCACTTACCGGACGAGGTGGATCAGACTCTTTGACTCCTTGTATGCCTTCCGAAGCAGGACCGGCAACAGTCAGCGACGACACGAAAAGAAATCGTTTGAGCTCCGGATTATGCTTTCTTGCAGCTTCAAGCAAATTCCGCACAGGCATCACATTACCCCTATCATACCCTTTCTCATCAAGAGCTTTCGTTACCCCCGCAAGGTGCACAATCCGGTCTACATCACGCACTGCTTGACGGAGAGACTCCATATCGCTGAAACTGCCCCGCACGACTTCCACACCGTCAGGCAAAGCGCCTGGCTTACTTTCTTGACGCAGAAAAACCTTTACCCTCTCCCCTTCTTCCACCAGACGCATCAGGACTCGCGCACCAATAAAACCAGTCGACCCCGTAACAAGTATTGTTTCACTCATAACACTCTTATATCTTTACATATTCAGACACACCAACTACTCACTCCCCCTGCGGGCTTTTCGTGCAGCAAAAAAACAGGCCCTGTTTTAACAGAAAAAAATAAAAATTTTAATACATTTCGGTTTCAAAGCTAAATCTGCTTACTTGAAAACCGGTCATCGAAAAAGTTTACAAAAACGAAACGACCGTAAAAACAAGAATTTCCAGCTTTATTGTGCTTATAGCTGAAGTAAAATTGTATTCCTGTGGAGAAAACCAAAGATTTATTTAAAAAATGCATTGAGTATACTATTGCCGATGAGGTAAAGTCTCAGGGCATATATCCTTTTTTTCATCCGATAGACGAAAATGAAGGTCCGGTCGTCTCTTTTGGCGGGCGCAAGCTGGTTATGGCGGGCTCAAACAACTATCTTGGCCTTACCGCAGACCCAAGAGTAAAGGCTGCCTCAATTCAGGCCATCAACAAGTACGGCACAAGTTGCAGCGGCTCCCGTTACATGACCGGCACCGTGAACCTGCACATCGAACTGGAAGAAAAGCTTGCTGACTTTTTTGAAAAGGAACGCTGCCTGCTGTTCAGCACCGGCTACCAGACGGGACAGGGGATTATCCCGACGCTTGTTCAGCGGGGCGAATATATTGTATCAGATCGCGACAACCATGCAAGCCTTGTGGCAGCCTCAATCATGGCTCAAGGAGCTGGAGCAAACCAGGTCCGCTATAATCACAATAACATGGAAGATCTGGAGCGCGTTCTTCAGACTCTTCCGGAAGCTGCAGGCCGACTGATCGTTTCTGATGGAGTATTCTCAGTTTCCGGAGAAATTGTTGATCTCCCGAATCTTGTCAAATTGGCAAAGAAATATGGCGCCCGCATTCTCATTGACGATGCTCATGCCGTCGGCGTGATAGGCAGAAATGGCCGAGGCACCCCATCGGAGTTCGGCCTGGTCAACGAGGTTGACCTCATCATGGGCACCTTTTCAAAAACTTTTGGTTCACTCGGAGGCTACGTTGTAGGAGACCGTTCTGTCATCAACTATATCAAGCACAACGCCGCATCACTTATCTTCAGCGCGTCGCCCACCCCGGCAAGTGTTGCAGCAGTTCTGACCACTCTCGATATTATCCGCACCGAGCCCGAACTCATGAATCGCCTTATCTCAAATACGGATTACGTTCGCCAGGCACTGATCAAAGCCGGATTTACTCTTATGCCATCTCGCACGGCTATCGTCACCGTGCTGATAAAAGATCAGATAAAAACTCTTCTCTTCTGGAAAAAACTTTTTGATGCCGGTGTTTACGTAAACGCCTTCATCCGGCCAGGCGTCATGCCCGGTCATGAAGCGCTTCGCACCAGCTTTATGGCAACCCACGAGCGCGTGCATCTCGACAAAGTCATCACCGAATTCTGTACCATCGGCAGGGAACTTGGTGTGATCTAAAACGCTCATCCTTTACCATCATTTTTCGCGCTATCCCCGGGTACCACCGGGGATTTGTTGTTTTGCCGATTAAGGCGCTGACAGTCCAAAGGACTAATCGTTTTCCCTTCAATAGTTGAACATTTCTATTATTTTTTTTCATAGATTAAATTTATTTGGCTTATATGCTGCTATTGCGCTCCTTTTCTGGTTGCTAATAGACAGATTTTGGTGATTTATGAAAACAAGCAGGGTAACAAGAGGTATAGACCCTGTTTTTATTTGTTCGTATCATTGCAACTAAACCACACACAATCATGAAAACAAAACATGTACAAGCGTATCGCTTCGTCCGTTTTGTTCTGTCTGCATTCTGCCTGATGACATTGCTGGTGCCACTCCCCTCTTATGGAGCTGATACCGGAACGGTAAAGGGCAAAGTCATCGATAAAGCAGACGGTGAAGGCGTTTATGGCGCTTCGGTCATTATTGCCGGTACCACCATTGGTACAGCAACTGACATGAATGGCAACTTTACCCTTCAGAACGTTCCGGCAAAATCGCAAAAAGTCTCTGTATCCATCGTAGGCTACGCCCCGGCAAGTCAGGTTGTGACTGTGAGCCCCAGCCAGACCGCCGTAGTGAGCCTGCAACTCGGTCAGACCACTATTATGGCCTCAGAGGTCGTGGTTGGCGCATCAACATACAAGCAGAATAGGCTTGATGTTCCTGTGACTGTAAATGTGGTCTCGCAGGAAAAGATCAAGCAGGAGGCCAACCCGACACTCGACAGAATTATTGAAGATATTCCCGGTGTTGTGGTCACGCGCGCAGGCGGCCAGACCACGGCAAACATACAGATCAGGGGATCAAACACCTATCAGGGTGGTGCTATCGGTACCCGCGTACAGGGTTACTATGACGGCTTCCCGCTCAACGCACCAGAATCCGGCGAGATAGCGTGGCCGGCAGTGAACATGAATGCCGCCGACAAAGTCGAAGTCCTGAAAGGCGCTGCAGCAACCCTGTACGGTTCAGGAGCGATGGGCGGTGTGGTGAATGTCTTCGGCCATCTGCCTGAAAAACTGGAAGTAAAAGCAGGTATGAACGGTGGTTTTTACGATGGCGCTCCTTCGAGTGACCAGAGCGACTACCGAAAGGGATTTACTCCCTGGTTTTGGAACACTTACATCGGTCTCGGCAACAAGAGCGGAAAGCTGAACTACAGCCTCCTCTATACGCACAGCAACGATGATGGCTATCGCCAGAATGCTCAGACCAAGCTTGACGATATAAAACTGAAAGCCCGTTACGATATTGATGCCAAACAGTATCTGGTGCTCAGTAGTTATTACAATGAAAGCACAGGTGGATACGCGTATGCATGGCCGTCAAATGTAGCAACTGCTTTTGGTCCTCCCACACAAACCACCATTCCAAACCATGCATATGATCTTTATAACACATATTCAGGTGTTTTAGTCAACGCTAACTTGTATAAGTCTATCTACGACAGTATTTACCTCGATGATACCATCATAAGAAAAAATGGTCTCCTCGGATTAAACTACGTTAATATGTTCAGCGATCGGCTCTCCCTCGACACGAAAGTATATTACACATACAATTACTCTCGCATCAACTATAACGAGACAAATGCTAATCAGGAGTATCCAACTGGAGGCGGCAGGTGGACAAGCACCTATGGCTATTTTGGGCCTACTATTATTGCGGGAACCGATATAAGCTCTCCGGCCTTTCCAAGCATCAAGACTCCTGGTCAGTTCAATGAAACCTATTCAGACCGTTATGGCGTTGGCACAAAACTTGACTGGCGGGCCAATGACCACCATCGTTTTGTTTTTGGAGTTGACGGCAACATCACCGATTTGCAGACCACAACTGTCACCGCAGAACGACCATCGAAAAACACCTTAAAGCCTATTCAGGAAAAGAATGCGGCAGTGTTTATCCAGGATGAGTGGAAACTTACAAACTCACTGACCTCACTGCTCTCACTGCGCTACGACTGGAGCGGTATTGATGCAGACAGGGCCGAGACTACTTCAGGTACCTTTGTCACCCTGCAGCACAAATCAGTCGACGCGATAAACCCACGCATAGCCCTGAACTACAAGGCAATGGATGACATGTCTTTCCGTGCTTCATGGGGCAGAAGCTTCCGGGCTCCTACCCTCTCAGAGCGCTTCATCCGCGATGCTGGTATATTTATCGGAATCCCAAACCCCTCGCTTGACAAGGAGAGCATGACCGCCTATGAAGTCGGCATGTTCAAACAGTTCGGTGACAAGGTTTCACTGGATATAGCGGGATTTCTGAATAACTATGATAACCTTATTGAGTCTGTTATCACAGGCTCTACTTTCCAATTCAAAAATATAACAACAGCACGCATCTATGGACTGGAAGTTGGATTGAACTACCGACCGACCAACGAGTGGATACTGAATGCGGCATACACCTACATGAATGCCACAAACCGTTCCTATGTTGCAGACCCTACGTCAGCCAACTATAACAACCCTGATCCGACATGGTTGCCTTACCGACCAGAGCACACCGCATCGGCTGGCGCCACATGGAAACCAACCGGAAAACTTGCAATTAACTTTAACGGACGGTATGTCGGCAAGTATAAAGCTATAAGCAACCATACTAATAAAGAGGGCTCAGACTACCCCGGTGACTTCATTTTGCTGAATACCGGCGTGAAGTACCAGGCAGGTGAAACAGTCTCTTTAAGCATGCTCTGCCGGAACATCGGAAACGTGCAGTACGAAGAAGGCGAGTGGTTCCGGGCTCCCGGACGCAGCTATGTTGCTGGAGTGGACTTCACCTTCTGAAGTAAATCCATCAACAACAAAACATGATAACCCCAGCCAGCCCCTGAACCATAAGGGGCTGGCTCTTTTTAAATCGTTAGTATCGTTAGTTTACATCGCGGGATTTTATTACATTTTGCAATCCTTGTTAAAACCACAAACAAACGCACATCTTTTGTAATTCTATGCACGATAAAATCAGAATTGCCGCTATTGTCGGGATGGAACAATGCAACCAGCGGGTATGGCGAGAGGTGACCTCCAAAATAGCCGATCATGCCGAGCTGACCCAATGGACCGACCAGGATCTCGAACATCAAAACCCAGAAGCCGCCGAAGCTATCCACCATGCTGACTGTATTTTCACCACCCTGATCCAGTTCAAGGGCCAGGCAGACTGGCTGCAGGAACAGGTCGACAAATCGAAGGTAAAGGTTGTTTTTGCCTACGAGTCGATGCCCGAAGTAATGCAGATGACAAAAATTGGCAATTATGTGGTTTCGGGTGACGGAAGCGGTATGCCGGATATTGTCAAAAAAGTTGCGAAGATGCTGGTGAAGGGACGCGATGAAGATGCGCTCTACGGCTACATGAAGCTGCTGAAAATCATGCGCACCATGCTTCCGCTGATCCCGAAAAAGGCAAAGGATTTCAAGAACTGGATGCAGGTTTATACCTACTGGATGAACCCCACTACCGACAATCTGGCTTCGATGTTCAACTACATCATGGCAGAATACTTCGAGGTTGGCGTCAAGGTTGAAAAGGTACAGGAGGTCCCCACCATGGGCTTCTATCACCCGGATGCACCGGAATACCTTAAAGATCTGCACCATTACGAAAAATGGCTTCACAAACACGACCGAAACGCGACAACAAAACGCAACATCGGTCTGCTCTTCTTCCGCAAGCATCTTCTTCAGGAAAAAGAATATATCGACAACACCATCCGTGCCATTGCTGCCAAGGGACTCAATCCCCTGCCGGTCTTTGTCATGGGTGTTGAAGGTCACGTTGCCGCCAGAGAGTGGTTTACGCATAACAACATCGACATGCTGGTCAACATGATGGGCTTTGGCTTTGTGGGCGGCCCCGCAGGCGCAACCACTCCGGGGGCGTCATCCGCCGCAAGAGAAGAGATTCTCGGCAAAATCAATGCGCCTTATGTTGTTTCACAGCCGCTTTTTATTCAGGATTTTGCCTCCTGGAAGTCGCAGGGGGTTATACCACTGCAATCGGCCATGACCTACTCTCTGCCTGAAATGGACGGCGCGGTCTGCCCGGTAGTGCTCGGTGCCATCAAGGATGGACGCCTGCAGACAGTTCCTGATCGTCTGGAACGACTTGCCGGACTTGCCAAAAAGTTTTCAGAGCTGCGCCAGGTTCCCAACAAGGATAAAAAAGTTGCTCTGGTGGTTTATGACTATCCGCCGGGCATGGGCAAAAAAGCCAGCGCCGCCTTGCTTGATGTACCCAAAAGCATCTATAATATTATCCAGACGCTTCGCGCTGAAGGCTACAACGTCGGTGAGTTGCCTGAATCGCCGGAAGCCCTGCTTGCCATGCTCGACAAGGCCACCGATTACGAAATACAGGCACACGAACAGGAGTGCTTTGCCATAGACCGTGAACAGTTCAACAGCATTACCAGCAACAGGGAGCGTGAACGCATTGAGGGACGCTGGAGCGGCTTCCCCGGAGAAATCGCCCCGATTAAACCGGACAAACTCTTTATCGGCGGCATCACTCTCGGCAATATCTTTATCGGCGTTCAGCCTCGTCTTGGTATTCAGGGCGATCCAATGCGCCTGCTCTTTGACAAAGAGAACACTCCGCACCATCAGTATATCGCTTTCTACCGCTGGATCAGCCGGGTCTTTGGAGCCAATGCGCTGGTACACATCGGCATGCACGGCACTGCGGAGTGGATGCCCGGCCTCCAACTTGGCGTCACTGGCGACTGCTGGTCAGACGCACTGCTGGGTGAGGTTCCCCATTTCTATATCTACCCGATCAATAACCCGAGCGAGGCCAACATTGCCAAACGACGCGGTTACGCCACCATGATTTCGCACAACATTCCTCCCCTGGCACGGGCCGGTCTCTACAAGGAGCTGCCTGCCTTCAAGGAGATGCTAAACGATTATCGCGAACGCGGGCTTGAGACGACGTCAGATGCTGAAACCGAAGAGGTCATTATCACCAAGGCACAGCAGCTCAATCTGACGGACGACTGTCCACGCGTTCAGGGAGAAGAGTTCCAGGACTATATCAGTCGCCTCTACACTTATATGATGGAGCTTGAGGGACGTCTGATTTCCAACTCGCTGCATGTTTTTGGCGAAACACCGAAGCTTGAAACCCAGGTAACCACCATCACCGAATATCTGAAGGTGCGCGGCAATGAAAGGTCGCTGCCATCAGTCATCATGCAGGCCATTGGTGAAGACAAAACCTATGGCGATTATGCATCGCTTGCCACCCGAGCCCGAAAGGGTGAACAGGTTGCTCTCAAGGCTCGTGAAACAGTGGACGAGCATACAAGAGCGTTTATCGAGAAGAGCATTTTCGGCCAAACCAATCCGACAACCGTCTTCAGCCAGATGACCGGCGGCGGAAAGGCAACAGCGGAGATGGCAGAGGCTATCAACAGCGCACTGCAGGACGGCCTGGCGTTGAAAAAAGCCCTTGAAGACAACCGTAACGAGATGAAAGGCTTCCTGAGAGCCCTTTGCGGTGAGTACATCCCGTCAGGTTCAGGCGGCGATCTGGTTCGTGACGGCGCGGGCATTCTGCCGACCGGACGCAACATTCACGCTATTGACCCGTGGCGTATTCCTTCTGAACTTGCCTTCAAGCGCGGCAAACAGATTGCCGAGAGCATCCTGAACCGCCACGTTGAAGAGAACAACGGCGAGTACCCGGAGACAATAGCCCAGGTGCTCTGGGGACTTGACACCATCAAGAGCAAGGGCGAAGCGGTTGCCGTGATCATTCACCTCATGGGTGCAGAGCCAGCCTATGACGCCCAGGGCAAAATCAGCCACTATCGTCTGGTACCGCTTGAAAAGCTTGGACGTCCGAGAATTGACGTGCTGATACAGATCAGCTCCATTTTCCGCGACACCTTCGGCGTGCTCGTCGATCATCTCGATAAATTGGTCAAAGATGCCGCGAGAGCAATTGAGCCACATGAAATGAACCATATCAAAAAACATGTTGACGCCGCTCTGAAAGAGGGCAAGGATTTTGAGAGTGCCACATCGCGTCTTTTCACCCAGGCTCCAGGCGCCTACGGTTCTCAGGTAGAGGAGTTGGTCGAAGATTCTGCTTGGGAGTCAGAAGAGGATCTCGATAACATGTTCATCAAGCGCACCGGTTTTGCCTACGGCGGGAACCGCTACGGCGACCAGCAGACCGATATTCTGAAAGGGCTCCTCAGCACCGTTGACCGCGTGGTGCAGCAGGTTGACTCGGCTGAGTTCGGCATTACCGACATTGACCGCTACTTCTCTTCATCGGGAGCGCTGCAGCTTTCCGCACGCCGCCGCAACCCCAAGGGCGACAATGTCAAGTTAAACTATGTCGAGACCTTTACTGCGGATGTAAAGATTGACGATGCCGACAAGGCATTGAAGGTGGAGTTCCGCAGCAAACTGCTCAACCCGAAATGGTTCGAGACCATGCTTGACCAGGGGCACAGTGGTGCGGCCGAAATCAGCAACCGCTTTACCTATATGCTCGGCTGGGACGCTGTCACCAAGGGCGTTGATGACTGGGTGTACAAAGAGGCTGCTGAAACCTACGCCATGGATCCAAAAATGCGTGAACGTCTCATGAAGGTGAATCCGAAAGCCTTCAAAAACATTGTCGGCCGTATGCTCGAAGCAAGTGGACGAGGCATGTGGAGTGCTGATCCCGACATGATCGAAAAACTGCAGGAGATTTACTCCGACCTCGAAGACCGCCTTGAGGGGATTGAGGTTTAAGAGTCTGCTCAAAGTCAGAATTTCCAAATAAAAAAGCACGGCTCACTCCCGTGCTTTTTTATTACCCCAAGTGGCAAGAGTAACCACGGTTTCCTTTTTGCTGATTCGTTTGGTATATTCCACAAAATATTTATCTCTGGACATTGAAAAATGCATTTTCCCAACCATCAGGAAGAGATTCGCGATTCAACTATACCGGACAGTTCAGCATGAGCTAAAGGATACTGAGGCTCAGCACGTGATATAGACTGATTACAAACTTATGCATTTTGTGTTCCTGACCATGGAGGCCACCAACAACAGCGCACTAAAAGCTGCTGCTGGAGAGTTGAACAGAAAGTTCAGCGTCGGTCTGGAGGTTTCGGTCTTCAGCCTTGGCCTCCATAACAGTAAACAACTCTGGAAAACGCTTGAACAGACTTTGCCGAAAGCGGATTTCGTCTTCGGTTCTATGCTGTTCAGCGAAGAAATTGTACGCCCGCTTGAGAGGCTCCTTGAAGAATTGAGCTGCCCGGTCTGCATTATCACAAGCAATCCGGCTCTCATCACCAAGACAAGGATTGGAAAGTTTTCCCTTCGCAAACCGAAACAGGAGGAACCAAAAGAGACAAACGTCTTCAAGCAATGGGCGGAAAAACTGATGCCCAGGCAGAGCCACGGAGAAAGCCAGCGACAACTTGCGCTGGTTCGAAGTGTCAGCAAGGTGATGAAGTACATCCCCGGCAAGGCTCGCGATATCCATACGTTCATCGCTGCGCACCAGTTCTGGCTCAACGGTTCACAGGAAAACATGGAACGCTTCCTCTCCCTTCTTGTAGATCGCTACGTTCCCGGCTGGAAGGGAAAACTACCCCAGGAAGACCCTCTCTTTTATCCCGATGCAGCCATCTACCATCCGGATGCTCCTGAACCATTCTTCGCAGCCCCACAGTTTCTTGAGTGGCAACAAAGAAACAAGTCGAAGCTGAACACCGGTGAGGTGATTATTCTTGCCATGCGCTCGACCGTGCTTGGCAAGAACATGGATCACCTGAACTATCTTGTTCGCTCATTTGAATTAAAAGGGATAAAAAGCTGTATCGCCTACAGCGGCGGACTCGATTTCAGGCCTGCTCTCGAACGCTTTTTTGATCCCGACACTCCCGGCTCCCTGAAGCCTTCACTCTTGATCAATTCAACAGGCTTTTCACTGGTTGGCGGCCCTGCGGAAAACAAGGCTCCAGAGGCGGTTGTTGTGCTGAAAAGGCTTGACGTTCCCTGCCTGAACCTTATCCCGCTCTCCTTTCAGCCGGTTGAAAAGTGGCGTGAAAGCAATCTTGGTCTCACACCGCTCCAAACTGCCCTGAGTGTCGCCGTCACCGAACTTGACGGCACCATTGAACCGCTGATTTATGCTGGCACCGAGAGTGGAAGCGACCGCACCATTCCACTTGAAGATGAGGTTCGCATCATTACCGGCCGGGTAGAACGACTCCTCAGATTGCAGGAGAAAAATCCTGCCGACAAAAAAATTGCCATTATCCTTTTTAATTTTCCACCCAATCTCGGCAATGCGGGAACGGCGGCATACCTCAATGTTTTTGAGAGCCTCCACCGCCTCCTGCAGAAGATGAGCGCCGCCGGGTACCAGGTTGAGGTACCGGAAACAACTGAGGCACTGCGAGATCGTCTGCTGGAAGGAAACCGGCTGATCTACGGAACCGACGGTAATGTAGAGGCACATTTGCCTGTCGAGGAGTATCGCAAGCTCTTCCCCGCCTACGAAAAAATTGAACCTTTCTGGGGTGATGCTCCGGGTGAAATTCTCAATGACCGTACCCGATTTCATATTCTCGGCTGTTCTCTGGGCAACATCTTTATTGGCCAGCAACCAAGTTTTGGTTATGAGCGCGACCCTATGCGTCTGCTCATGGCCAAAGATGCTGCGCCAAACCACGCCTTTGCGGCCTTCTACACCTGGATTGAACATTGTTTTGATGCCGATGCCGTCCTTCACTTCGGCACACACGGCGCCCTTGAGTTCATGCCCGGCAAGCAGGTGGGACTCTCCAGCTCCTGCTGGCCAAAACGGCTGATCGGAAGCCTGCCCAACTTTTACTGCTACTGCGTCAATAACCCGAGCGAAGGCGCCATCGCCAAGCGACGGGGATTTGCCACGCTGATAAGCTACCTCTCCCCACCGCTTGAACATGCCGGACTCTACAAAGGACTGCGGAAACTCAAGGATCTGGTGGCGAGCTTCAGATCATCTCCATCAGAGGAGGTGTTTGAAGAGATCCGGGAACTTGCACTTGCTCTCGACATTGACGGCAGCCAAATCGAGAGAGCCTCTGAAGAGTATATCACCCGTCTGAACAGTGAACTCTACGCGATTGAGGAACGCATGATCCCTCTCGGACTGCATATCATGGGAGAGGCGCCTTCACCGGAAAGTGTCGGCGATCATCTGGCGCTTCTTGCGGAACACGCCCGCCCGGAGCTGGACGGCAAATCCCTGCCTGAGCTTATTAGCAATCATTTGGGCTACGATTACAACCAGTTGGTTAAAAATCTGGGAAGTGATCGGGAGGCGCAACAACGGTGGCACCAGGTATCAACAATAAGTCGTGACGCGGTCAAACTTTTTACGGGGCACTTCGACAGCAACAGCACCCTGCCGATGTCGAGGCTGCTTGAAGGAAGTTTTATTGTCAGAAAAGAGACGGCAGACAACTATCTGCACCGTGAAGCCAAAACGAAACCAGCAGAACTTTCTCGCCTCTGGCACTTCCTGAATGTCATTCTCATAAATCTTGCTGAAAACAGTGAACTGAAGGCTGTTCTGCACGCTCTTGAGGGAAAGTATACCCAGCCATCACCAGGCAATGACCTCGTTCGAAACCCTGACATTGTGCCAACAGGCAGAAATATTCACAGCCTCGATCCCTTCACTATTCCCACAACCTTCGCGCAGCAAGCCGGAAAGCTTTCGGCTGAAGAGCTGCTTCTGCAATACCGGAAAGAGAGCGGAGAAAACCCGGAGTCTATAGCACTGATTCTCTGGGGAACCGACAATCTTAAAAGCGATGGCGAAGGGGTTGCCCAAGCGCTCGCGTTGATGGGTGCAAGAGCCAAAACTGATGAACTGGGCAAAATCGGCGATGTCGAGCTTGTGACGCTTGCTGAACTTCGGCGTCCCCGCATTGATGTTGTCATGACCATCAGCGGTATATTCCGGGATCTGCTCTCCGTACAGGTCAAACTGCTTGACAAGGCCGCCCGCCTGGCAGCCGCTGCCGAAGAACCTGATGAGATGAACTTTATAAGAAAACATGTGCAGCAGGAGATGGCCGAAAGAGGCTGCTCGTTTGAAGAGGCCTCAAACCGTGTCTTTTCAAACGCACCCGGAAACTACGGCGCCAATGTGAATCATCTGGTTGAAAGCAGCGCTTGGGAGGAGGATACCCAGCTTGCTGAAGCCTTTGTAAGCCGCAAAAGCTTTACGGTATCTACCGAAGGAGAGTGGCAGGAGTGCCCGGAAGCCTTGCGTTCAGCACTAAAGCATGTCACCCTCACCTTCCAGAATATCGACAGCTATGAGATCGGTATTTCTGATATTGATCATTATTATGAGTATCTTGGCGGAGTTTCAAAAACTGTAGAACACCTCAGCAAGGCAAAGCCAAGGGTGATGGTTGGAGATATTGATGGCACAGGAAAAAAACAGCGCATCTGTTCACTTGAAAAGATGGTCTCGCTTGAGTCACGAACAAAATTGCTGAATCCAAAATGGTATGAAGCGATGCTTGAGCACGGCTATGAAGGGGTCAGAGAGATTGATTCCCATCTCAGCAATACCTACGGATGGAGCGCTACCGCTTCGGCAGTTAAGAACTGGACATACGATCAGTTCAATGAGACTTTTCTGCACGACAAAGCCATGTTTGAACGACTTGCCAGTCTTAATCCTCACGCCACCATGTCGATGACAAGGAGGCTGCTCGAAGCGCATTCCCGGGGATTCTGGGAAGCTGAAGAGAGCGCCATTGAAGAGCTGCAGGAGTTGTACGCCGATCTTGAATCAAGAATTGAGGGGGTTCATTATTGAACCTGCCTGCAACACAATATTTTACAGAATCAAACAACACAACCGTCAAAACTTATACTATGAGCAGCTCCACTTTCAATGCTGAAGAACACAAGAAAATGCTCCGTTCATATTTCAACGGCCAGGGCTTTCAGCGATGGGCATCAATATACGGAGACGATAAGCTTTCTTCCGTACGCAATACTGTCCGTCAGGGCCATGCCGTCATGATGGACAAAGCATTCGACTGGCTGCAGCAGCTCGGGCTGCCAAAAGGTGCGACCGTGCTTGATGCCGGTTGTGGAACAGGGCTATTCAGCATTCGGCTTGCCAAAGCTGGCTACAAAGTAAAGTCAGTCGATATTGCTTCACAGATGGTGGACAAGGCAAAAGCTGAAGCCATCAAACAGGGAGTACACAAAAATATCGAATTTGAGGTCAACACCATTGAATCAGTTAGCGGAACCTACGATGCCGTCGTCTGCTTTGATGTTCTGATCCATTACCCGGCAGAGGGGTTTGCCCAGGCTTTCCAGAATTTGAGCAGCCTGACAAAGGGCTCGATTATTTTCACCTATGCGCCCTACAATAAAATTCTTGCTTTCCAGCACTGGATTGGCGGCTATTTTCCGAAAAAAGAGCGCCGCACAACCATCCAGATGATTCGTGACGAAGAGATGCAGAAAGCTATGGCCACTGCAGGTATGCAGGTAAAAACCAGAGAAAAGATCAGCTTTGGATTTTATCATACCATGCTGATGAACGCTTCACACAAGTAAAGACCTTAAACGAAAACCCTATGAAAATTCTATAAATTAATTGTAAATTTAAGGACAAGGACTTTTTATTAAATTCAGGGCGAAGTTTACGTTGATTCGCACAGTGAAATACCTTTTTTGTAAAAAAATATATCTGGAGGATGGAGACCGATGAAAATATTGATGGTTCAACCAAATTACCATTCAGGTGGGGCCGAAATTGCCGGGAACTGGACGCCAAGCTGGGTAGCCTATATCGGTGGCGCCCTTAAACAGGCAGGATTCGATCAGGTGAAATTTGTTGACGCCATGGCCGACGACATTCCTGACGACCAGATTGAGGAGATCATCCGCAAGAACATGCCGGATGTGGTGATGACAACCAATATCACTCCCTCTATCTTTAAAGCTCAGGCTATCATGAAGCTTGCCAAGAAGGTGAATCCGAAGATCAGAACGATCATGGGTGGTATCCATTCAACCTTCATGTACCCGCAGGTACTCAGCGAAGCACCTGAAACCGATTATGTTGTTCGTGGTGAAGGTGAAGAGGTGACAGTAAACCTCATCCGTGAGATCGCAGCAGGAACCGACAGGCAGAACCGTGGAGAGATTACCGGCATCGCCTATATCGACGACGACGGTAAAGTGTTTGCAACGGCTGCACATCCGGTCATTGAGGATCTTGATACCCTTACCCCCGACTGGAGTCTTTATGACTGGGACAAATACATTTACACCCCTCTGAACTGCCGTCTTGCGGTTCCAAATTTTGCAAGAGGATGTCCATTTACCTGCACTTTCTGCTCACAGTGGCAGTTCTGGCGCCGCTACCGTGCTCGCAGTCCAAAACTGTTCGTTGATGAAATTGAGGTACTGGTCAAACAGCACAAAGTGGGCTTTTTCATTCTTGCTGATGAAGAGCCAACCATCAACAAGCAGAAGTTTGTTTCGCTCTGCCAGGAGCTTATCGACCGCAAACTTGATGTTACCTGGGGTATCAACACCCGCGTGACCGACATTATGCGCGATGCCGATTTGCTGCCCTTCTTCCGCAAGGCAGGTCTTGTCCATGTTTCGCTCGGCACCGAAGCTGCCAGCCAGATGAACCTGAACCGTTTCCGCAAAGAGACGACCATTGAGGAAAACAAGCTTGCCATCAAGTTGCTGCAGAAAAATGGAATTGTTGCTGAAGCACAGTTTGTTATGGGGCTTGAACACGAAACTCCTGAAACCATTGAAGAGACTTACCAGCTCTGCAAAGACTGGGATCCCGATATGGCCAACTGGACCATCTACACTCCATGGCCCTTCTCCGACCTCTTCAAGGAACTTGGCGACAGAGTGGAGGTGCGCGACTACTCCAAATACAACTTTGTGACGCCGATTATCAAGCCCGATAACATGGAGCGTGAGGATGTGCTGAAGCTTGTGCTGAAATCTTATGCACGCTTCTACGCACGCAAAACCTTTTTTGGCTACCCATGGATCAAGGATCCCTATGTCCGCAAGTACATGCTTGGCTGTCTCAAGGCGTTTGCACAGACCACCATTACCAAGCGCTTCTATGACATCGATCGCGTCAAGACCAAGAACCGCAAGATCGAGATTGACCTCGGTTTTGACAAGACGAGGATTCTGACTCAGAACGAGGTAAAAAACCTCAAGGAGCTTCGCCCGGAAATGGTCGCTGACATGAGCTTCGGTCTGAAAGAGGCTGGCTACCAGCGTGAGCATGACGAGCACAACTGGGACGAGTTCGACGAGAGCACCATCAAGGATCGCAACTCTTCGACCGTCCGTAACTGCTGAGAACACCTGCTCAGAGATAAAGAAAAAAACCTCCTTGTTGGGGGTTTTTTTTTCTTTATCTCAATCATCGCAAGCCTCTCCTCTAAACCCTTGAATGTTTCTGATCTTATAAACTGCAAAGATTTGTATTTGAAGTATTTATTCGTTACTTTTCTTTGGCATTTTAAGCATTTCAAAAGAAGAACGACTTTTCTGCCCACTCTGCGGATCTCCGTTTTGGGAACAATCAGAAAGTATTATCCATGAGATAATCGATAAAAGAGATGAGTGCATGTTATCTCTATAATGATATGCATAAATTTCAAGGTGCTCCTGATACGTTATCTATACCGCAAGCCTCCCCTTTTTGCTGTATAATATCACGCTCAAGAAGACAACAAACCATAAATAAGGGCGTTGCTTATTTCGCAACAATGGAAAGTTAACAGTTTAATAAAAATCATTATGAACATAGGTGACACCTACGCTGGTGGAGTGATATTTTTTGTCGATCATTTTGGAAAGCATGGCCTGATTGCTGGAAAAATGGATATTCTTACTCAATCTGTTGCTGGATTGCCTGAAACATTGTTTTCCTGGTATGATGCTATAAAGCATTGTGATAAATGGTTTGAAAATGGGCATAATGACTGGCTCCTGCCAAACAGAAACCAGTTGCATCAACTCTACCTTAATAAGGATGTTGTTCCGGGTTTTACGGACAACAACGCCAACTACTGGAGTTCTTCTGAGTACTATGTGAGTATCGCGTGGGAACAGTACTTCCACAATGGCCACCAAAGCCTCAACAATAAGATGAACCTCAATCGTGTGCGGCCAATACGGGCATTTTAATTCCTTATACGCTGCTTTTCAACGTCGTCCCGATCCCGAGCAGGTCTGCAATATTTGCCGAGGGGTCGATAACCGGCCTGATAAGCGACGACGCACAGGTCATGAGCGTAGTGACTCCTGGACCGTGCCCGGCTTCGAGGCAGTCACTGTGTATCACGATACCAATAGTGATGGCTCCTTTGCGGTATGCCCTTCCGTAACGATTGTCATGGTCAAGCAGGGCAACAAAGTCCCCAAGACGTATTTTGTCAATCCCATACTCATGAACAGTATCGGCATCGCTGGTCATGATATCGTAGTCCCCTTTTGCAACATGCGCAGAACCGATGCCCGATCCCATACAGACGGCGGGCACAATGGTGGTGACAGGCACTTCGAGTACCCCACCCCCAAGTTCACGGATCTTCATGGCATGAAGCAATGTCGGATCAAGATTGAACAGGGCAATATCAGGATAATCGGCAAGCTTCAGCCCCTGCCCTTTACCCCGAATAATGATAGTGTCGCTATAGAGCAGCTTTTCCTTGACATTACGCTCAAAATCAACAATCACATGTTCTGACCCACCATGGTGACCGAGAACTCGACCTTCAGCCCCTTTGGCCTCGCCGGTGGCAACTGTCGCCGTGTTGCCTGCACAGGAAAAGATCTGTAGTCCAACGTTGGGATGTTCGAAAGGTTTCATGGTATCGGCGGTGCAACTTACACCTGGCTCAATATGATCGCCCGCCCAGCCGAATGCAGGATCTCCTGCCTGGACATTCAGGGTAATGCCTCCGATTGCAGGGAGAAGAAAGGGGGTTCCCTGGTGGTCCACCTCCCAGGTTCCTCTGGTTTTTGGCTGGCCCGGGTGGCATTGCAGCAGAAATTCTACAAGTTTTTGTTCGTTTGTCTTCAGCATGACTTCCTTGTAATTTATTAATCTTCAAAAGATGTCAGGAATATTATCCATCGAATCCCGGGCGAATAAATGTCCGTGCGGCAGGAAACACAACTTCAACTGAACGACGCAGCCGGTCGAGATGAAGCAGAATTGAAAGCGTGCTGTCTTCTTGAGCGGGATACTCTCCGTAAAGCACACTCCACGCGGCAAGGGTGCGATCAATGGCGATCAAGGCAACTTTAGCCGTACCGCAAACATCGTCCTCCATCTCACCCTCCCTTTGGCTGAGACGTCCTTCTACAGCCCGAACAATTTTCGGGTAAATAAAATATTGATAATGCCTGATCACCAGTATCGGTTCTTCAACAGTGGGTGGGGGAAGAGTCAACAGCGACTCCTCAACTTCAGAAAACTCATCGACAGCAGCAAACCATTCATTAACCATGCCGGCATAGAGAATGGCTGCAGTCGCACAGGGGTGTTCACGGGCATCAAGCTGCAGGCTCTCGGGCGGTTCAGAAAAGATCGTTTCCTTTTGCAGATCATCGGGTTCAATACCCTCCCTTGCAGCAATTTCTCTGATAAGACGCATAGCCTGCACCAAAGCCTTGCCCATCTCCTGCCAAAATTTCAGGTTCAATGCATCAAAATTCTGCAACGCATTACCTTGTTCCATCTCTTCAGCTTCAATACGGAACTGAAGACAACGTGAGGTAAAGGCACAACGCTCGCACCAGCGATCGCAATAAATGTAGATGCCTGGAATCAGGACCGGTTCATCGGCCATTTTTCAAAAAAATCAAATTTAAAAAAACAAAAGGCGCATGATGGTGCGCCCTCTGTTTCTTTGTGTCATAATTAACGCCGCCAGTTACCCGGACAAAACGAAAATAATTTATTGAGGAGTTACATCTTCAGCCTGAAGGCCTTTTGCTCCCTGAGTTACTTCCATCAAAACTTTCTGGCCTTCAACAAGCGTTTTGCGTCCAGTGCCGTTAATTGCACTGTGATGCACAAACACATCTTTTCCGCCTTTCTGCTCAATAAAGCCGTAACCTTTTTCTTCGTTGAACCATTTGACAGTTCCTTCAACCTGAGTACCCATATCTACCTCTTTTTATTTTTGCCAGTTAAACTTGGCGTTACAATGAGCAACCTCGACATGAAGCGCTCAAAAACGAATTTACTCCCCGTACAATTAATTTACTTACTTTACGCTAATTCAAAAAGGAAGTTTTACAGTTTAGGCTACTTTTTTGCTATTGACAAAAAAACATTTGCGCTCTCCTTAAGAGCTTTGGAATACCGTAAAACAAAAAACACATCCCTCCTACATGATTCCCCAGAGCTTTATTTTACGGTCATCACTCCCACTTGCAATGACTTTACCATCAGGAGAGACATCAACCGACTGCACTTCGAGAACATGGCCCCGATAGAGATGTAACTGCTTCCCCGACTGAATATCCCACAACCTTACCGATTCATCGTTTGCTGCACTGACAACTTTGGCACCATCAGGAGTAAAGCAGACACTGCGCACAGCATCTTCATGTCCTTCAAGCACTTTGATAATCTCTCCGCTTGCGGCATCAAGAATCTTTACCAGAGCATCGCGTCCACAAAAAGCAATAAGCTTGTCGTCAGGACTGAAAGCCAATGCATGCGACAGCCTGTCATCTGTCTTGAAGTTGGCAACATTTTTGCCGGTTGCAACATCCCAGATTTTTATGACCGGTTCTTCACCGCAACTTGCAAGTCTTTTCCCATCATGGCTGTAAGCAAGGCATTCAATATATGATTTATGTCCGAGAATCCTTGACAACTCTTTGCCGGTTTCGACATCCCAAAGCCGAATGGTAGTATCACGTGAACAGCTCGCCACAATCTTGCCGTCCGGACTGAACGCAACCATACGTACCGCTGTATCATGACCCTTACACACGTGCAGACACTGACCGGTTGCAGCATCCCAGATTCTTACCGTACTGTCCGTGCTTCCGCTTGCAAGGTGTTTGCCATCACGACTGTAATCAATACACTCAACCCAGGTATCATGCCCTTTCATGGTGAGCAGGCTGCGGCCTGATTCCACATCCCAAAGCATAACCGTTTCATCGAAACTGCCACTAACAAGTTTTTTGCCATCGGAGCTGAATTTTACACCCAGCACCCGGTCAAGATGACCTTCCATCGTCTTTATCAGGTTGACATCCTCAATAACCTTTGGAAGCTTGAGCTCCACTTCCTTTTTCCCGAATATGTTCGATAAGAAACCCATAAGCAATACTCTTGTTTGATTTGATACTTTTTAGCCTGCAACAAATCGCAGGATTGGAGATGCTGATTTTTATCGTGCAATTTAAAAAAAAATATCACCTTCCCCGAATTCTCTCCTCTATCGGGAAAAATTGTAGTTTCTCCCTTTCCATGAAGAGCCCTTGCCAAATTTTATAACGCAAAATGAGTTGACCGCTATGGCAAGCAATACGAATTGGGAGAAAGCATGAAGGAGCACTACCGAAAGTGGTTGGCGGAAAGCAAGAGCAACAATAAACCGGCTGAGCAGAACAACAGCGATCTGTAGAAGTGGAAGCCAGAAAAGCGGCACACTGAACTCCGAAATCAATAGTGAGCGGACGAGAAATGCATAGGGAGCAATATATAATAATGCCGTCATGACAATCATGGCAAGAAGAGCAGGTGTTTTGTACCCGAGACCGGCAAAAAGATTTTTTGAAAACCCATCCCAAACATCTTTTCCATTGCGGTACATTCTGCAACTGACCGTATCCGTACCGTTAAAAGCCGTAACGGTACCACCAGCTTTTTTTACCGCCATGCAAAGCCAGACATCTTCAACAAGATCGCCCTTGACAGCAGCATGTCCGTTGATTCTGTCATAAAAATCCTTTCGAAACAAAATAAACTGTCCATTAGCAAAACTGAATGCCGGGTTTCTACTTTTCCAGACAAGCCGAAGAGGCAGAAAGCACATAAGAATAAAATAGACCATCGGCACCACAAGCTTTTCCCCGAACGATCCCAGTTCCTGGTAGGGTGTGAGCGAGAGCATATCAGCTCCAGAATCCTGCAGGGCCGCGACTGAGCGGCGAAGTGCATCAGGCTGATGTATAGTATCAGCATCGGTAAACAGCAGTCGCTCACCTTTGGCTTGACGTCCGAGTTGAAAACAGGCCCAGGACTTGCCATGCCACCCTTCAGGGAGGGGTTCCCCCTTAAGAGAGCGCAAGCGTCCACCCGACTCACTGACAAGAGAACGCAACAATTCCGGAGTTGTATCAGTTGAAGCGTCATCAAGAACAAGAATCTCGAAAGTTCCGTAATCCTGCTGCAAAAGGGATCGTATACATCGCACAATGTTCAGCGCTTCATTACGGGCTGGCACCAGAACTGAAACAAAGGGCCCTGACGGTGAGTGACCTGCCGGCATACAGGGAAGATCAATCAGATTTCTCAGTACAATTCCCAGGAAAACCAGTAATGACAACAGCACCAGTATCTGATAGAAAAACAGCATAATGGAGATAAAAAAGGCCGCCCTTGCGGGCAGCCTGCATGGTCATGAGTAGAGAGAACTTTTTCAGTCGATCAGTTTGTTGATATTGTACTCAAAAATACCTTCGGCCCCAGCCCTTTTCAGCTCAGGAATCAGTTTGCGAACAATTTTTTCGGTGACAATAACTTCAATAGCAACCCACTGATCTTCAGCAAGACTGGATATGGTGGGCTGACGCAAAGCAGGAATGATGGCAATAATTTTGTCAAGCGAAGATTTCGGAGCATTCATTTTCAGTCCGACCTTCCCTTGGGCATTGATGGCTCCAAGGAGAAGCAGTGCCATGCTCTCAATCTTTTCTCTTTTCCATGGATCATTCCATGAATTTTTATTGGCAATCAGTTTTGTGTTGGACTCAAGAATTGTATCCACAATTCTCAGCTTGTTTGCCCTGAGTGAAGATCCGGTTTCAGTCACCTCAACAATAGCGTCAGCAAGATCCGGCGGCTTGACTTCTGTGGCTCCCCAACTGAATTCCACTGAAGCATTGACTCCGTTTCTGGCAAGGTATTTCTTTGTAATATTAACTACTTCAGTAGCAATATGCTTGCCTTCAAGGTCCTTCACCGACGTGACTGTCGAGTTTTCGGGAACGCAAAGCACCCAGCGTACAGGCCTCATCGAGGCTTTTGAATAGACCAGATCAGCAACCTCGACCACGTCTGCATCTGTTTCAATAATCCAGTCCTTTCCAGTCAGCCCAACATCAAAGGCGCCTAATTCTACGTAGTGAGCCATCTCCTGCGCTCTGATAAGTATAGCTTCCAGCTCATCATCATCAATAGAAGGAAAATAGGAACGACTCTGAACAGAAAAATGAAATCCTGCCTGAGCAAAAAGATCGATTGTTGAATCCTGCAGACTTCCTTTCGGCAATCCGAGCTTCAGCACCTTGTTTACATTACTCATAACAACAACTATCTATAATTATTAACGTTAAATTTCCATGAGCTGAAATAAACCATTGTTAAAAACTCCATAGGGTGAACTTCCATTAATCCAGGTTCCAAGATTGACATACCTGGTGGATCCAGAAGAAAGTTCATTAACCCCCTTAACATGATTATGACCGCAAACAAAATAATCAAACTCTTTTTCTGCGGCCAAGGCTTCAGCAAAGTTTAACAAACGATCAGTTTCAAAAATAATGTTGGCTGGTTTATGCGCACGACTCAACTGTGATAAACCTTTCATAATACTAATTGCAAGATCCGGTTGAATCCCTGACAGAAGAGAAATGTTGAAGCGGTTCCTGATAAAACGGACAAAAAACTTGTAGCCAAGATCGCCTTTACCGAGCCCATCTCCATGGGCAATTACAAATTTACGACCGTCGAGAAGCAGCTCATGCATACCATAGATTGTGTTGATCCCAAGCTCATCATCAAAAAAACGGCCAAGATAAAAATCATGGTTTCCCGCAACATAGACGACTTTAATGTTGTGGCGCACAAGATCGGACAATAAACAAAAAAATCTGGTAAACCCCTTTGGAATAACATGGTGAAACTCCATCCAGTAATCAAGAATATCACCAAGCATATAGAGAGAACTTCCCTCTGACTTGATGCTGGTAAAAAGTCGTTCTATTTTTTCCAGCTTGAGCTGCTCGGTTTTTCCGTCCTGAAGACCTAAATGAATGTCACTGATGAAATAAATTGCCGACATTTCCTCCCTCTTTAGTTCATCTCACAAAAAACGTGAAGCGGCAATGACAGCAAGAGGAATAGTCAGGTTATCAACCTCCTTGGGACTCACGCCCTCTACAACAGTTGCAATCAGCGCAATAATGAGAATTTTCCCGGCATCAAATGATTCAGGAACTATGAGATGTGAAAAAAATAGACCCGCGGCAAGACTGCCGGCAAGAAAAGCAAGACTTCCTTCAACACTTTTATCGCTGAGTACATGGTATTTCATTTTTCCGTAGCGGGTGCCGATTATCGGCGCCAGACCATCTCCCCAACCGAGCATTGCCATAGCCAAAACGCCCGCAGGCTGTTTGTAGTATATGGTACCACAGATCATGGCGACAATCACAAAATAGAGCGTCCCTTTGAGCAATTCCCGCTTGTCACCGGTACGGGTCATGGTTTTAACTGCCTGATCATCATCGGCGGCAAAAAGCCCTTTTTGTACAAGAAGAACTGTCCAGACAGCAAAAACAGTAATATTAAGATAGTGTGACCAGCCGCCATCAACAAAAAGAGGAAGAAAAATAATGGCAGAACCGGCACAGATATGGGTGATTTTGCGACTGATATCCCTTGGAAGCGAGTGATTGGTCACCAGATAATCCATCAGAGGCGGCACGCTGAAAACATACACAAAAGTAAGAAGAGTAATCAGTGCATTATGCCACACCACCGGAAGCGAAAAAAATGTTGACTGAAGAGTATCCATAGCAAACCGATGATTTAAGATTTACACCATTGTAGTAAAGAAGTTTTGAAAAATCAGAGCCCTTGAATGTATTTCATACCAACCATACCCGCAACAAGCAGGTTGTTGATTAAAAACAAAAAATTGTTCGCAACCTGAAATCTCAGAAATGTATTGTGTTCCTGGACATCACTTTTACCTATCGCATTACCAAAACCATCCTCAACTGCCCCTTTCATAAAAGAAATCCCGCCTTTAGGATCACGCAAAAGCTGCACCTGAAGAACCAGATTCAACGCAAGGCCAATCAGGACAAAAACTGCTGGAATAATAAAACCCCAACTAAATGAAAGATAAGCAAGTACAGCAAAAACAGTGTCAATAATCATAAATGAAACCAGAAAAGTATTTCTGGCGCCGATCATGACGGTCAAGGATTTCAGTCCCCCCTCCTTGTCGCCTTCAGCCGATTTGAAATCATTAAGAATAATCAAGGCGACTGCCATGAAAAAATTTAGACTGGCAAGCCATAATGCTTCAGGACGTATATCAGCAAACAAGGCATTTCCTGACAAAAAAGGAGCCAGACCATAAGAAAAACCTACTGCAGGTGCCGATGCTAATATATTTTTTTTGAGCTTGAGAGGTGGTGCTGAATAGATATAGGCAACAAAGAGTGCTACCAATATTGAGATCAGTATTACCAGCCCCCTGATGCCGCCAATATGTATCCAGAGGAACACTCCAAGTCCAATAGCAAGCAACAAGGCAATAATACTGTTCAATAACCCCTCTTTCTCGCTCAGACGACCTGAAGGAATTGGACGAGATGGCTCATTGACCCGGTCCAGTTCAAGATCAAAACAGTCATTGACTGACTGGCTGAAGCCAGTGCCGAGAGGACCAAACATCAGAAAAATAGCAAGAAGAAGAAGATAGTCATGAAATGTACCCCGCATGGCGCCTGATGCCATGACACCACCGGCAAGACATGGAAAAACGCTGATCCAGGTAACAGGATCCAGCAATTCAAGATGTGCTCTTACTTTATCGATCAGCCCAATTTTTGCGGGAACTGGCATACGCTTACTTCTCTCCGAAGCCTGATGGACGGCGGGTTAAATGATTGATATATTTCAGAACGCTAATTTACAAATACCATTCAAGATAAAAAATATATATGTTCCGGCCTGCCAGTCAAGGTTGCTGATGTAGCTCCGGTGATGAACACGTTCAGAAAATCACCCGGCTGAAAGTTCTCCCGATCGAAGACAACCGCGCGGTTGCCGGCCGTCCGCCCCATAAGCTGCTTAGGCGAACGCCGACTTTCAGATTCAGCCAGCACCTCAACAACAGTGCCGATCGCTTCATGGAAAAGTTCGCCTGAAATGCGGTTCTGCAGATCGATAATCTCCTGCAAACGCCGCTTTTTGACTGGTTCCGGCACATCATCCTCAAGCGTTCTTGCAGCAAGAGTTCCCGGTCTGGTTGAATAATAAAACATGTAGGCTGAGTCAAACCGGATATCGGCAAGAAGCTCAAGAGAAGCCTGGTGATCTTCCTCCAGCTCACCACAGAATCCGGCAATGATATCAGTTGAAAGGGCGACATCCGGAATCACTGAGCGAATCAAGGCTATTTTTTCCCTGTACTCCTCAATGGTATGTCCGCGATTCATGCGACCAAGCATTCTGGATGATCCGGACTGCACCGGCAAATGAAGAGCGTTACAGACGTTCGGACGAGAAGCAATCGTTCGGACAAGAGATTCGGAAATATCTTTTGGATGCGATGTGGTAAAGCGGATTCGTGCCAGAGGTGCTTCCCTACTTACTGCATCAAGAAGAGCAGCAAAGTCGCAGCCTTCGTCAACATCACCGTAGGAGTTGACATTCTGGCCAAGCAAAGTAATCTCCCGATAACCGGAAGCAACAAGCGTCTGAACTTCTGCAATGACAGAGCTGAAGGGCTGACTGCGTTCACGACCGCGGGTAAACGGCACAACACAATAGGCACACATATTGTTGCAACCCCGCATGACGGGAACAAAGGCGCTGGTCGCACCCTGACGTACAGGTTCAACACCTTCATAGGTTTCAGCAGAGTTGAACTCCAGTGACGCGAGCTTTCCTCCTCGGCGAACCTGTTCAACAAGTGAGGGAATGGTACGATAAGTATCCGGACCTGCAAGAAAATCAATCGCCGGATACAATGAAAACATCTCCTCGCGCTGGTACTGTGGAATACATCCAGCAACGCCAACAATCAGCCCTTTATCTCTTTTTTTCCGGCCATACAGATGCTGCAAAAAGTGCTCAATACGATCAACAGCATTTTCCCGGACGGCACAGGTATTGAGAAGGACTATACCTGCCTCTGCCTCCTGTTCTGCCGGAATATAGCCCTCCTCCTGGAGAAGGGCTGATATAATACCAGAATCAGCCTGGTTCATCTGGCAACCAAACGTATGGATAAAAAAGGTTTTGCCTCTCTCGTCCCTCATTATCTCATGCACCAAAATGTATGTGCTTGTATTTTTCGAGCAGCACCTCAGTTTCATCCTTGCACTGGCCGCAAACGGTACCACACTTGGTGTGCTCCTGAAGTTCAAAATAGGTGCGAGCCCCTTCAAGCACCGCATCCTCAATATCATGGTCAGTAATATTCATGCACTGGCAAATCACCTTGGCCTGCTCCTGCTTAACCTTGTCCTCCTGGCCGTTGCGGGTATAATAATTATTGATGGCTGCCCGCAATGCCTTGTCGCCAAGCACAGAACAGTGAATCTTGTGATCCGGAAGGCCTCCAAGCTCCAGGGCAACCTCTTTGGGAGAGATATGAAACGCATCATCAAGCGTCCTGCCCTTGACCATTTCTGAAAGAACCGACGTACTGGCAATCGCGCTGGCACAACCATAGGTCTTCCACTGGCAATCGGTAATAGTCTCCTTCTCTTTGTCAACCTTTATGACCACCATCATCTGATCTCCGCACTGCAGATTACCCTCCATCCCGACGCCATCGAAATCATCAGTATTCTCTCCTTGCAGAATATTCTTCGGGTTCATGAAATGTTCCTTCAGTGTTTCGCTATATGCCCATTCACCTGCTTGCAGCATGCAATCCTCCTTTAATATATGCCGTTGACATGTTTCTTATTCGTTGAATTATTGGTGGTAAAACATTAAGCAGGTACTCCACCTCCTGCATTGAACTTTCTCGGCCCATACTGAACCTTATCGATCCATGGGCAAGCTCGGCATCGACACCCGTTGCAAGAAGAACATGGGAAGGATCAAGAGAACCTGAAGCACATGCTGATCCGGTAGAAACCGCAATGCCTTCAAGGTCCAGGTAGAGCAGGATAGCCTCGCCTTCAACTCCCGTAAATGAGACATTGAGGGTACTGGCAAGCGCATCTGTCGGGTGCCCGTTGATAGCAATATCATCAATACTCTCTTCAATCCCTTTTTGCAATACCCGTTTCAAGAGAAGCAACCGCTCCTCCTCTTCAGGCATTTCGATCATTCTCATCTCTGCCGCTTTTCCCATTCCAAGAATACCAAGAGTATTTTCAGTTCCTGCACGCCGGCCACGCTCCTGATGACCTCCTCTGATCAAGGGGCAATAGGGAGTTCCATGTTTTACAAAAAGCGCTCCGACCCCTTTCGGTCCATATATTTTATGAGCTGAAATAGTAAGAAAATCTACACCGAGCTTTCGAACATCGACAGGAACTTTACCGACTGCCTGAACAGCATCAGTGTGCATAAAGGCGCCACATTCATGCACCATTCTTGTAATGGCTTCAATATCCTGCAAAGTACCGATCTCATTGTTGGCCATCATGACGGAGACCAGACCGACATCATCGCCAAGCATACCGGCAAGTTGATCGAGATCAATTTTACCATACCGGTCAACATTAAGGTATTTCACCCTTGCGCCTTGATGAGCAAGGCACTCAGAGGTCTCAAGCACACAGGGATGCTCAATTTTAGTGGTAATTATGGTGCTGCGTCTTGTGCCTGGAATACACTGGCTGGAAGAGCAGACAAAAAGCGAAAGCACCGTATTGTTTGCTTCCGATCCGCTTCCGACAAAAATAATTTCATTCTCTTGCGCTCCAATAAAATCAGCTACTTTCCGGCGAGCATCCTCCACATTTGCCCTTGCTTCACGCCCGTAAGCATGCATGCTGGAAGGATTACCAAACATCTCCATGGCCGCAATCATCTCTTTTTTCACCTCCGGGTGCAGCGGTGTTGTGGCATTGTGATCAAAATATACCTTCATGTCTGCCATAATACTTTCAAAATTCCTGGTTAGGGCTCAAGGCCTTATTAAAAAACCAATAATAGCCAATAAACTTTCTTTATCACAACGACTACTTTCATAAAAAATAGTGCTGAATGCATCAACATCAAGAATACCTTTCAGTTGAGACTGGTTTCAGCCATAGTAAACTTTCTCTTGAACGGTCTCGATTAATGCTGATCACAACAATTGTGGAAGAAGATAGCACGAATATGCATTAAGGAATGCATAAACCCCACTATTAATTCCTTAAGGAGACTTTTTTTATCCTATTAATATTTGTAACACGACAATATCCTGAAAACGGGTATTAGGGAATGGTGAAAACAGAAAAAATGAGACTTCTTTGGCCCACGGCTGAGAGCCTGGAGGAAAAGCTTAAAATAACCTTTTGAAAAAGTAAAGAATTGCAAGTACAACAAATACAAAAAGAACAATACCGATTTTTACCATGATTCTGACCGGTGGGAACCTGATACTCTTGATAATCTCATAAACATCACGCCTAAGGGCACTCCTTCCCTTACCTCCATCAATTGAAACAGTCGTCTGAGCCGGGCTATATATCTGGAGCTCCCTCCTGCATTGCTCCAGGGTTTCCTCGTTATGGATCCCCATCTCCTGCGCATATTCCTTAATATAGGTAAAAATATACACCCTGGGTAAAAAGCTAAAATCCCCTGCTTCAATTTTCTCAAGATAATTTTTTTTGATCTTGATGAGTTGACCTACATCCTCCAGAGTAAGCTCTTTTTTAATCCTGACATTTTTCAACTCCCTTGCCATAAGCTCCAAGGCCTTGCTACCTGACACCTTTTCCGTCATAAATAAATCCGGATAGAGATAACATGAGAAGAGGTATATATTATGTCTGAATTTACTAAAAAAACTATTCCTTCTACTTACTTAATCAACTCCATAAGAGGAGATATACCGCCACACATCACTTCCGTCAGCAGAATTATTTCCGAGAAAAAACAATGCGTCTGAACCAGAAAGAGTACTCTCCATCTTTTTACCAATCTGCTGATGAAGGGCTTCAAGATCAGCCCTGCTGAAATTTTTCCAGAGAAGAAAAATCCGTTCACGAGGAAAAAACAGTTTATGCAACCGGGCTCCCGAGAGATTATTGACGCTGTAAAACAATATTGTGGAGCTTTCGGATACCCGCTCATGCTTTTCTGCCAACAGAACAAATTCCTTCATCGACTGCACGCATGAATATCCCTGTTGAACAAAAAGATCATGTTCGCTCCCAAGCATATGATATGGAAAGAGCTTATCCGCTATAACAACGACATGACTGGAGGCACTTATTAATCCTGCAAAAGGATTGTACAACGCCTTGGTAAACAACACCTGTTTGCTGTCAAGTGAATAAGAACGAGGAGACGCTGAGGTTAGCTCACCAAGAAAAGAACGTATCCCTGATTCAACTGTATGAAGGGAGTCAACAGGATATTCGCTGCTGGCGATCTGCAATTGCCTCTTGCCAATAAACATGGCACCGTAAAGACTGTCAGAAAACAACGGCTTGATTATGACCTGACCCTCATGCAATGCCCCCTGAACCGTGCGGAGCGTTACCGGGATAAGTTGGATGGTTTCGGCTGCAACCGGGTTTATAACCCGAACCTCCGAAAGCAGTTCCAACATCTTCCCTCTTTTACGATTAAGTGCCTGATCAATGAACTTGCTGTTTTCCTCACCTTGAGCACGAATAAAAATATCTGCTTTCCGCTGAATCAGTCCCGAAATTTCTTGCTGCAATCGCCTTACCTTCGACTCAAGAACTTCATGACCTTTGCCGAGCGTGAAACTATTTGGATATCTCTCCAGTATACGCTTCAGGTCAAGCATACCAATTTTCTCTCCGGCATCGAAAAGCTCAAAAATCCTTGATCTTTCCAGAAGCATACCAGTCAAACTCCGCCCTGCACTTTTTTCAAGCTGAAGAAGCTCACTTGTCGGCCAGGGTGGTGCGCTATCCCTGCCAAGGGAAAAACCCTGTTGCAAAGCAGCAATCCGCTCCGCGCCTTCAAGCGACCTGCTTCCGGCAAGCATAAAAAGCGATGCTGCCTGAGCATACTGCATATTTTTTATTCGAAAATAGTCAGCAGCCTCGCGAAAAGGATCTGATTTACGAACAATGACGGCATTTGATTCAAGACGAAGCACCTGCAAAAGAAAAGGGTTTCGCGACTCCTCCGCCAAAATAAGAGCTTTGAACAGGAGATAGCTTGCATTTCTGCGCTGTTTTTCAAGAAGCTGAAGGCTTTTTGATGCCGCTCTGAGCGCCTGGATTCTCGGTATCAATTCTCCCTTGATCGCTAAAACCCGTCCGGACTCAGCAGCAATTCTCCCTGCAAGAGCATCGGCAGTTTCATGAACGAGTTGCGGCTGAGCAACTTTGCACTGCAGGAGCCCGGCCCAGGCAGTTATCCTGGTAACCGGATCGTGCTCGTGTCCTGCAAAATTACTATAAATCATTGCCGCCTTCTCATAGTCGCCGTCCTCACTGTACAAAGAGGCCAACTCAAGCCGAAGTCCGGGCAAGGGTAAGAGGACTTTTTCAAGTGCTGCCGCAGCCTCTTTGAAATTTCCCAGTTCGCGAAGCCAGGTTGCCTTATCGACAAGTATTCTGGTGCGAAGTGAATCCGACAGTATTCCCGCTGGAAGTTTTTCAAGACGCGCCGTGCTTTTGAGCGCTTCACCATACTCACCGGTCAAGCCTTCGATAACTCTCTTCTCATATAAGGCGCTGATCACCCGTGGTGCGGTTATATGCAGGGTATCAAGATCAAGAGCCTTATTATAAAAATCAAGAGCCTTCAAATATTCATGACTGCGACTGCTGGTATTGGCTTGCTTGTAAAACAACGCTATCGTTTCTTCCGGGTTATTGCCTGCATGACACCCTGAAAAAAGCAGAAAAAGAGCAAAAAGCACCATTCCTGACGGAACCCGCCGGAAATGAATTTCCATAACGGAGAGCCTCCAGCTCCCTTTTCAAAAATTTAGTCGTATGTTGAGAGGAATATAACGGAACTTTTGAGTTAACACGAAAACAGCAGACAATCATGATAGCAGAAAAAACTAAAGCACCGGCGTTTACCCTTCCTGACGCCGAAGGTCAGAACGTTTCTCTCTACGACTTTACCGGAAAAAAAGTATTGATAATCTTTTACCCGGGTGACGACACTCCCGTTTGTACGGCACAAATGTGCGATTACCGGAACAATGTTCAGGAGTTCACGAAAAGGGGGATTGCTGTGCTTGGCATCAGCTCCGACAGTGCTGCCTCGCACAAAAGCTTTGCCGAGCGTAACCAACTCCCCTTCACCCTGTTGAGCGACACCGAAAAAACAGTTGCAAAAGCCTACGATGCTCTCGGTTTTCTGGGCATGTCGCAACGTGCTTATGTGCTTGTTGATGAAGCGGGAATGGTGATGCTGGCCTACAGCGATTTTCTGCCAATTATTTATCAGCCGATGAAGGATCTGCTCGCAAAAATCGATGCAGCATGAGTTTCAATAATCCGGCGCATTTCTGTATCTTCGCTCGAACTTTTTGTTTTCAGTAACAAATAATCTTGTATCCACTACCATGGAAAGAACACTGACTATCCTGAAACCCGATTGCGTCCGCAAGAATCTTGTCGGAGCTGTCATTAACCACATCGAACGTGCTGGCTTCCGCGTTGTGGCCATGAAAAAAATCCGGCTCACCACAGAGACTGCCGGAGAATTTTATGCCGTGCACCGCGAACGCCCTTTTTATGGAGAGCTGGTTGAGTTCATGTCTTCCGGGCCTTGTGTACCAATGATTCTTGAGAAGGATAATGCTGTTGCAGACTTCCGCACCGTCATTGGCGCCACCGATCCTGCCCAGGCGGACGAAGGCACCGTACGCAAGCTCTACGCTGACAGCAAGGGTGAGAACATCGTCCACGGATCTGATTCTGTCGAAAATGCAGCTATTGAGGGTGCATTCTTCTTCTCAACTGAAGAGGTTGTCAGAGTAAGTTAAGCCTCATTGCAGGAAACAACAAAAAAGCGATCGGAAGGTCGCTTTTTTGTTGTTGAGATCACCCATGACTGGATGGTTTGTCGCTTTTGATCTCTGAAAGGTACTCGCTGAAGCTCTCCCCGTACATCTCCCATACGGTCATGAAAAGAGCGGCAACAATGGGACCAACAATAAATCCGAAAAGCCCGAACATCCCGATACCTCCGAGCGTTCCAAAAAAAATAAGAAGTTCGTGCATCTGAGTATCTCGTCCGATCAGAATGGGACGCAGAATATTGTCGATATGACCGACCACAATACTGCAAAAGAGCAGAAGACCAATGGCCTGGGGATACTGCCCTGTCGCGGCAAGATAGATGACCGCTGGTACCCAGACAATCGGAGGGCCAAGCACTGGTACCACTGAAATCAGCGACATGAGGGTACCCCAGAAGATGGCGCTGTCGATCCCGGCCAGATGCAGGGCAAAACCGGCAAGAGTGCCCTGCACAATTCCCACCACCATATTTCCTTTGATAGTTGCCCTTGTCACGGAAAGAAACTTGTCAAGCAGCCTGTACTGATCACTGTTCGTCAGCGGCAACCAGGAGAGTAGCTTTGCCAATAACAATCTTCCGTCCCTTAAAAAAAAGAACATGGTGTAAAGAAAGGTAAAGATCAGAAAAAGGTCATTGACGGCAGAGTAAGTCACTGAGGAGATGGTGTTGAAAAGCATCGCCCCTGTTGTGCTGGCAAGCTCTCCGGCTTTCTTCAGGATCTCCTCACGATAGAGTTCAATGTCGGGATAAAATGAGAGCGAACGAAGCTGTTGGTCAAATGCGGCTGGCTCAAGGATCTGCTGCTGTACCCAGGGTACGGCAAGACGACTTATTCTGACTGCCTGTTTTGCCACAACACCGAGCAGAGCTGCGAGAGGCAGCACAACGATGAGCAGCATAACAAGCATCGTCATTGCCGCACTCAGGCTTTTACTTCCCCTGAACCAGCGCTCAAACCGGTTGAAAACTGGCATTACAAGCGCAGAAAAAAGAGCGGCAAGAAAAATAACCATGAGGAAATAACGGATCATGGCAAAAAAAATGGCCGAAATGAACAGGAGAAGGAGAAGGAGAATAACCTGGTTTGCTTTGATTCTGTTCATGATCATTTTTTTATGAGCCAAAAAACTTAAAACCACTCCACGTAATCCTCGTTGAGAAGCTGTGAACGAACATAAGCTACGGCAAAAATCCCCGCCGTTTCAGCCCTGAGAATTGTCCTTCCAAGCGAGATTGCACGAAACCCTGCACTCCGGGCTTCCTCTACCTCACCATCAGTAAACCCGCCTTCGCCACCAATCAGAAAAATTGACTGTTTTCCGCAACACTCTACCTCTGGCGGGATCTCGGAGCCCTCATAAGGAATCAGCTTGAGATCATAACCCGGAAGGGCAATAACCTTCCTGAAAGAGAGCGGTTCACTGAGTTGTGGCAGGTAATACCGTTTTGACTGTCGTGCCGCTGACAAAACAATCGTCCGCCATCGCTTGAGCTTGCTCTGAACTTTTTCACTTGACACCTGGGAGATCGTCCTTGAGGTCATCATGGGAATGATGGTGGATACTCCAAGCTCGGTGGCCTTTTCCAGAAAGAGCTCAAACCTTTGGGGTGCCTTGAGCAGAGAAAGGGCAACCGTCACGCCGGTTTTTGGACGTTCAAAGCGCGTATGACCAAGAATTTGCCCCTTCAGTGAGGTTTTGCCAACATCCAAAATACTGACCTCGCAGCACAGGCCAAAACCGTCGGTTACAAAAATACGCTCCCCCTCTTTTTTTCGCAGCACCCGCACAAGATGATGAAACTCATCACCATCAAGAACAAGGCGCTGTGTATGAAGATCGATGTTCTCCACCGAAGTATAAAAAAGTTCCATTGGCTTTTTACTCCTTTACGGCGACAGCAAGAGCGGCAAGAGAGACTTTTTCAGCCCCACTTTCGCGCAGCGCCTGTGCGGCGGCAGCCAAAGTTGAGCCTGTTGTCACGACATCATCAACAAGCAGCACATGACAACCTCGAACACATTTGGCCGCCAGAAAGGCTCCTTCAGAATTTTTTTTTCGCGCCTCAGCCGAAAGCCCTGTCTGCGATACGGTATACCGTTTTCTGACAAGGAGGTCGGAGCGTACCGGTTGCCGCAATGATTGGGCGAGACCTTCGGCAATTTTTTCTGACTGGTTATAAGATCGTTCTGTTTTTTTCAGGTGGTGAAGGGGAACCGGCACAATGCACCCGATATCGCCGATATCACCGCCGGAGAGCATCCACTCGCCCAGTTGACGACCGAAACTTTTTCCGAGGTTAAAAAGACCCTCATATTTCATCGAGTGAAGCACCTGCTGCAGTGCGCTTTTCTTGTGAAACTGGTAACGACACCAACCACGCTCAAACGGAAAATGCTCTCCAAAATGGGAAACAACGGTTTGACGCAAAACATCTTCTGCCTCTGAAGAGGTTCTGAAAGGTTCAAACTCTTCCATACAGGAGGCACAGCAGTACTCTTCATCAGGAAGAAGCAGTTTTTGACAGACGAGACAGACATGAGGAAAAAGAAGGTGAAGCAGTTGTTCTCGCATGGCAAGCTCTCTTGATGGTTAGCCGAAGCATAAGGCCGCTGCGCCGTGTATTCCTGCCTTGTTCCCAAGAAAAGCCGGCACAAGCTCAAGACCTTCGTGCATTGAAGGAAGCATGGAGTTCCTGAGCTGATTGATGGCAGGAACAAAAATAAGGTTTCCTGCGGCTGAAATCCCGCCGCCGACAACAAATTTTCTGATATCCATGAGCGCAGTGACGTTTGCAAGGCCCACGCCGAGAATGGAACCAACTCTCTCCCAGACAGCAAGAGAGACTTCATCTCCTTCATGTGCGGCATATTCCAGATGGCGCGGCGAAAGGCGTGTATAGTCATAGTTACACAAGTTACCAACAGAGGAACCGGAAGGATTCGAATCAATCATCTGACGTGCAAGTGCCAGAATGGCCTTTTTTCCGATAAGGCTTTCAAGCGTCCCCCGTATACCGGCATGAAGCGTTGGACCTTCAAAGTCAAGAATCATAAAGCCTAACTCGCCTGCAGTACCGTATGCTCCGCGATAAAGTTTTCTGTTCAGCACAATCCCGCCGCCCACACCAGTACCGAGGGTCACCATAACAAAATCTTGAAACTCCCGGCCTGCGCCATAGACCGCTTCACCAAAAGCAGCCATATTTGCGTCATTATCAATAATAACCTGCATCGCAAGCTGCTCCTTTTCCATCAGGCACTTTTGCAGTTCATCACGCAAGGGAAAGATTGCCCATCCAGGAAGATTTGGAGGATAGCTCAGTACCCCCCTCTCCGCATCAACAGCCCCTGGGGCTCCCAGCCCGACACCGGCAAAATCTTCAGGCTTAAGTGTCGTGGATGCTTCTCGATAAAGAGTTGCAATAATGCCGGCAAGCTGTTGAACAATTCCGCCAGGACCCGATGCCGTATCGGTAAAAATTCTTCTGTCCGTCAGAAGGCCACTCTCTTTACCGACGACCCCTGCCTTGATTGCCGTACCGCCAAGATCTATACCAATTGCCCATCGAGACATACTGCCAAATTTAATTTAGTGGTGACTGAACGGTCTGATAAATTTTCTACCATGAGTACCTGATGCAAAAAAGTCCAGAATCTCAACAATTTCAGGTTCTGGAGAAAGTTCTGATGTCACTTTTTCAAGTCCATTGGCAAGAAGAAGGCCCGATTGAAACAGAATCCTGTATGCATCTTTAATCAAGGTAATCTTCTCAGCCGTGAATCCCCGGCGTTTCAACCCGATACTGTTAAGACCCTCAAAACGGAAAGTTTCATTGCCAGAAGCCATGACAAACGGCGGCACATCAAGCGTGACTCTTGAGAGCCCTCCGATCATTGAAAAACGACCGATTCGAACAAACTGGTGCACTGCGGCCAGCCCTCCAATAACAACATAATCACCAACCTCGCAATGACCGCCAAACGGAACACAATTTGCAACAACAACATGATTACCGATGACACAGTCATGACCAACATGCGCATAAGCCATAAAAAGATTATCAGAGCCGATAACGGTTTTACCGCTCGCTTTTGTGCCCCGATTAAGGGTAACACATTCCCGGATAACCGTTCTGTCGCCAACATAAAGATAGGTCTTCTCTCCGGAAAATTTGAGATCCTGAGGCTCAGTGGCAAGCACCGCGCCAGAATAGATCTTGCAGTCACGGCCGATCCGGGCACCAGATGCTATATGAACATGGGGCCATATCCTGGTACCATCACCTATTTCCACATCGTCTTCAATAACGGTATAGGGACCGACCGTAACGCCCTCCCCAAGAACGGCGCTCTGACCGATAACGGCAGTTGGATGAATTGTGCTCTGCATAATTTTTTATTCCTTCATTGTTTCAAACTCTTCTACCAGCTTTGGCTCCTTCAGTTCACGAGAAAGTGATTGGATAATTCGTTTCGCTTCATCTTTGCGGCCAATATCCCTGTATGCCCTGGCAAGAACATAAAAAAGGCGAGGGTCAGAAGCTGGCGATGAGTGAACGCCCAATTGCTCAAGATAATTAATATATACTGACGTTTTCTGCTTTTCGCCCAGACGTACATAAAGGGCAATAACTGAACCGGCAAGTTCCGGATTTAAGGGATATTGTGCCAAAGGCAGAAGTTTGACTGAGGTATCAAGTACCTGCAATGCAAGTGCCCCGCGCCGAACATTCCGTTCTGCACCAGACGCATCTCTGATGAGAAGAGTTCCCTCAGGATCCGTGGCCAACTCAAGGGCAAGACGGACAAACAGTGGATTATAGTTGCCGCAAAGTCTTCTCGACGTCTCTTCAAGAGTGACTCGGGGGTTATTGAGGTTTCTGTAACGATAAACGCTCAGAAGGTTCCTGTACAGCACTGCCGGATCAACATAGCTCATTGGATCTGCACTATTAATCGGCACTACCTTGTAGGCAAGACCGTCAAGACGAAGATATTTTTCAATACCAATCATGCTTTCCGGATCGACCGTCAAGGCAAAATAGACCGGACGACGAGCAAAGTTGTTCATCAGAATCTCATAAACAGCAATATCCTGGGGGCGAAGATATCCCTGTCCATCATAAGTCAGTCCTGGCTTCAGCAGCCATCTCATGGTATCGACAGGTTCTGAGGGCAGCGAAAGAGCATGGAGTCGTGACTCACGCAAAAGCTGCTGACGGAGCGGGGATGAAGGAAGCACAGCATCAACTGAATCAATAGGGACATAGGTAATACTGGCAATCTCTCCGTCGCTTAAACTGAAAGCAACCGGTTTTGCACCGCGCGGACTGCTGTTTTTCAACTGATCAAGGTACCAGCCGGTATTGGCAAGACTCAGGTTAACAACCCGCACATCGGTTCTGATACGTTCGACCTCCTGCAGGTACCACAAGGGAAAGGTATCATTATCGCCGTTGGTAAAAAGAATGGCATCTTTTTCACAACTTTGCAACATATTCCAGGCCCAGTCCCACGGAACATAGTTTCCGGAACGGTCATGCATACGATAGTTCGCCTGCAGCATCCTGCCGTTAATCAGGAAAAAACCGAGTGCAACCGTCAACACAGCAAGAAGCATCAGGGACCTGCGGCCAATCAGCTTCAACCTCTCCCCAAGCCACTGCCAAATGCTTTCAATTCCGATTCCTATCCAGAGAGCAAAAGCGAAAAAGCTGCCGACGTAACTGTAATCCCTTTCTCTGGGCTGCGGCTCAGTCTGGTTAAGATAGATAACCAGCGCGGCGCCGGTAAGCACAAAAAGCGCGGTAACAACCAGTCCCATCTTCCAGTCACGCCTGAAATGGGTTATGGCTCCAACAAGCCCCACAAGAAAAGGGATACCCCAAAGCACCGACCAGTCGACTCCAGCCCCCTCCATATCATGTTCGCGTCCTATAAACTGCCAGCCGAAATAGCGAAAGTACATCTTCTGCATCTGGTAGGTGAGAAAATAGTCAAGATCACTTGAATATTGCTGGTAGTAATACTGATGTACCGGCTCCGGTGACCAGCGTCTCGGCCAGAGCGGCATGTCACCGTACTGATCGCGGTTGAGATAAGAAAAAAAGCTCTCTGAGGTCGAAGGATTGTTTTCGTTGATCGGCGGCCCTGCCTGCGCCCGCACAAAAATCATGCCGTAGGATGTATACCCGATAATGATGAGAAATAGCGACATCAGAAGGGTATTCATAAGCGCCTTGCGGTGCGTGTGTGAATACCATACGGCATAACCGAGTAGAACGAGAAAGAGAAGAAATCCCCACCATGAAGTCATTTGCAGCAATATCGGAAGCCCCTTGATGATGCCGATATAAATCAGAAAAAAAAGAGCGGACGACGCAAGAATCAGCAGAGTGAAGGATTTAAAGGTCACCTCATACTTTTTAAAGAAGTAGAGCAGCGCAACAGCAAAAACAGCAAGCAGGCTGAGCAGATGCACCCCGATGGAAAGCCCTATGACGTACATGACGAGCAGCAGCCACCGTTCGTGACCGGGTTCAGGCTCCTCTTCATGCCAGCGAAGAATCAACCAGACAACAACAGCAGTAAAAAGCGATGAAAGTGCGTACACTTCAGCTTCAACAGCGTTAAACCAGAAACTGTCGGACAAGGCAAGGGCTAAAGCACCGATAACAGCGCCTCCGTAGGCAGATATCTTTTCAGCAGAGTCCCAGAGGTCAGGCTCACTTTTTCTGTAGAGAATGATCAACCGCACCGTGATCAGATAGGTCAACATAATGGTTGCCGCACTGGCGAGAGTACTGATCAGGTTAACCCGTGCTCCGGTATCACTGAAAAAAGGAATCATGGAAAAGAAACGCCCAAGCAAAAGAAAAAGCGGTGCTCCGGGAGGATGTGGAATGCCGAGTGTATACGCTGTTGCAATAAACTCCCCGCAATCCCAGAACGAAAAGGTGGGAGCCATAGTGCGGAGATATAAAATTTCAGCGGCAAGAAAAAGAACAGCAGAAAGAGTGCGGTTAATCGTCCGGTGTGTCATGGGTGAAACGTACTCTGAAGTATCGGGTTATCAGAAAATAAGAGCCTCTGCGATAAAATCGGCAAACAAAAAACCTTTTTCAGTCAGGTAAAGAAGCCCCTCCTGCTGCTGTATCCATCCTCTCTCCGTAAAAAGATCAAGAGTCTGTACAAGACCATGCCCCAATTTATTTTCTTTTTGCAAAAACTCAACATCAAGACCGCTGTTTATTCGCAGGGAAAGAAAAACCTGTTCAGTAAACCGCTCTGCATCCGACAATTCTTCACGAAACACCATGGCATTTTCGGGAGCGGCCATATATCGAGCAAGGCTTGACACATTTGCCGTGCGGACCTCGCACTCTTCAGAAACAAGAAAGCTGTGTGCAGAAGGGCCAAAGCCAAGGTACGGCTCGCGCCGCCAGCTTGCAAGATTGTAACGGGATTGATGGCCCGGCAGGCAAAAATTGGAGACTTCATAATGGGTGTACCCGTGCAGCGCCACTTTTCTGATCGCGGTTTCATAGAAGGAGGCCTGCGCGGCATCGTCTGGAACCGTAAGTATGCCTTTCGAGATTTTCCGATGCAGGAGGGTTTTCGGCTCAACCGAGAGCATATAGACCGAAAGATGGTGGGGCTCCAGCGCCAGAGCGGCCTTGAGATCAGCTTCCCAAATCGGCAGCTCCTCTCCGGAAACCCCGCATATCAGGTCAACGCTCACTGAGTCAAACCTCCGAATCGCATCGGCTGTTACCTGGCGGGATTCGAGTGCGGTATGGGCGCGACCAAGTGCGCGCAGCTTTTCGGAACTAAACGACTGAACACCAATACTGAGCCTCGTTATACCTGCCGCACGGAGCTCATCCATTTTCCTGCTGCAGAGATCTTCAGGATTGGCTTCAAGAGCTATTTCAATGTCGGGAGTAAACGTACAAAACGCGGCAATGTCGTGTAGCCATCCGGCAAGATAGTGCACGGAAACCATTGATGGAGTACCGCCGCCGAAATGAATGGCACTAATCGTTTTTCCTTTCAGATCAGCCGATCGGGATGCGCTTTCAAGCGAAAGAGCCTTGAAAAACGTTGCGATATGCTCCTGTCGCGTGACAAGGTAAAAATCACAGTAGGAACAACGCGATTTACAAAACGGAATATGCACATAAAGAGTCAGCATACCCTGAAAAGGCTGACATGAGGGAGCAAAGCAGGTTCAGACTGAGGCAAGAATATACTCCGTCACCGCTTTATAAAGATCGTCAGCCACAAATTCAGGAATGATGTTCCGCAACAAACAAAGCTCTTCCTCATTGTGACCGGTCCTTACCAGCACCGACCTGAGCCCGGCACGCAGACCACACTCAACATCAATCGTTTTATCTCCAACAAAAAACGAAGCCCCCCTGTCGACAATAAAGCCTTCTGCCAAAAAATCATTGATGGCCAGCTCAACCATTCCCGTTGCCGGTTTACGATAATCAATAAAACGGTCGTAATCAGGGTGGGGATATTCAGGATGAAAGGGACAGTAATAACAACGGTCAAACCCTGCATTTTTGGCCGAAAGCAGCTCATTAAGATAGCGGTTCACCTCTTCAACCTGCTCAACCGTAGCTATTCCTCTGGCAATACCCGCCTGATTGCTCACGATAACAATCCGATACCCGGCATTTCTGGCAAGCGCGATAGCATCATCTGCACGATCAATGAGCTGCAACTGCTCTCTCGAAGCAATATAAGAACCGGTATCCTTGTTTATTGTACCATCCCGGTCAAGAAAGAGAACCTTTATTATTTGCACCATAACCCCCTATTGCTCAAGAAGTTCACGGTACAGGTGGTCATACTCTTCTGCCGAGTTTTTCCAGGTAAAATCGCGCGTCATAGCCTCGGTTACAATCCGAAGCCAGCTCTCCTCATCATGAAAACATTCGAGAGCCTCCTGCAGCTTGTCAACAAGTGACTGGCTGGTATATTCATAAAAAATAAATCCTGAACCGCTCTCTTCGTCATGATCCTCTATGGTTTCAACAATCCCGCCACCAGCGTAAGCAACCGGTATCGTTCCATAGCTCATGGCAAACATCTGAATCATACCGCATGATTCAATCATACCCGGCATAAGCAGAATATCCAGCCCCGCAATGGCAAGGTGGAAAAAAGCATCGGAATATTCAGTCTGAACGCTCACCTGTTCGGGATGCTCCAGGGCAAAATCCTGAAAAACTTTTTCGTATGTCTTGTCTCCTGAACCGCTGATCACAAGCTGAATATCAAGCGCTGCAAGCTGTTCCAGGCTTTGTTTCAGCAGATCTGCACCCTGAAACTCGTCAAAATTAGCAATCACACCCACAACCGGCACACCTTCACGGTATGGAAGGCCCGTTTCCTGAAGCAATGCTTTTTTGTTGTCAAGCTTGCCCTCTATATGCTCGATACTGTAACGCTTCTTGATGAGCTTGTCGGTCGAAGGGTTCCACTGCCTGATATCGATGCCATTAAGAATACCATAAAATTTTGCCTGATACTCTCCAAGAACACGCCCGAGACCATAAGTCTGGGGACCATCATGCACAATTTTTTCGGCATAACTTTTCGAAGTGGTCGTAAGAAGGTCGGCATGTTCAACGCCGGTGTAGAGCAGATTCACCTCCTCATTGCTGCAATGAAGAGAGGAACAGACCTCTTCGGGAAGTAACCGCTGGAATGCCTTGTAGGGCAGAATACCCTGACGATAAATATTGTGAATCGTAAAAACCGTCTTTATATCCCTGAAAAACTCATTGGAAGCGTAAACAGTTTTGAGAAGCAGAGGCACAAGGCTGGCATGCCAGTCATGGCAGTGAATAATGTCGGGCTTCCACCCCAGGCGCTGCAGGGTCTCGAGTACGCCAACATTGAAAAAAACCACCTTTTCAACACTTCCTTTCAGATCACTTTCATTATAGATGTCCGTAAAAAGACCATTACGCTTGAAATATTTTTCGTTGTAGAGAAAATATGTCTGGATCTTGCTTGACGGCAAAGCCGTCACCTTGACATCCAGCATGTCAATTTTTTCCTTGAGATGAACCTCAATGTCTGACAAACGCAGGACATCGTGCAGCCGGAACTTCCTGTCATTGATTGTACCATACTTCGGCATCATGATACGCGCTTCGAATCCCTCTTCCTCAATAGCCTGGGGAAAAGATGCCATAAAATCAGCAAGCGGGCTGATTCTTACAAAAGGAGAAACTTCACCGGAGACATAAAGAACTTTAAAATTTCGTCTGGACATCTATATGAGAACCAATCTATAATTTTTTATGAAAAACTTTCATAGAACCACATTAGTTTCTAATTTACGAATTTTCACGGTCAGATACAATCAAGCCTCTCTCACCACGGATTTGAAGGATTTTCATGAAAAGTACCTCCCCCACCATGCACTTGCTCCTTCTTCTCCTGTTGTGGCTTGCCGGAGGTTGTGCTTCTGATCGACCGCCTTCAGGAGGAGCAGCCGATACGACACCGTTACGAGTGATATCGTCCGATCCTGAACCATCGGCTCTTCATGTCGCAACGAACACGATCCGCCTTACCTTTAACCACTACGTTACCGCACGGCAATTGATCAAGGCACTCCACTTTACTCCCTCTATCGAAGGATACGATATTGCTATTGAAGCAAATAACGCGATACTGAGACTGGACCGGCCTCTGCAACAAAACCAAACCTGGATCCTCACTCTCGACATGAACCTCACGGACAACCTGGGACGAACCTTGCCCGCTCCTTTTTCCATGGCATTTTCCACCGGTACAGTTATCGATAGCGGAACAATCAATGGAAAGGTCATCAACAGAGACTGTTCCCCCGCCACAAATGCGTTGATACTCGCCTTTGCCAAACATCCTGAAACCCCGGGAAACGGAAAACTGCTGACCAGAGAGCCGGATTACTTTTTACAGGCTGATACCTCCGGAGTTTTTTCTTTCAGGCATCTTCCTGCAGGATCATACAGAATTATTGCAGTTAATGATCGGAACAATGACTTGCGTTATAATACCGGTGAAGAGATTGGACTGAGCAGTTCGGATCTTGTTCACGCCGGGGCTTCAGATCTACTCTTCAGGCTTTCAGGGAAAGAGCGAACCCGCGGGTCTCAATCCAGGACAGTCGGCAATGCGCCAGCAACTACTGAAACCGGAAGCATCTCGGGAACATGCGTTACCTCCGGGCAATACGTTATTATTGAAGCCTCTGGTTCTTCAGAATCTTACAGCACAACCGCATCTCGTGACAGGAAAGGAACACTTCACTACTCTTTCGCTGAACTTCCTGCCGGCAGCTATATTGTCAGCGCCCATGTTCCTTATGGCAATAAAAGGCCCGATCCCAAACAGCAATGGAACCCTGGCTCCATCGACCCGTTTCAACCAGCCGAACCATTCGGATTTTATCCGGAAAAAGTAACGGTACGTGCTCGATGGACAACAAGAAATATCGATATCACTATATCAAGACCTCCCGGTAAACCATAACAATCAATTGATGAACACAACACCGTCCAAAATAGGACCCAATTCCATTATCCAGACCGTTGCAGCTCTTGAAGCAGCCTATGGAAAAACCAAAGCAGAAACCATGCTGAGCAAAATCGGTCAGGGCTACCTGGTCGGAAACCTGCCGAAAGAGATGGTTGAAGAGGCAAAATTTCACACACTCGTTGGCGCATTGCAGAAAGAGATCGGCGAAACGGCTACATCCCGCATTTTGCAAGAGTCCGGCGAACGGACAGCTCGCTACCTTCTGAAGGTCCGCATTCCCGGCATCTTCCAGAAATTCGTAAAACTTCTTCCGCCACGACCGGCATTCAAGCTTCTTCTCTTTGCCATCAGCAAAAACGCATGGACCTTTGCCGGAAGCGGTGAGTTCGCCTACACCATGAAACGGCCACCAGAAATATCGGTGAAAGTCACCTTTCCAACGCTGCCTGTCGTCGGCAACTTCTATCTCGGCACCTTCACAGCTCTCTTGCAGGAGTTGGTCAACCCGACAACAAAGATCATGGCTGATATTCGCAAGGACAACAGCAATATACAGTGTAATTACCGTTGTGATATTTAAGAAAATTTTTAAGCGTCCTGTGTCACTCTTGTGAACAGGACGCTTAACAGTGCTTACTGCCAGCCATTAACCATCTTGAAGATTTCCCTGTCACCGATCGGCACAGGAATTGATGCTATGGGGTCGTCCTGAACCAGGGTATCTGCAATCTCGTTGTATGGTACAAGGCACTCGGCTTTTCCCTCGGTGTCATCCATGGCAAAGAGGGTTTTACCGGCAAAGCGGCTTTTACGGATCAATTCGTGGTAGGGCACTTTGGCGAGAAGCCTTGTACCGACTTTTTCGGCAAACTGGTCGAGCATGTTGGTGCCTCCGCCGGTGGTATAATCAACACGGTTGGCAACAATACCGGCAAGTTTGACTTTGTAGCGCACGCTTTTCTGCTGGATGGCCATGCAGAGTCGATTGGCAGCAAAGATGCTGTCGAAATCGTTGGTTGCAATAATAATTGCATAGTCAGCATAATTAAGCGGAGCACTGAAACCTCCACAAACAACGTCACCAAGAACGTCAAAAAGGATAACGTCATATTTATCGTACAGGCCAAGCTCCTGAAGCAGGGTTACGGATTCACCGACCACGTAGCCACCGCAGCCGCTTCCCGCAGGAGGACCGCCAGCTTCAAGACAGTCAATACCGGCAAATCCTGTTTCGATAATATCCTCGGCACTCAGCTCTTCGTGATGAAAATCAACCTCTTCAAGAGCTTCAATAACGGTTTTCTGCAGTTTTCCAGTAATGGGAAAGGTACTGTCATGCTTGGGATCGCAGCCGATCTGCAGTACCTTGGCGCCTTTCAGGGCAAGTGCCGCTGAAATGTTGGCGCTTGTGGTGCTTTTTCCTATACCGCCCTTGCCATATACCGCTAAGACTAAACTCATAATAGTTAAAAGAAAAAAATGATTGATACAAAATCTTATCCGCCGAGAGACTCCTTTGCCTTTCGGAACACCTCAACGGTAACCACTGACTCGTCAATACTGCGTGCAAAGGTTTCAGTGTTCTTCCGCACCTTTTTGCGAACGAAAAATGGCACTTTCTTCAGCATTGTTTCAGCATCATCGCTCCATTTCATCTCTCCATCTTCAGGAAGAGCGGTGGCTTCAGAGAGAACTGGTGTTCCCGTTTTAACTACCTCCCTCTGACTGTCTGACGGAGCTGCCTGAAGCTCTTCAGAAGAAACACTCTCCTCGTATTCAAGACCGGCATCACCAAAAAAGTCGATGAGGTGCTTCTCAAGACCAAGTTTGCATGAAAGATAGACTCGGTCGGCAATAACATCGGCTCCGGCAAAACCGAAAAACGGATAATAACCGAGCAGATGGTTTTCAATATGTGTTGGAGGACAGACAACCATGCAGGGAACATCAAGCTTGCGACAACTGTGACGCTCCATCTGTGTGCCGCAGACCAGATCAGGCATCTCATCCTCAATAACCCTGGCCACATCCTGAAAGCGATCAGTGACCATAAGCGCTCCGGGAAGGTATCCTTCCAACTCTTTACGCACCCAGTCAGCATGTTGCTCAAGGTAGGTCCCGGCACCGATAATCTGCATACCAAGTTCGTCGCGCAAGAACTTGACAAGACCAACAGTATGGGTGGCATCACCAAAAACAAAAGCCTTTTTATTGCTGAAACTCTCCATATCTGCTGTGCGGGCAAACCATGGAACACCACTCGGGGCGCTGAGACCATCGAGTGAAAATGCCTTGAGATTCGGCATGGAGAGAGGAGAAACACCCCGTTGAGCAGCTATTGCATTCAACTTTTCAATGAGCGAACGAAGCCAGGCCATGGTGGGTTCAACTCCTATTGGCGCTTCGCAGAGTGACGGCATGGAGAAGCGCTCTTCAAGATATACGGCTGCGTTAACACCGATTTCCTGATAGGGCGCGATATTGAGCCACGCTGCCGGAAGTCTTCCGAGATCCTCAATGCTGCTTCCCCATGGAGCAACAACATTCACCGTGATGCCCAGCGTCTGCAACATGCGGGTGATACTTGTCAAATTGGCGCGCAGATGAAAACCAAGTGAGGTAAAGCCAAGAATATTCACCGACGGAGCTTCCGTTTTTTCCTGACTGACGGCGTAACGCTTCACCAGTTCCGTAAAGAGGCCATCTGCCGCTTCGTTTTCAGATACCCGGAAAGGGTTGAGCGCATAGACCATCAGTCGATCGTTCGGTACACCGGAATGGGCGGCAAGCTGATGGAGATCTTCCTGGAGCAGAGCGGTGCTGCAGCTTGGCGCAATAACGATAAGTTCTGGATGGTAGTGGTGATCGACTTGCTGCAAGGTGGTCGGAAGTCGTGAGACTCCCTGCGCAAGGTCTCTGCCGCGAACCACGCTGATGGACAATCCAGGAAATTGCGGAGTTCTTTCAAGCATGGTATAGGTGGCCGTAATGTAATCATCGCCCTGCGGGGCGTGATAGACGGTGTGAACCCCTTTCATACTGTTGGTGACTCGGCTGATACCATGAAGAGCTGTCCCTTCATAGAGCCAGAAAGCTAAGCGCATACTTCTATAACGTTTTTTGTTGCATTGAGTTGCAGTAAATTATTCGGCACTCGGCATAACACCTTCAAGCCATACTTTTTCATCAAATGCCGGCAGCTTGCTGCGGCGCTGAAGCGGTGAAACAAAGAGATTGGCAAGAGAGATAACTCCTGACCAACTGTGAATGGGCATGAGCATAAACTCCATGCTCCACTTCACCACAAAACCATTGCCCACAAACGGATTGGCTGTCATCAGTGACGTGACAATCAGATCAGGTTTAATGCGCCTGACATCTTCAAGCTGGCGATGAAAGTTCGGCTGTTCAACAACACGCACACCGTCAAGCGCCTCAAGCTCACGTGCATGAAACTTCTTGATAATATAAGCACTGCTGCACTCGACAACATCTGCACCCGCATTGTGGAGAAAACGTGCAAGGGGCAGTTCCATCATGGTATCGGCGGTCAGAAAGACTTTTTTCCCTTTCAGGAGATCGGTCTGTTTGCGGATCTTCTCCCATGCGGCTTTTTCCCGATCTCGAAGATCAACGGTAATCCCGAATTCACGGGCAAGATCCTCCCAGAACGCTCTGGTACCGTCGGGGCCAAAGGGAAAGAGCGAGTGCAGAACGCTGCATCCCCGTTCACGGGAAAGCTTGACGGCAACTCTTGAAAGATAGGGCTGTATCGGAGCCAGAACGGTATCGGGACCAATGGCCGGCATCTTGTCGAAACGCGATTCAGGAAGAAATCCGCCAACAGGAATACCAAGCTCCTCTGCCTCAGCCCTGAGATCATCAGCAGTCGAATCATTGACCGAGCCCAGGAAAACCACCTTTTTCTCTCCGGCAGGCGCCTGGGGACAGAATGGCACAAGTGCAGCGAGAACGGAATCTTCAGCCTGAGTAAAATTATAGACGAGACCGCTGGCAGGAACAAAGAGGACGGGAACTTCCGGAGTGCTGAGATGGTGAGCCAAACCTTTGAAGTCAACCTTCATCACTTCGGGAGTACATGAAGAGAGGAGAAAAATAACCGATGGGTTATGATCCGCCTTGATTTCACTGATAATTTCCTGAAGCGTCGGCTCATTTTTGGAAAGGTCTCCCTCCTCCATAAGGGCAATGCCAAAGCGCGGTTTGGCAAAAATCATCATTCCGAGAGCATTCTGCAGAAAATGTGCGCAGGTATGCGTTCCAAGGATGAGAAAAAAACTGTCCTTGATCTTCTGATACATCCATCCGACACAGGCAAGACCACAAAAACTGTGCGTGACGTTATCTTCCTTGATTATCTGAATATCACCGG
>JBAXFV010000002.1:0-53257 GCA_037139755.1 Chlorobiaceae bacterium
TCAAAACAGTTTTTGCTGAAAAAGCAAGGAGTGACTGGGGCCCCAAAGGTGTGGCGATGCGGGAGCCGCTTGCGTATGGCTCAGTGGACCTTGTTACCAGAAAGCCTCTGTTGGCTACCTCTCAGGAGATAGAGTCAAACCCGAGAGCAAGAAGTGCAAAATTGAGGATTATTGAAAAAATTTCACCAAGAGTTCACCATGAATAATTTCGATATTGGCGCTTTGCTGCAACCAAAAACTTTTTTGTACCTTCTGGCTGGAACAGGGATTTTTCTTTTCCAGACGCATAATAACCTTGCAATAACTGAGCTTGCGCAGCAGAATGAAACGCTGCGGGAGCAGCTTCGGATAAGCGCCAGTATGATCACCTCACAGAAACTGAAAGCGGATGAGCTGCATAGTATCCATAATATTGCGCAGGAAGCCGCCGCACTTGGACTTACACCATCCAGTATTCCGCCGGTTGAAATTGAACCGTGAATGATGTGCTGCTCAATGAACGGGACTGCTTATGAATGATCAGGAGTTTGGCAAACGGCTCGCTGTTGTGGCTGGTGCTTTTTCACTGTTTACCCTCGCGATTATTGGGATGCTGCTTAATATTCAGGTGATCAATGTCAAAAAATATAAGCAGAAAGCTGCTCAGCAGTATGAACGGGTGGTAACGGAGGTCGCACAGCGGGGGGTTATTCTTGACCGACGTTCCCGTATGCTTGCCGAAAGTATTGAGTCAATCACTTTCTATGCCGATCCTGCCATAATCAGGAATACCCCGCTGTTTGATGCACATGGAAAGCCGGTTAATGACAAGAAAAGCAGGAAGCAGAAAACTTATGATAATACAGGGGCTGTTGCCACGCTTTTTGCAAAGCATCTGGGGGTGAACAGGCTGGTATTCCTTAAAGAGTTGAGGCGCAGGAAAGGTATCGCGCAGCTTGGCCGTAAAATACCCGTTGCAAAAGCGCTGCCGCTTATGCAGGAAAAGATTGCCGGGGTATGGTTTGACAAGGAGCAGCAGCGATCTTACCTGAATGTTGCCGCCCAGTTGATCGGATTTACCGGCAACGAAAAAAGTAAAACTGATGGAAGCAGTGGTCTTGAACTGCAATTGAACAAGGAGCTGAAAGGGATTGACGGGACAAGAAATTTTCAGCGGAACGCCACGGGAGTCCGTTACCCTGCGCCTGATGCTCAGCAACAGGATGCCGTCAAAGGTGATACCGTACAGTTGACTATAGACGGGGATATTCAAAGTATCGTCGAAGATGAGCTTTCAAAGGCGGTGGCAACCTTCAGGGCTGATGCTGCGACCAGTATTGTTATGGATGTCCGTACCGGGGAGATTCTTGCCATGGCGAACAATCCGGCGTTTGATCTGAACAACAGGTCAACGTGGAGCAAGGAAAATTCGCGGAACCGTGCGGTGACAGAAATGTATGAACCGGGCTCAACGTTCAAGCTGGTTATGGCCGCTGCGGCAACGGAAGTGCTGAACAGAAAGGCGGAGGATGTCGTATTCGGCTATAACGGGGTTATGCCGTTTTATAAACTCAAGATTACGGATCATGAACCTTATGGATACATAACATTCCGTCAGGCCATCATGCATTCCAGCAATATTGTGGCGGCAACGACAGCCATGAAGGTCGGGCGAGAAAAATTCAGTGCCTATACGAGAAATTTCGGGTTTGGAAAGAAGACGGGCATCGGGCTGGTCGGTGAGGCAAGAGGAATTGTTCGTCCACTTGCCCAGTGGGATATGACGACGCTTCCCTGGATGGGCTATGGCTATCAGGTGATGACCACCCCGCTGCAGATCCTGCAGGCCTACGCTGCCATTGCCAATGATGGTGAGCGGATGCGACCCTACATTATCAAGAAAATTACTGATGCGAAGGGTCAGGTAGTCCGGGAGGGGGCCCCTGAAAAAGTTCAGAGGGTCGTTTCGGTCGCAACCGCACGATATCTCAACAAAGAGTATTTTAAAGCGGTTGTGGACAGTGGGACTGCGAAAAATGATCTCTTGATCAGTATGAATGTGGCAGGCAAGACCGGAACAGCGCGTCGCGCGGCAGGGGGTTCTTATGTGAACCGCTCTTATGTCTCTTCATTTGTCGGTTATTTCCCTGTAACGGCTCCCCGCTATGCCATTATTGTGCTTGTTGAAAATCCAAAAACAGCTTACTATGCCGCAACCGTTGCTGTTCCGGTTTTTGCCGGTATTGCGTCGAGAATGATAGCCTGTTCGGAGGAGATGCAGAAAAACCTTTCCATACGTTCTCCTGAACAGGGGGTTATTGACTCTGTTTCTACAGTGACGGTTCCGGAACTCACGGGTCTGAAGGGTCGTGATGCCGAGCGGTTGTTGAAATGGCTCAATCTGGAGATGGAGTATTCCGGAGATTTTAACGGAGTTGTTGTCCGTCAAAACATTCTGCCAGGCAGCAAGGTTGAAAAGAAAAGGGTTATCACAGTGATGCTTTCTTTAAAGAAGATGAACAAAACACCCTCATGACTGTGATGAAAGAGAGTGCTGGCCAGCAGCAGATGCAACTGGAGGAGTTGCTCAAGGGGATTTCTTTTCTGGGGGTGGCAGGAAAAACCACGAGAGGGGTGGGGGTATCCATGATAACCAGCGACTCACGGGAGGTTCTGCCGGATGCACTTTTTGTTGCGGTCAGGGGCTACTGTACTGATGGTCACCGGTTTATCCGAAGTGCTGTCGAAGGTGGGGCCGTGGCGGTCATCTGTGAGGAATTTCCGCTTGATCCAGACCTATCAACTCTTTATATCAGAGTTTCCGATGCACGAAAGGCTCTTGCCGAGGCGGCCCGTATTTTTTATGATTATGCTGCCGACCGGCTGCTGATTATCGGGGTTACCGGTACGAACGGCAAAACAACCACAGCGAAGCTGATCACGGCAATGCTCAATGCCGGCGGAATTCCGGCAGCTTATATCGGCACAAATCTCTGCCGGATTGGAGAGCGCGATATTGCGCTTGACCGCACCACCCCTGAGGCTCACGGTCTGCATGCGCTTTTCCGTGAGATGGTCGCTGCGGGATGCAGGGCGGCAGTCATGGAGGTCTCTTCCCATGCACTGGTGCTGCAGAGAGTTTACGGTATCAGGTTTCATGCGGCACTTTTTACCAACCTCACCATGGAGCATCTTGACTTTCACAACTCCATGCAGGAGTATGCCTCAGCCAAGCAGCAGTTGTTCGACCAGCTTGCCCCGGAAGGATTTGCCGTCTTCAATGTCGATGACCCCTATGCGAAACAGATGGCAGAACAGGTCGCTCCGGAAAAAAGATACTGTTGCAGTCTTCGGTCAGGAGCGGTTCCGGCATTTTTATGCAGCCGCTCTTTTACAGCCGATATTCTTCAGAGCACTCTTGCGTCAAGCAAAATTGCCCTCCATTTTCCTGATACGGTGATGACCATGCAGGTTGGGTTGCCCGGAGTTTTCAACGTCATGAATGTGCTTGAGGCTGCGGCTGTCGGTACCGGGATGGGTCTTGCCCCTGAAGAGATCTGCCGTTCTCTTTCGGATATTTCTGCTGTTGACGGACGCATGGAAAGAATCGGCGACAGGAGTGAGGGTTGCTCTGTTTTTGTTGATTATGCTCATACTCCGGATGCACTGTTCAAGGCGCTTGATGCCTTGCGCAGCCTGAAGACTGAAGATTCCCGTCTTATTGTGGTTTTCGGGTGCGGGGGCAACCGGGATCGTTCAAAGCGCCCTGAAATGGGTCGGATTGCCTCCGAAACGGCAGATCAGATTATTATTACTTCCGATAATCCCCGGGATGAGGATCCTGAGCTGATTCTTGATGAAATTGAGCAGGGCATCACCGGAAGCAGTTACAGGAGGATCAGCGACAGGGCTGAAGCCATCAGAACGGCCCTCTTGATGCTCAAACAGGGGGATGTTCTTCTTGTTGCAGGGAAAGGTCATGAAAAGTACCAGGAGATTGCCGGCAGGAAACATTATTTCTCAGATCAGGATATTTTACGAAAATGTATGCAGGAAAAAGGTGCCGGATATCCGGAGAAGGAGAGAGAACTCAAGTGAAAGGTGTGCTGAGTATCAATGATTTTCGGGATGTCGGAGAGGTAGTTGTCGCCCGGGTGGACTCCCCTCTCCTTGAGATTGCTGAGCCGAAAGTGGTTATTGATTCAAGAGAGATTACCGAAGGTGGTATTTTTATTGCCCTGAAGGGTGAGAGAACAGACGGCCACCGTTACATCGAGACGGCCTTTGACAACGGCGCATCCTGGGCTATGGTGAGTCGTGAGTGGTATGATGCAGAAGGCGCACCGCAACCCCCCCCCGGCAAGGGTTTTCTTGTCACTTCCGACACTGTTGCCGGTCTGCAGCATCTCTCAACAATCTATCGGAACACCTTTTCTCTTCCTGTTGTGGCTATTGGCGGCAGTAATGGAAAGACCACGACCAAGGAGATGGTGGCATCGGTTCTTGGCACCAGCTTCAAGGTTACGGTGAGCCAGGGGAACAGGAACAATCATCTCGGAGTTCCCCTTACTCTGCTTCAACTCCGGCGCGATACCGGCATTGCGGTTGTCGAGGTGGGGATCAATCATCCTGGAGAGATGGCCTTGCTTGCCGGGATTGCCAGGCCGACCCATGCTCTTCTGACCAATATCGGCCACGAGCATCTGGAGTTTCTTCTTGATCTTGATGGTGTGGCCGCTGCTGAGACTCAGCTTTACGACTATCTCCGCCGGAGCGGGGGTATTGCGTTCATTAACACCGATGATCTGCGCCTCCAGGATGCTGGCGAAGGGCTTGCAGGGAGTCTCTCTTACGGCACATCGGAAAGTCCTGCTCATACCTTTTGGGCCAGGGAGATTTCTGTGGAACAGGACGGCCGCCTCTCTTTTCTTTTATGTTCGGTTACCGGCAGCGAAAAGGTTATTCTGAATTTTACCGGCAAACATAATGTCATCAACGCTGTAGCCGCAGCCGCAGTCGGGGCCCATTTCGGAATTTCACTTCAGCAGATTCGTGAGGGGCTTGAGCGTCTCATACCTGCTCCCGGCTGGAAACGGCTTGAGGTCGTTGACTCATTCGGTCTCAGGATTCTTAATGATACCTATAATGCCAATTCAGACTCCATGCGGCAGGCAATCGAGGCACTTTGTGATATGCCTTGCGGCGGTAAAAGGGTGGCCGTTCTTGGCGATATGCTTGAACTCGGCGCGGCGGCAGATGTTGAACATGAAACCATTGGCCATTATATTCAGCAGCGTCCGGTTGATATCTTGCTGACGTTCGGCGACAAGGCCCGACTGATCGCTCGGGAGGCTCCAGGCTCTTTTCGGGGCCATTTCGAAAGCCGCGAGCAACTTTCGGAGCGGCTGCTTTCTCTGCTGCACGAGGATGACGTCGTGCTTTTCAAGGGATCCCGGGGCATGAAGCTTGAGCAGGTTGTAGAGTCTCTTATTACTTCAAGAAACATAACCAGGTAAGAATACGGTATGCTCTATTATCTGTTGAAGTATATCAACGATATTTTCCACTTTCCCGTACTTCGGGTTATTGAGTATCTTACCTTCAGGGCAAGTGCTGCGGCAATTACGGCGTTGCTGATTACTCTCTTTGCCGGTCCCGGACTCATCCGATATCTAAAAGCCCGGTTTATTGAACCGATAAAGGAGGAGGCGCCTCCGGAACACAAAAAGAAAAAGGCGCTTCCCACAATGGGCGGACTGCTCATTATATTTTCCATAGAAGTCTCCGTGTTGCTCTGGTCAAAATTCAATGATCCCCATGTCTGGCTGATCATGCTTGCTATTTTGTGGATGGGCGTTATCGGTTTCATTGATGACTACCGAAAGGTGGTCTTGAAAATCAAGGGGGGGCTCTCGGCGCGCTACAAGTTAATAGGGCAACTCTCTCTTGGACTGGTGATAGGCACCTACACCTGGTTTGATCCGGCGTTTTCGGTACTTCTTTCGACGACAACGGTGCCGTTTTTCAAACATCTGACGCTGGACTACGGCTTTTTTTATATACCTATCGTGATTTTTATTATCACTGCGGTCTCGAATGCGGTAAACCTGACCGACGGGCTTGACGGACTTGCGGCCGGCAGTTCAGCTATTGTGGTCATGGGTCTCGGGGGCTTTTCCTACCTTGCAGGAAATGCGGTCTATGCCGTGTATCTTAATATTCCGTTTATTCCGGGAGGAGGCGAGGTTGCCGTGGTCAGCATGGCTATTGTCATGTCCTGTGTCGGCTTTTTATGGTTCAACTCTAATCCGGCCGAAATTATCATGGGCGATACCGGATCTCTTGCTCTTGGCAGTGCGATTGCGGTTATTGCCCTGTTGATCAAGCAGGAGCTGCTTCTGCCTTTGATTGCCGGTATATTTGTGCTTGAAGCACTTTCGGTCTCTATGCAGGTGCTCTATTTCAAGTACACGAAAATGAGGTACGGTCAGGGACGGCGAATTTTTTTGATGGCACCCCTTCATCATCACTTTCAGTTGAAAGGATGGCCTGAACAAAAAATCGTGATAAGGTTCTGGATTTTGACCATTCTCTTTTTTCTGGCCAGTCTCATGACCTTAAAACTCAGATAACTGCTATGAATGTAAAGGGTAAAAGAGTATCGGTCATAGGTGCCGGCAAGAGTGGTATTGCTGCTGCAGAGCTGCTTAAACGTGAAGGTGCGGCGGTACTGCTCAGCGAGCTCGGCAGGATTGGCGAAAAGGAGGTTTTGTCCCTTCATGAGATGCAGATACGATTCGAAGATCAGGGACATTCTGCGGAAGTTTTCGATGCTGATTTTTGTGTCGTCAGTCCCGGTATTCCCCCTTCGGCGCCGGTGGTGAAAACTATGCAGGCAAGGGGGATTCCGCTTTTCAGCGAAATTGAGATCGCGAGCCTTTTCTGCAAGGCGCGCATTGTCGGTATTACCGGTACTGATGGGAAAACAACTACAGCAACGCTTGTTCACCGTATCTGTGAAGAGGATGGTCGTCAGCAGGGGTATCGCTCATACAGTGTCGGCAATATTGGTGTGCCGTTTGCTTCGAAGGTGCGGGAGATGAACGCCGGAGATGTTGCCGTTGTCGAGCTGAGCAGTTACCAACTGGAGCGGTGCTTTTCTTTCAGGCCTGATGTTGCTGTTATTACCAATATTACGCCCGATCATCTCGACCGCTATGAACATGATATGCAGCAATATGCTGATGCGAAGTTCAGGATTTTTAAGAACCAGAGTGCTCATGATACGCTTGTCTATAATGCGGATGATCCCTTGCTCAGGGCCCATTTCAGCACTGCTTCGGATCGATTTCCTTTTATAATTCTTCCTTTCGGCATGGAGCCGCCACCGTTGGGAGGCGTGGACCGCCGACAGGTTTTGCTTGACGGGGATGCGATTGTTGTACGCCAGACCGGTGGAGAAGAGAAGTTCCTGGGAACTTCAGATTTTCTGAAAAACAGCTTTCGGGGACACCACAATATCTCAAATGTGCTTGCGGCTGTAGCTGCGGCGAGGGCGCTGGGCATCGGCAGCGAGGCGGTTCGTTCAGCGCTCAGGGAGTTTAGTGGCGTTGAACACCGTCAGGAATTTGTCATGACCATCAACGGGGCGGAATGGGTGAATGATTCAAAAGCAACGAACCTTAATGCAATGCGTCAGGCAATTGAGGCTGTGCCCGGTACAGCGGTACTCATTGCCGGAGGACGGGATAAAGGCAACGATTATGCATCAATCGCCGAGCTGGTACGGAACAAGGTCTCTCTGCTCATTGCCATAGGAGAATCAAAGGCAACAATAGCCTCATTCTTTGATGGTATTGTTGCTCTTAAAGTGGCCGCATCACTCGAAGAGGCCGTTTTGTTTGCCCGAGAGGCGGCCCAGCCCGGCCAGACCGTGCTCTTTTCGCCCGGTTGCGCCAGCTTTGACATGTTCAAAAATTTTGAGGATCGCGGCCAGCAGTTTAAACAATACGTGCATCATTTATCGTCATGGTGAATACTGACTCTCTTCCCGGTTCTGCAGAGCTGCCCGCTCTGGAGGTGATTTCATCCTCTTCATACGGAGAGGTTTTTGCCGGAAAATTGCTGATTTTGATTGTCTCTCTGCTTATATGTATAGGTATTGTTATTGTCTACAGCAGCGGAGCAGGATGGGCGGTAACGAAGTATTCGAACTCCGAGTATTTTCTGTGGCGTCAGCTTACCTTTGCAGTACTTGGAATTGGTACCGTTGTGCTTGTTGCAATGATTGACTATCACGTATTCTGGAAGACCAGCAAAATTATTCTTTTTTCAGGGATTATTCTCCTTACCCTTCTTCTTGCCATGAAAGCGGTTGGTCTTATTTCGGGCGCGGCACGCTGGATAGGTTTTGGTCCGCTCAAATTTCAGGTCTCCGACTTTGCGAAGTATGCAATTATCTTTCATTTTTCAAGGCTTATCAGTGAAAAACAGGCGTATATAAAGGATCTCAATAACTCCTATTATCCCCTTCTCACCCTTCTTATGATTGTCGTAGCCCTTGTGGCACTTGAGCCGAACTTCAGTACGGCGTCACTTATTGCCGTGACAGGGTTTACCCTTATGTTTATTGGCGGCGTGAATATCCGCCATCTTCTGGCGACCGCATCGCTGCTTATTCCTATTGCGGCGGTTTTTGCCATTGCAGCTCCATATCGGGTTGCCCGTCTGCTCTCATTTACCAGTGGAGATGAAAAAGGGTTGAGCTATCAGGTTGTACAGGCATTGATCGGTCTTGGCAACGGCGGGCTCTTTGGCCTCGGTATCGGAGCCAGCAAACAACGGGAACTCTATCTGCCGCTTTCTTATAACGATTTTGTCTTTGTCATTATCGGGGAGGAGTACGGCTTTATCGGAGCTGTTGCCGTTATTGCATTGTTTGCAGGATTTTTTGTCTGTGGTCTAATCATAGCCAAGCATGCGCCCGATAATTTCGGTAAATATGTAGCAAGCGGGATTACTGTGGCGATTACTCTTTTTGCATTTGTTAACATTGCTGTTGCCTGTCATCTGCTGCCAACCACGGGTGTTGCGTTGCCTTTTATCAGTTATGGAGGGACCGCTCTCCTGTTTAACTCTCTTGGGGTCGGTATTCTTATGAGTATATCGCGACATAAAAAAAATGTGCTGGAAAAGGGCGTTCTCTTTGAGGTTACAGGAGGCAAAAACGTATGAAAGTACTGTTTGCAGGCGGGGGAACTGGCGGCCATTTATATCCGGCTGTCGCTATGGCCGGAGAACTCAGGAAGCTGCTGCCCGATGTCGAAATTTCATTTGCCGGCACGACAGGCGGTATTGAGGCGACTGAAGTGCCAAGACTTGGTTTCCGGCTGCACCTTATTCCGGTAAGAGGCTTGAAAAGAGGGCGTTTGCTGGCCAATCTCCTTGCTAATATCGGCGTGCTTGCTGATTTTGCCAGAGCTCTGGGTCGAGCGGTTTCTCTTGTCCATCGGGAGTCTCCCGATGTTGTTGTCGGTACCGGAGGATTTGTCAGTGCCCCTCTTCTTTTAGCGGCCCAGCTTATGGGCAAAAAAACACTCATTCAGGAACAGAATGCTTTTCCCGGGGTAACGACAAAACTGCTTGCCATGCTTGCCAGTGAAGTACACCTCTCTTTTGAGGAAGCTCGGAGGTTTCTTCCCAAAACTCGGCGAATCTTTGTTTCCGGTAATCCTGCCCGCTCTTTTGAGCTGCTGGAAGCTTCTCTTGCAAGGTCTCGTTTCGGTTTGCACGAAGATCGTCCGACGCTTCTTGTTTTTGGCGGGAGCAGGGGAGCGCGTTCGATAAACAACGCCGTGCTTCTGCGGCTTGGTGAGATTACCGCTTCTGCAAATCTTGTCTGGCAGACCGGAGCGCTTGATTTTGAACGACTCAAGGGGGTTGTGTCGCCCTCCCCGTATCTCTGGATTGCGCCTTACATTGAAGATATGGGTGCGGCATACAGCGCGGCCGATCTTGTTCTTTGCCGGGCAGGAGCTTCATCCCTTGCCGAGCTGACCAATCTTGGAAAGCCCTCGGTTCTCGTCCCCTATCCTTATGCCACTGGCGACCATCAGCGCCATAATGCACGGGCGTTTCTGGCCAATGCGGCCGCTATAGTGGTTGACGATAACCATCTCGGAGAGGAGGTATCGTCAGCCACCATTCTTGAGTTGCTTCACGATGCTGAAAGGCTTAAAAATATGGGCGCGGCATCCCGAAAACTGGCACATCCCCATGCCTCCTGTCAGCTTGCCCAGAGAATCATCAGCCTTGCAAAAAAACATTAACGGAGAGGATTCATAATGGAATTGGGAAAAACAAAGAGCGTTCATATTGTCGGGATAGGCGGTGCAGGGATGAGTGCTATCGCGGAACTGCTGCTGAAGTCGGGGTTCGGGGTTACCGGATCTGATCTGTCTTCAGGTGAGGTGACCGACAAACTTGCCGAACATGGGGCTATCGTTTATCGGGGACATCGGGCCGAACAGGTGGCTTCATGTGATGTTGTTGTCTACTCCTCGGCCATCAGGCCGGAAGAAAACATAGAGATTATTACGGCTGAGAAGGCTGGCATTCCTGTCATTAAAAGGGATGAGATGCTTGGCGAGCTTATGCGCTATAAGTATGGAATATGTATTTCCGGTACCCATGGAAAGACAACGACAACGGCCATGATTGCCACCATGCTTATCGAATCAGGTGAATCCCCGACCGTCATGATTGGCGGTATATCGGACTATCTGAAAGGGAGTACGATTGTCGGGGAGGGGAAATTCATGGTTATCGAAGCCGATGAGTATGATCGTGCTTTTTTGAAACTTACCCCGACCATTGCCATAATCAACAGCCTGGAGTCTGAGCACATGGACACCTATGGCACCCTTGATGACTTGAAACAGGCATTTATTGCCTTTGCCAACAAAGTGCCTTTTTATGGACGGGTGATCTGTTGTGTTGACTGGCCGGAGATCAGGAAGATTATTCCCTCTCTCAATCGGCTCTATACCACGTTTGGTATTGAAGAGTCTGCGAATGTTATGGCCTCAGACATTGTCTTTAAAAAAAATCATACCAGCTTTACGATACAGGCTTATGGACGAGAGTACCCGAATGTTTGCATCAACGTGCCGGGACGCCACAATGTACTCAATGCACTGGCTGCTTTTTCTGCGGGACTTGAACTGGGGATAATGCCTGACCGGCTGATTGCCGGGCTTGGCCGGTACAGCGGCATGAGAAGAAGGTTTCAGGTGAAATACGATAATGGAGCCGGGCTTATGGTTGTGGACGATTATGCTCACCATCCTTCAGAAGTCAAGGCTACCGTCAAGGCCGCTAAAAGCGGATGGGTTGATTCCAGGGTAGTCGCGGTTTTTCAGCCGCATCTCTTTTCCCGCACCAGGGAATTTGCTGACGAGTATGGCTGGGCGCTTTCACGGGCCGATGTTGTTTATGTTGCCGATGTCTATCCTGCCCGTGAAAAGGCAGTTGACTATCCGGGTGTTAATGGGGAATTGGTGGCGGCGGCTGTCCGGAAGGCTGGCGGCAGGCAGGTTGAATTTATTGCAGACATGGAGGCGCTTTTTATCACACTCCAGGGCTATTCAGTCAACGGAAACATGCTTCTTTTGATGGGCGCCGGTGATATTACCCATCTTGCGTCGAGAGTTGCCGAATTCTGCAGGCAGTCCGGATCAATCAGTTATGTCTGATTCCGAATACCATGAATATCCAGGCGCTCTGCCGGATGGTGAGGAAATCCGGAGCGATGTTGTCCCGCCTTCTGAGGGGGGCAACTGGTTTTTGCCGTTATTCATTTTGCTGATGGTGTTTGCCGCTCTTGCGGGCTTGGTCTCTGTTGCCTCGCACTGGAAAAAGGGGTTGGTTGTCAGAGATTTTGTTGTTGACGGATACTCGATTATTGATGACAGTGAGCTTTTAGTACGCATCAAGGGCTTTAAAGGCAGAAATCTGCAGGAGCTTGATCCCGAAGAGTTGAAACAGAGGATTATGGTTATTCCCTATCTCAGGGATGCTGTGATCAGCAAAGAGCTTAACGGTATCGTCCGCGTCAGGGTTCTAGAGCGGGAGCCGATTGCTTTAACAGAAATTGACGGTCAAATAGCGGTTATTGATCGTGAAGGATTTCTTCTTCCGTGGAAACCTGTGGTTGCAGAGCGTTTCCCGAAATTGCTTGCAATTGCAGGAATAAGCCGTCTGAGAACGGCCAGGAATGGCCTGCAGCAACTTGACATGCATTATGTCGCATTGCTCCTGCATTTTCTTGAGGCTCTTTCAGAGACAGAGTATGCAAGCATCCTTGTCCGCGAACTTCATCTTTCAGGAAACAATATGACATGGTACACTGCCGCCCAGGCTCCTACCCGTTTTATTGTTGGTAATGATGGTAACTTCAAGGAAAAGTTGAAAAAATTTGAGATATTCTGGCAAAAGGTCATTTCAAAAAAAGGTTTTGGATGTTATGACACTGTGGATCTGAGGTTTAGAGACAGGATATTTACTACAGATCTTGTATCTCCACAGGTGCCGCAGGATATTTCTCCATGAAAATTATGCAAGTATAGAACGATGCTGAAAAGCAATATTGCAGTAGGTCTTGATATCGGAACAACAAAGGTGTGTGTTGTCGTTGCTGAAAAAGATGAAATAGGAAAACTCAACGTGCTTGGCAAGGGACGTTCTAATTCCGATGGTCTTCAAAGGGCGACAGTGGTGAATATTAATAAAACGGTAGCTTCTATCCGGGCGGCTGTTGCGGATGCTGAACGGGAGTCATCTATCCGTATCCACGGAGTCAATGTCGGAATTTCCGGTGCACATGTCCATTGTATTCACAGTAATTCGGAAATCAGCATCAATCAGACAGGGATTGTCAATGAGTCTGATGTGAAAAGGTTTCTTGAAAAGGCCAAGACAAATATCCGATATCTGGATATTGATCATGAAATTATTCATGTTATTCCCCAGGAATTCATTGTCGATGATCAGGATGGGCTCCTGGACCCCATAGGTATGGCGGGAACCACTATGCGAGGAAGTGCCTATATTGTTGTCGGGTTGAGAACAAAGATCCGCAATATCAGGCAGTGTGTCGAGAAGGCGGGCCTGGAAATCAGTGCGGTTACCTTTGAACCCGTGGCTTCCGGCATGGCGGTCATGAAAGAGCGTGAGAAAAAAAGCGGGGTAGTTGTTATTGACATCGGCGGGGGAACCACCGAGGTCGCCATCTATATTGACGGTGCGATCCGTTATTCAGAGGTCATCAAGGTTGCGGCCAATGATGTTACTCATGATATTGCTCATGGGGTGAAGGCTCTTTATGAGGTTGCCGAGGAGCTGAAAATAAAGCATGGTTGTGCATACACCAAGCTCAGCGGCGAGGATGAGGAGCTGCTTATTGAGGGGATCGAAGGTCGTCCTCAAAAATCAGTTCCAAAAAGCTCACTGACGATGATTATTGAAGCGAGGATGATGGAGATTCTGGAACTGGTGCGGGATTCGGTAAAGCGTTCCGGCTATTACGAATACCTCAATGCAGGCGCAATTATAACGGGAGGCGGTTCGCTCCTGCCGGGAGCCGAAGAGCTTGCCCGGGACGTTCTTGGTCTTGATATTCGTATCGGCTATCCGGAAGGGGTATCCGGCGGAATCAAGGGTTCGGTCAACAATCCTATGTATGCAACCGTAATGGGTCTTGTTGCCCATGCATTTCAGAATAACCTCTCAGTAAATCACAGTTTTGCTTCGACAGCAGAGGTTCTGCCGACTGAGGCACCTGAAGGCATTCAGGAAGAGCCTATGGTGCAGGAGCAAAGTCCTGCAGGGAAAAAAATTGTTGATCGGATGAAAAAATTTTGGGATAATCTGTGATGTGCGAGCTAACAAAGGCGTTTTAAAGTGGAGAAATGAGCAATGGCATTTGAGTTGGACCCAGGCCTGTTTGACAGCGACCAGGGCAAAGGGGTTACCATAAAGATTGTCGGCGTCGGCGGTTGCGGTGGCAATGCGGTTAACAATATGATTGACCGGAAAATAAGCGGCGTTGAATATATTGTGTTTAATACCGATCGTCAGGCGCTTCTGAACTCGAAGGCACCTCTCAGGGTGCAGATCGGCAAGAAGGCAACAAGCGGATTGGGCGCCGGAGCAGATCCTGCAAAAGGCCGTCAGGCTGCCGAGGATGACAAGGAAATTATTGCGGCTCAGCTTCGAGGTGCAGATCTTGTTTTTATTGCAGCAGGTATGGGCAAAGGCACCGGTACAGGTGCTGCGCCTGTTATTGCCTCCATTGCAAGAAATATGGGGATTCTTACTATCGGTGTGGTGACCAGGCCGTTTAACTTTGAGGGTCAGGTCAAGTCGAAAATTGCAGATGGAGGTATAGCCGAACTGCGAAAATATATTGACACGCTTATTCTTGTCGAAAACGAAAAGATTCTCAGTATTGCTGAAGAGGGTGTCAGCGCCACAGAAGCATTCAACATGGCGAACGATGTTCTCTACAGGGCGGCCAAAGGCATTGCTGACATTATTACCCGTCACGGGCATGTTAATGTTGACTTTGCGGATGTGCGGAGCATTATGTCCGGAGCGGGCGATGCGGTTATGGGTTCTGCGGCTGCAGCAGGTGAACGCCGGGCGATGAAGGCCTCATCGGATGCGATTAACAGTCCTCTTCTTGAGGGAGTGTCGATAAAAGGCGCCAAAGGGGTGCTGGTCAACATTACCGGTGAGGTTACGATGCGGGACATGTCGGATGCCATGAACTATATTGAAGAACAGGTCGGCAGTGATGCCAAGATTATCAATGGCTATGTCGACGAGCCTCAGGTTTCAGGAGAGATCAGAGTTACTGTTATTGTGACTGGTTTCAAGAGAAAGGATCATGAAGATGGGAAGGCTCCTGCTGTCCGCCATCCTGTTGCCCAGGCACCTGGCATGAGACCCGGACAAATTCATGCATCGGTTCGCCAGACAGTCTCGCTTGCTCCTGAACGGCAGGAGGAGGATTTGCGGATTCCTGCGTATATCAGAAGACAGATGTCAATCCATGATCCTCATGAGGTTGGTCTGAGGAAAAATCCCGGTCAGGATATTGATCACAATCCGTCGCTGGCAGGAGAGAGAGGAGAGCATGAGGACAAAATTCAGAAAGGGTTATCAGATACACCGGCATATCTGCGCCGGAAAAATAACGGAAATTAAAAGGGGTTTATGAACTATAAGACGCTTTCCGCACAAGAAGCGGTAGCAAGAATCAAGTCAGGAGACAGGGTATTTTTGCATACGGCGGCAGCAACGCCGCAACGGTTGATTGAAGCCATGGTTGACCGTGCTGACCAGTTGAAAAATGTCGAAATTGTCAGTCTTCACACAGAGGGAGATGCTCCCTATGCCAGACCGGAATATCGCGAGAGCTTCAGATTGAATGCCCTGTTTGTAGGAAAAAATGTTCGCAAGTCGGTTCAGGGCGGGGATGGTGATGCTATTCCTGTCTTTCTCAGCGACGTCCCATCGCTTTTTTTTAACGGGATTCTTCCGCTCGATGTGGCTCTTGTTCATGTCTCTCCTCCTGATCGTCACGGATACTGTTCTCTCGGAGTATCAGTAGACGCAACCCTGGCGGCAGTGCATGCTGCGAAGGTGGTTATTGCCCAGGTGAATCCGAACATGCCCCGTACCCATGGGGAAGGAATGCTTCATACCAGCAAGATTCACGCAATGGTTGATGTGGACGATCCTCTGCCTGAAACTCCTCTTCACGTCTTGAGTGATATTGAGATCGGAATAGGCCGTCATATTGCCTCTATTGTCGAGGATGGCGCCACGCTCCAGTTGGGTATAGGCGCAATTCCTGACGCAACCCTTGCGGCTCTTTCCGGCCACCGGGATCTGGGGATTCATTCTGAGATGTTTTCTGACGGTGTGGTGGAACTTGTTGAAAAAGGGGTTATCAACGGAAGCAAAAAACGGAGTCACCGGGAGATCATCGTAGCAAGCTTTCTGGTTGGCACCCGAAGGCTCTATGATTTTGTTGATGATAATCCTCTTGTGGAAATGCTTCCTTCAGATTATGTCAATGATACACGGGAGATCAGGAAAAATCCACGGGTAACGGCTATTAACAGTGCTCTGGAAATTGACATGTCCGGCCAGGTATGTGCTGACTCCATCGGGCAGAAATATTTTTCCGGTGTTGGCGGTCAGATGGATTTTATAAGGGGAGCTGCCCTTTCCAAAGGCGGTAAGCCTATTATTGCATTGCCGTCAACCACGAAAAGCGGCTTGTCGAGAATTGTTCCTCAACTTAAGCCGGGGGCTGGTGTTGTCACCACCAGGGCTCATGTGCAGTATGTGGTTACCGAGTATGGTATTGTTAATCTGCATGGCAAAAATCTCAGGCAGAGAGCGGAAGCCCTTGCCAGTATAGCCCATCCCGATTTCAGGGAGGAAATATGCCGTCAGGCACATGAACTCTACGGTTCTTACGGCAAGAGCTTTATATAACGTACCTCAGCGCGAGCAGACTCCGATCAGGGAAACCATGCGTCCGGTCTTTCCCTGATCGCGCCGGTAGGAAAAGAAAAGGTCTTTATTGCCGTATGAGCAGAAGGAAGATCTCTCAATATTCGATGCTGGCACTCCTGATGCAAGCAGTTGCCGGTAATTGACCAAGCCAAGATCCAGCAGGTATTTTTCTTCATCCAGCGAAAAAGGGGAGCGCTTGGTGGTATCAGGCGGGAACTCTTTTGCAACCTCCTTGTCAACTTCATAAGCGTTGGCCGAAATTCCTGTTCCTATCCAGGCAAGGCACTCTTCGGGAATGGAGTTAAAGCGGCTTTTCATGGCGGAAAGGGTTTTTACAACAATCTGCCCGGCAGTACCTTTCCAGCCGGCATGAATCGCTCCTGAAGCTTTATGCCGGGGGTCATAGATCAGCACGGGATAGCAGTCTGCGGTAAAGATGCACAGAAACAGATTTTTTTTGTCTGTAATAAGGGAGTCATAACCGCAGTATCGTCCAGGCTTTTCTGCAAGAAGTATTTCTGTGCCGTGTACCTGATCAGAGCAGACCAATTGTGCGGGATTAATGCCTGCGGCCACACACAGACGCAGGGTGTTTTCATTAATCAGTTCGATACTGTCGCCGGTGTTGCTTCCGAGGTTCAGGGAGGAATACTCCCCGTTGCTCACCCCTCCTTTTCTTGTGCTCTGGAGTGCGATGAGCCCCGGGTCCAGGCGAAAGCACTTTGGCACGATATATTCAGGTACCATCCTGATCTTACTGATATTTTTCGTTATCATCGTGCCTTATCGGCACTCCATTTTTTTATAAATGCACTTATCCAGAAATAATATGATTTTTTTAATGCCGTTAACCATCGGCGGGAGAAATTCTTGTAATTGGATTCATTATTTCAGGAAGTAGTATTATCTTCAGGTTCACGATACGGTAATCATTACGGCCTTGGTTATCTTCTTTTTCGGCACTTATGTGCTTGGGGTTCTGGAAATAAACAAGGATGTTCATCGATGACAAAGCCTGATGAAGAGAGGTTTTCGGATCAGTTTGGGCGTTCTGTTAGGGCGATGTCCGATTACATGGGTATTGGTCTGCAGATAGCAGTAAGCTTCGCGTTTTTTGTGCTGGCAGGATATTGGGCGGACGGCAGATTTGGCACCTCACCATTGCTCCTTCTGGCTGGAGTTGTGCTCGGTATGTTTGGTATGTCGCTGGTACTCATGAAGGTCGTTCGGAAGGCAAACAAAAAAAAATAGGGCGTATTGGCGGATATTACAGTTGTTTATCAAGAAAGAAACAGTTCTTATGAAGCCTTTGTTTGAATTTTTTATTAAGTTATGTATCTTATCCGTCATTTTATGGGCAATAGTTTTTTTTGCTCTTGATCCGGGTGCTACCGACCGTTACTCTGTGTTTCTGGCATGGATAATGGTTGTAACCAATACTGTTGCGGGGTACCTGCTTTTTGAGTATGCTCTTGATAAGGAGTCAGCAGTCTTCACCAAGGTTGTGTTCGGTGGACTGATGGTCAGGTTGCTTTTGATGATGGTGCTTATAGCGGTAGTTCTTATCAGGCATCTGGCGGTTATCAATGATTTTGTGTTCTCATTTTTTGCTTTTTACTGTATCTATGTGATTGTTGAAATTCTAGGGTATCAAAAGAAAAACAAACAGAAAAAGAATACTGCATGAAACGGATCAACGTTCTACAGCCGAAGGCTCTTCTCAAGGTTATTGCTGTTCTTGTACCTCTCCTGCTCAATGGTTACGGTATCGCCGCGGCCTCTGCTGAGCAGCTGCCGAGTGTTTCCCGAAATGAGGTGGCCGCAGCTCCGGCTGTTGAGACTGCACATGGTGCCGTGGCGGCTCCTGAAGAGGAAAAGGCCGGTGATGTGATCATGCATCATATTCTTAATAACAGGGAATTTGCTTTTCCCCCTTTTGGCAGCGTAGAGCTTCCTGAAATAAAGGTGGGCGGATTTGATATTTCAATTACCAAGCACGTAGTGATGCTTTGGGTTGTATCAGCAATTCTTGTGGTCATCTTTTCCATAGTGGGAGGCAAGTACAAAAAGATGAATGCCCGACAGGCTCCCAGGGGTCTGGTCAACGCCATGGAGGCACTGGTTGAGTTTATTCGCACTGATGTTGCCAAAGCCAATATCGGGAAGGGATATGAAAAGTATCTCACGTACCTTCTGACGGTCTTCTTTTTTATTCTGCTTTGTAACCTTTTGGGGCTTGTTCCCTACGGCGCAACGGCTACCGGCAATATCAACGTAACACTGACGCTTGCCACCTTTACCTTTTTCCTTACACAGATGGCAGCATTGAAAGCTCATGGCATCAAGGGTTATCTTGCGCATCTTACAGGAGGAACTCATCCGGCACTCTGGATCATTATGATTCCGATTGAATTTATCGGATTGTTTACCAAGCCGGTTGCTCTCACTATCCGGTTGTTTGCCAATATGACAGCAGGTCACATTGTGATCCTGAGTCTTATCTTTATCAGCTTTATTCTAAAAAGCTATATTGTTGCTGTCGTCATGTCGGTTCCGTTCTCAATATTTATCTATCTGCTTGAACTTTTTGTCGCTTTTCTTCAGGCATTTATTTTTACGATGCTCTCTGCATTGTTTATCGGCCTTGCTTCGGCTCATGAAGGACATGAAGAGCATGAGGCTGGAGTTGCCACACATTAAAATGGTGTAAGGATTATTAGGAAATAACTCTTATTTTCAGGCTTTTTATTGACTGGTTTTAATCAAAACTTACAAAAAAAATAAACGGGGGTAATTACAAGATGGAAGGTTTAGGTTTAGGTTATTTAGGCGCCGGTATTGGTGCTGGTCTTGCTGTTATCGGAGCTGGTCTTGGTATCGGTAACGTAGCAGCTTCTGCTGCCGAAGGCGTTGCTCGTCAGCCTGAAGCGACTGCGGATATCCGTACTACCATGATTATTGCTGCAGCTCTTATCGAAGGTGTTGCTCTGTTCGGCGAAGTTATCTGCGTGCTTCTTGCTCTTAAGTAAGATTGCGAGTGCTCTGCAGATTCGATAGAGAAGATATCCCGATTGCGGCTTATTTACCAAGCCGTTATCGGGTTTTATTAATCGTTAACGGAAACATTTTTCATGCTTACGTCAGGAGTTATACTTCTTGCCGGTAGTCTTTTGAGCCCGGAACCCGGCCTTATTTTCTGGACTGCGATAACATTTATTCTTGTCTTGCTTATTCTGAAAAAGATTGCATGGGGGCCTATCATCACGGCTCTCCAGGATCGGGAAAAGGGAATTCAGTCATCGATAGACCGTGCACATCAGGCCAAGGATGAGTCTGAAGCTATTCTTCGTAAAAACAGGGAACTGCTTTCAAAAGCTGATGCTGAATCCGACCGGATTCTTCGGGAAGGAAAGGATTATGCCGAAAAGCTTCGCGCTGATATCACAGAAAAAGCTCAAAGTGAGGCAAAAAAAATGATTGCTTCGGCGAAGGATGAGATAGAGCAGGAAAAACGCCGGGCACTTGATGTGCTGAGGAATGAAGTTGCTGATCTTGCAGTTCAGGGCGCTGAAAAAATTATCAAGACAGCTCTTGATGCTGATATGCAGAAAAAGATAGTTAACAGCATGATTCAGGATTTTTCAACAAAACGTAACTGAAAACTGCCCAAGTCATGTCAACATTAATTGCAAGCCGTCGATATGCCGCAGCTCTCTTTTCAGCCGCTGAAGAGGGTAATTTTCTCGATCAGATTGTCGAAGAGCTGATAGTGATCAGGGATGTTCTTCACAATTCACGTGATCTTGTTCATGCGTTGCGCAGTCCTCTGGTGAAAGGCGACAAGAAGATCCATATCCTTGAAGAGGTCTTTAAAGGTTCGATCGGGGATAAAATGTTCCTGTTTTTGAAGCTGGTTGCCCAAAAAAAACGCGCAGGCCTCCTTCCACAAATCATTGATGAGTTTCAAATCCTTTTGGATGAAAAACGTGGGGTGATCAATGTAGATGTTGTCAGTGCGGTTCAGCTTTCTGATGAACAGGCCAATGATCTGGTGAACAGACTTGCCGTCTTTACCGGGAAAATAATCCGGCCAAGATTGTCTGTCAATGAGGAGTTTATTGGCGGGGTTTCCGTGAAAATTGGCGACACGATATATGATGGCACTATAAGCCATCAGCTTCAGATGCTCAGGCATGCTTTAGTTTCTGAAAAAGCATGAATGGGGCAATTGTTTAACGACTTCAAAAGTCAATAGCCTGCGCCTTAGCAGGCTATTTTTTTGCCTTTTTTTAGTTGTTGCATTTGCAAGCAGCGCTAAAAATTTGTAGCATCACAATCGGGGCTTTAGCTCAGTTGGTAGAGCGTCTCGTTCGCAATGAGAAGGTCAGGGGTTCGAATCCCCTAAGCTCCACAACTATTTTTGCTTTTATCGTTCTTGCTCTCTCTTTTGGAGCTTTTGCGTATTCTCTTTTTTCAAAAAAGAATAATGGAGTATTCTATGTCGGGGTACAGATTTTTTTCACGTTCAGCACTGATGCTTTTTGCAATAGGTTTACTTATAAGTTCCGGCTGCTCCTCCTCGAAACCTGAGACAACAGCTAATTCACTTGTCAATGAGGGTTATGCCAGAGCGGTGAAGCTGTATGATAAAAGGGATTATCCTGCGGCTATTCTTGGGCTTGAATCATTGCTTTTTACCGCTCGTGCAACTGCGCTTGAGGATGATGTTCAGTACCTTCTTGGACAGTCATATTACAATTCCGGCGATTATATGCTGGCTGCCGATATGTTTTCCCGGGTGCAACAGATTTCTGCTACACCCTATGCAAGAACATCCCTGTTTATGGTTGCAAAGTCCTATGAACAGCTTTCTCCACATTTTGAGTTAGATCAGCAGTATACCCGTAAATCCATAGAGCAGTTTACCCTTTATCAGGAGCTTTATCCTGTGGCTGATTCATCAAAGATTGCCAGCGATGTCAAGACATGGAAGGAGCTGCTGAAGATCAATCCCGAAAACATTTCATATAAGCAGAATTACGCCTCGGCAATTGCTCAATATTCACGCATTGACAGCCTGAAATATTCGGAAAAAGCCGTCAGGACAATGAGAGAGAAACTGGCAAAAAATTCATTCTTTATTGCACGCCAGTATGTCAGGCTCGGAAAATATAAGGCAGCAGGTATTTTCTACGACGAGGTTATCGCTCATTATCCTGATACCATTTATGATCAGCCTGCTCTTGAAGGAAAGATTGATATACTGATCAAGAGGAAAAAGTGGTTTGATGCAGGGCTGGCGCTTGATCAATATTTGCAGATTTTTCCCGAAAAGCGGAAGGATATGCAGGTGATCAGGAATATCATCACACAGAATTGCAAAAACTGAACAACCTCAACCGTGCATTTGGCAGTTTTTGGCGGTACTTTCGATCCGCCGCACAATGGGCATCTTGCTCTCTGCCTGTTTGCCCGAGAGCTGCTTGGAATTGACAGGCTGATTCTTTCGGTATCAAATAATCCATTGAAGCAGTTCAGGGAGGCTGATGACGTTCACAGAAAGCAGATGGCCGAGCTGCTTTCTGCCGAAATCAATCGCACTTACTCTTGCTGCGAGGTCAGCGGATGGGAACTTGAAAAACAGCAACCATCATATACTGTCGATTTAATACGGTATCTCCATGCCCGTTATCCTCACGACAGGTTGACCCTCCTCGTCGGTGAAGACAGCTTCAGGGAGTTTTCGTCATGGAAAGAGTATGAGAAGCTTTTTTTATTGTGCGGGATTGTGGTTTTTAGAAGATCATCAAAGGAGAAAAGCTGGCTTCCCGGCCGTTCACCAATTGCCCTGTATCTGAAAGAGACTATAAGATTTATCGATTTTGCATATCCGGTTTCCTCAACAGAGGTCAGGGAATTTGCTGGCGCTGGTAAATCTCTTTCAAGGCTTGTTTTTGCCTCTTTGGACCGTTACATTGCCGAGCACGCTCTTTATCGCTGACTCAACTCCTCTACATCGTCTCAAGGGCAGAAACGCCAAGAATCCTGAAGCCGTTGCGCAATACCTGGCGAGTTGCCAGCGCAAGATAAAGCCTCGCCTTACAGATATCAGGTTCGGCTTTGAGTATGGGGCACTCCTGATAGAATCGGTGAAAAAGTTCAGCCAGAGAGTGCAGATACTCGACCATTTTTTGCGGTTCAAGCAAACGCAGGCTTGTTTTTATCATGTCAGGATAGTCAAGCAGCGCAAAGCCAAGCTGAACCTCAGAAGGAGAGCGGAGCAGGCGCAGTAACTGGTACTCAGCGGCTAATTCAGAAGGGTTAAACCCTGTTTCCTGCTGAGCCATGCGCAAAAGGCTGCAAATTCGGGCATGAGCGTATTGCAGGTAGAAAACCGGATTTTCTTTGGATTGTTTTTTTGCCAGCTCTATATCGAAGTTCAGGTGAGAGTCCTTGCCGCGCATGATGAAAAAGAGTCTTGTAGCATCGGCGCCGACATCATCAATCAAGTCGTCAAGCAGATCAGCATTCCCTTTTCTTGTCGACATTTTAAGGGTTTGCCCGTCAACCGTCGTTGTTACAAATTGGTTGATGGCAATTTTGATACGGTCTGTATCATAACCGAGAATCTTGAGAGCCTCAATCACATCCGGGTATTCATCGATATGATCAGCGCCGAACACATTGACGATGATGTCGTAGCCCCGTTCGAACTTTGTGATATGGTAGGCAATATCAGGTAATCGATAGCTTGGTTCGCCCGAAGATTTTATGAGCACCTTGTCCTTCTCCTGGCCGAGCTTTGTTGTCAGAAACCAGAACGCCCCGTCATATTCGGTGATGAACTCTTTTTTTCTGAGTTCATCAATTACTCTCTGGTTTGCAGCTATACCTTCATTATCAGGAGTGTAAAGGGTATGTTCATTGAAAAATGAGTCATGCCGGATGCTGAGTCGATCGAGTGTTGTGCGTATCGATTTAAAAATGATCTCTTCAGCCTTTTTTTTGAATATCTGAATCTCTGTGCTTTCCCCAAGTGCAGCTCCGTGTTCGCGGAACATCTCTTCGGCAATCTCCCTAATATACTCCCCCTGATAATGGGTGTCGGGAAACTCTGTCTCTCTGCCGCAGCACTCCAGGTAACGGAGCCGAACCGATTCCCCGAGAATCTGCATCTGACGGCCGGCATCGTTAAAATAGTACTCCCGCGTGACCTCATACCCCTCTGTTTCAAAGAGATTGGCAATACAGTCACCAAGCACGCCGCCCCTGCCACGACCGATGGTCAGCGGTCCGGTTGGGTTAGCACTGACATATTCAACTATAGCTTTTTGTCCTTTGCCGATGCTACCCGTTCCGTAATTGTCGCCCTCCTGGAGTACCAGTTCGACAGAGCGCATGATAAAGAGGGGTGTAAGATAAAAGTTTATGAATCCCGCTCCTGCCACCTCTATTTTTTCAACAGTATCAGGAGGAAACATCAGATGTGGAATAATCTCCCGAGCAAGTTCACGGGGGTTTCTCTTGCACTCTTTTGCTGCAAGCAAGGCAATATTTGTTGAATAGTCTCCGAACTTCTTGTCCGCGGGCTGTTCAAGACGGATCGGCTTCTCTGTGGTCACGCCTGCCGAGCTGAGGGCTCTCTGGATGACAGGAAGAAAAAATTCTAGCATAAGATTCGTTATATAAGCGTCGCAGGTTCTCTTCCGGAAAGCTTTTCAAGAAGATCATCCGGACGAAGCTGTGTGAAATCGTCGATAATCTGTACAATATTTTCGAAACTGCCGAAGGCTTCGGGACTGTTTGTCGTCGTTACGGCAACGCAATGCATGCCTGCCTTTTGTGCAGCCTCAACCCCGGGCAGGGCATCCTCAAAGACAACACAAGCAGAAGGGTGAACCTCAAGAAGTTCTGCTACGCGTAAAAAAATATCAGGATGGGGTTTGCCGCGGGGAACCTGAAAGGGATCCACAATAGCCGGGAATTTTTCAGTAAGGTTCAGTATGCCAAGAACATAATCAATATTTTTCGGACTGGCACCGGTGCCGATGCCAAGAAGTACTTTCCGGGTTTCAGCGGCTTCAAGAAATGCCTCAAGCCCTGCCAATGGTTTAATAAGCTCGCGAGAGGTGACTCGGTAAAGAAAATCCTTGAGTTCCGTAAACCGACCGGCTTCAGCTTCACTAATATTCGGATCAAGAAAGTAGCGAAGTACGTCAAGGCCTTTCATTCCTGCTGTTTCTACGAGGTACCTCTCTGCATCAAGTCCCTCAAGGCCGAAATCTCTGAAAAGTTGAACCCAGGAGTCAGCATGAAAGCGCATATTATCGGTCAGCACACCATCCATATCGAAGATAAAGGCGTGTTTTCTGTTGTTCAGCATTTTATTTGTCCTTGACGGGTGGAGGGGTTTGTTTCGCCAAGCTTCATGGCAGTTCTCACCTCCTGCATGGTATGGTTGGCAATGAGCCTCGCCTTTGACTCACCCTCAAAGAGAATATCTTTTACAAGATTGATATTCATTTCAAAATACCGTCGTTTTTCAAGCAGAGGTGCGAGCTCCCGAGAAATATTCGCGGCGCATAGTTTCTTGCAGTCCACACAGCCAAGCGTACCGGCCCGGCAATCCTCCTCTATAGAGAAAAGTTGTTCGGGAGGAGTAAATTTGGCATGATAACTGAACACCGTGCAGATCTCAGGGTGTCCCGGGTCATTTTTACGGATTTTTTTGGTATCTGTTACTGCCGTGCGCATTTTTTTTAGAATTTCGTCAGGCCCGTCAGCCAGCAGAATGGTATTGCCAAGAGACTTTGACATTTTTGCCTTTCCGTCGAGTCCTACAAGTCGCGAGAATTTTGTGATTTTTGGGGCTGGTTCAGCAAAGACCTCTCCGAGAACCGGGTGAGGGTAATGGTTGTTGAATTTACGCGCAATCTCCCTGGTAATTTCAACATGAGGGATTTGATCTTCACCCACCGGAACGACATTGCCTTTGTAGAGCAGAATATCTGCAGCCTGGAGAACAGGGTAACCGAGGTGGCCGTAGGTCAACGACTCCATATTCAGATCGCGCACCTGCTCCTTCAGTGTCGGATTTCTTTCGAGGCGTGATGAGGTGATCAACATGGCGAAAATCAGAAACAGTTCAGCATGTTCCTTGACCTGAGACTGGCGGAAAACAGGGCTTTTTTCAGGATCAATTCCTGCCGCAAGCCAGTCGATCAGCATATCCAGCGTGTGATTGTAGATCTCGCCGGTTTCAAGGGATGTTGTCAGGTTATGATAATCGGCAATGAGAAAGCATGTTTCATAAGCTCTTGAACCGTTTTCTCGAAGCAGATTCTGCTGCTCAACCCAGCTTTCAAGGGCTCCTGTATAATGTCCGAGATGGAGTTTGCCGGTCGGGCGCATTCCGCTTAAAATCCGAAGTGTTTCCATAAAATGATTTTCGCCTCACCAAGCGGCAGCGAGGGGGGCTGGCTCAGGCAGGGTCGCAGAGTTTTTCCTGTTAATGCTTTCGATGTTCAGGAAGTTATAACAGTTGACAGAAAGATAAAAGGTATTTGTTTGTTTTTTGTTTTCAGTGCACTATATCGTATATTTGCCAACTTGTTTTCGTTTCGGTCAGTTGGTTAATCAGAATTCGAAAACCATCCTCTTTGGAGAGTAAGTCCTATACAACGCTCAGTTGCCCAACCATGTCAGATCCGGAAGGAAGCAGCATCCGGTAATTTAAGTGTGTGATATAGTCAGCTTGCTCTCCTTTTTTTATTCTCGTCATTATTTTAATCCCATTGGGAGCAGTTATGCAGTCAGGATTCAGCAAAGAGGAGCTACTGAGCGCGCCGGTACGCCATATTGATATCAAGCAGTTGAATATTGTGCCACTCATCGACCAGATGAGCGATACCGCTTTTCAGGCAAGGAATCTGGCAAGAGCTGCATCTATTCTGGATCTCATGCAGCAGGACAAGGAGTGTGCGGTTATTCTTACCCTTGCCGGTTCACTGATCAGTGCGGGATTGAAGCAGATCATTATTGATATGATTGATAACAATATGGTTGATGCCATTGTCTCCACGGGCGCCAATATTGTTGATCAGGATTTTTTTGAAGCTCTTGGATTCCATCACTATAAGGGAAATCAGTTTATCGACGATGCTATTCTTCGGGAACTGCACATTGACCGCATTTATGATACCTATATTGATGAGGACGATCTTCGTGTCTGTGATGATACCACAGCGATTATTGCGAACTCAATGCCTCCTGGAGCTTACTCTTCACGAGAGTTCATTGTCGAAATGGGTAAATATATTGAGGCGAATAATCTCGACAGGAACTCTCTTGTCTACAGGGCTTACGAAAAGGGAGTGCCGATATTCTGCCCGGCTTTTTCTGACTGCTCTGCCGGGTTTGGACTGGTAAACCACCAGTGGAACAACCCCGATCAGCATGTTGCCATCGATTCAGTCAAGGATTTTCGTGAACTGACCAGAATCAAGATTGAGAATGACAAGACCGGGATTTTAATGATAGGAGGCGGGGTTCCAAAAAACTTTACCCAGGATATTGTTGTTGCCGCAGAGGTGCTCGGTTATGAAGAGGTGACCATGCACACTTATGCTGTGCAGATAACTGTCGCAGACGAGCGTGATGGAGCGCTTTCGGGCTCAACCCTCAAAGAGGCCAGTTCTTGGGGCAAGGTTGATACCCTTCATGAGCAGATGGTTTTTGCCGAGGCGACCATTGCCTTGCCTCTTATCGCCGGGTATGCTTATCACAAACGCAACTGGGAAGGTCGTCAGGCTAAAAACTTTAATGCCATGCTTGATCGTCAGCAGGTAAACATCTGAGGAGAAAAAATGAAATTTTTTATTGATACGGCCAATCTTGAAGAAATTCAGGCAGCCAAAGAACTTGGTGTCCTTGATGGAGTGACGACCAACCCGTCACTGATTGCTAAAATTGTCGGTGATCCGTCCAATTTTACCTGGCAGGATTTCAAGGATCATATCGGCAGGATCTGCGCGATTGTTGATGGCCCGGTTAGTGCCGAAGTGACCTCTCTTGAAACGGAAGGGATGATTGCCGAGGGAGAAGAGCTTGCGGAAATACATGAAAATGTGGTCATCAAATGTCCGCTTACCCTCAACGGCCTTAAAGCTATAAGCCATTTTTCAGTGCGCGGAATTTCTACCAACGCCACGTTGGTCTTTTCGCCAAATCAGGCTTTGCTTGCAGCCAAGGCAGGAGCAAGCTATGTCAGCCCTTTTGTCGGGCGGCTGGATGATATCAGTACCGAAGGAATGGCGCTTGTCAAGCAGATTGTTACTATTTATGATAATTACGGTTATATGACCGAGGTGATTGTCGCCAGCGTGCGGCACCCGCAACACGTCGTAGATTCTGCAATGATTGGTGCCGATATTGCCACCATCCCCTATAGCGTTATTCGACAGCTTGTCAGTCATCCGCTGACCGACCTCGGGCTTAAAAAATTTACAGAAGATGCCGCTGTCATGAAGAAACTGCGATAGCCAAGGTTTCCGGAATCTGCGGATTCAGTGAATAAGTGGTTGTTTTTATGGTGAGGTTATCGGGAGATAACCTCAATCTTTACTCTCGCAGTGCCTTTTTCAAAGAATCCCAGTCGTTTTGCCGCTTCTGTACTCAGATCAATAACGCGGTCATCAACAAAAGGCCCCCGGTCATTGACTCGTACAATAATGGAGGTTCGGGTATCCAGATTGGTTACCTTGACAAGAGAGGGCAGAGGAAGATATTTGTGTGCAGCGCTTGGCTTTGCAGGGTCGAAAACTTCCCCGTATGAAGTTAACTGTCCTTGATGCTGGTCAAGAGTTTCCTGACCGTACCACGACGCAATACCAGTTTCTTCGTACGCAATGGCCTCCTCATAGCTCATGGGGACATAAACCTTTCCGCCGATGACATAGGGGGTATTCTTGATTTTTCCCAGATGATAAGCCTCTTCGGGTGAAATGCCAATGAAGTCGAGCCTTGAAGAGGAGCACGCACTGAGAACAAGGAGCAACAACAAAGATCCAATCAGTACAACCTTACGCATTGTCCGGTTCATTGTTTAATTAATTTCTGCTTCAAACATAGCTATTAAACGGGAATTTCCCTTATTTGCTTGTATTTTTCACTGCACCGTATTCAACAGGCTATTCGGTTCCCTGAGTTTCATGTAGATTTTTAATTGTTATCATGGATGTTCAACGCAACGAGCGGAACTCTTATGGCGTTCTTATTCTTCACGGTTTTACGGCGACGCTGGATAGTGTCGCCGCGTTGCGTGGACCTCTCCGGGAGCTTGGTATTCCGGTAAGCATGCCTCTGCTTGCAGGCCATGGAGCATCATCTCCCGAGGCACTCCGGGGCGTTGGGTGGGACGCATGGATGGAGGATGCTGATAAGGCACTCCAGCAACTGATGCATGAAGCTGAGCGGGTTATTGTGATCGGCCACAGTATGGGAGCTCTCCTTTCCATGAATCTTGCCATCAGATATCAGGACAAGATTGATGCTCTCATACTCGCGGCACCTGCAATAAAGCTTGTTTCTGTGTTTGCCCCAGGCCGCCCCCTCCATTTTGCAGCCCCATTTGTCAGCAGGATCATCAGGAATTGGGGGCTGCATTCGCTTTATTCCGGGCCGCAGAGTGTCACCAGTATCCCTCATTATACCTGGGTGCCAACGGATGCTATTCTCTCTTGTTTTGAGCTGATCAAGCACAGCCGCCCATTGCTTGGTCTTGTTACTGTACCGTTACTGATTCTGCATTGCCGTCAGGAAAAGACAGTTCTCCCTGAAAGTGCAACGATCGTGTACAACAGTGTCGCCACTGAACCCTCGGCCAAATCTATCACATGGCTTGAGTATTCCGGGCACCAGATGTTTTGTGATTGTGAAAAAGAAAAAGCAATTCAGACGATTATTGACTACGTTTCGGACAGAATCGGGAGAAACAGGGAGAACGGTGATACAGGTTATTGATCTGAGCCATACGATTGAACCGGGTATGCCCTGCTATCCGGGTACCCCGGGTCCTGTTTTTCAGTCAATCTGTTCCATTGAAGAAGAGGGTTTTGCCGAGCAGCTTCTCACGATCTCATCCCATACCGGCACCCATGTCGATCTGCCTTCCCATATTTTAAAGGATGCTCCCTCCCTTGATATGTTTGGAATTGGACGGTTTGCCGGCAAAGGGCTTGCGATTGATGTTCGTGGAACACCAAACCAAATAATTTCAATTGAAACGCTTCAGCCAGTTCTTGCTCTCATCCGGGAGTGCGAGTTTTTGCTGCTCTGCACAGGATGGAGCTGCTACTGGAATACTTCTGACTATTATAAGGGGTACCCGGCACTTTCTTCTGATGCCGCCCAGTGGCTGACAGGATTTGACTTGAAAGGTGTTGGCGTAGATACGATGTCGGTCGATGCTCCCGATGCCCAAACTTTTCCTGTCCATACAATCCTGCTTCAGAACGGAACGCTTATTCTTGAAAATCTTTCGAATCTTCAGTTGCTTCTCCATCGCCCGTTCACTTTTTGCGGCTTTCCGCTGAAGCTTGCCAGGGCTGAAGCCTCGCCGCTCAGAGCAGTTGCTCTTGTTGATGCTCTCGATGAGTGCTAATTATTTTGTTGGATAATAAAAAATGAAGTGCTACATTGACGCCCACAGGATGTAATCCTCTGTTCTTTCCCATTGAAATAACCATTGTATGAACACTATGCTTTTGTATTCATCCATTACCAAAAAAGTACTCATGGCGTTAGCCGGACTTTTTTTGGTTACCTTTTTATGCGTACATCTCGGTATCAACCTGATGTTGCTGAAAAATGATGGAGGTCGCGCTTTTTCGGAAGCCGCAACCTTCATGGGCACCAATCCAGTAATCAAAATTGCTGAAATAGTGCTTTTTGCAGGATTCCTGCTCCATATCGTTTTTGGTTTGGTTGTTTCAGCCCAGAACCGTTCCGCAAGGCCGACTGCCTATGCGCGAAGCAACAATTCAGAGACCTCGTTTTTTTCCAAATACATGTTTCATACAGGGATTATTGTCCTGATCTTCCTCGCCCTTCATTTTTGTGATTTCTACTTTATTAAAATCGGTCTTGTAGCTCCCCCTCCCGGGATTGCAGTTCATGATTTTTACAATCGAACACTCCTTCTCTTTTCAACTCCCCTGTATTCACTTTTTTACATTGTCAGCTTTATTTTTCTCGGTATTCATCTGAACCATGCCATTCAGTCGGCATTTCAGACACTTGGCTGGAACCACAGCAAGTATACTGATGCGGTAAAGCTCATTGGTTCGGTCTACTCTGTTCTTATTGCCATAGGGTTCAGCATTGTCCCGATCTACGTCCTGTTCTTTCTTAATAAAGTTTAATAATCGGTCACGACTCTGTTTTTCACCGAAACCAACACTCACAACACTTTTCAATGACACGCCTCAACGCCAGAATTCCTGAAGGGCCGGTGGCTGAAAAATGGACTGCCTACAAATCGGGCAGCAAGCTGGTAAACCCTAACAACAAACGCAAACTTGACATTATTGTCATTGGTACCGGCCTCGCTGGCGCCTCTGCTGCCGCATCGCTCGGGCAGCTCGGTTACAATGTCAAGGTGTTCTGTTATCAGGATACACCGCGCCGTGCTCACAGCATCGCTGCACAGGGTGGAATCAACGCCGCCAAAAATTATCCAAACGACGGTGACAGTGCTTACCGCCTTTTTTACGATACCATCAAAGGTGGCGATTACCGGGCGCGTGAAGCCAACGTCTATCGATTGGCTCAAGTCAGCAATCAGATTATTGACCTTTGCGTCGCACAGGGAGTACCCTTCGCCCGCGAGTACAGCGGCCTTTTGACCAACCGTTCGTTCGGTGGTGCACAGGTATCAAGAACGTTCTATGCAAGAGGTCAGACCGGTCAGCAACTGCTTCTCGGAGCATACAGCGCATTAAGCCGCCAGATTGCTGCAGGAACGGTAGAGCTTTTCAACCGTCGCGATGTCCTTGACATGGTGCTTGTTGATGGAAAGGCGCGCGGAATTATCGCCCGTAACCTTGTAACCGGCGAAATAGAGCGGCATGCAGCCCATGCGGTTGTTCTTGCCAACGGTGGATATGGCAATGTCTTTTTCCTCTCTACCAACGCGATGGGGTCCAACGTCACGCCAGCATGGAGTGCCTATAGAAAAGGGGCTATGTTCGCCAACCCTTCGTTTACCCAGATTCATCCGACCTGTATTCCGGTACATGGCGATGCGCAGTCCAAGCTTACTCTGATGAGTGAAAGCTTGCGCAATGATGGCAGGATATGGGTACCTGCAAAGATGAAAGATGTCGAAAAATTGAGGAATAAAGAGATAAAGCCCTCTGATATTCCGGAAGCTGACCGCGATTACTATCTGGAGCGTCGCTATCCGGCTTTTGGAAACCTTGTTCCAAGAGATGTTGCTTCGAGGGCAGCAAAAGAACGGTGTGATGCAGGTTTCGGTGTCGGTTCTACCGGTGTTGCGGTTTTTCTTGATTTTGCTGATGCCATCAAACGAAAAGGGCATGATGCTATTGACGCCCTTTATGGCAACCTCTTTCAGATGTATGAGCAGATTGTGGCAGAGAGCCCTTATGAGACACCGATGATGATCTATCCTGCGGTTCATTATACCATGGGAGGTCTTTGGGTTGATTATGAGTTGATGACCACGATTCCAGGCCTCTATGCCATCGGAGAGTGCAATTTTTCCGACCACGGAGCTAACCGTCTTGGTGCTTCGGCGCTTATGCAGGGTCTTGCTGACGGGTATTTCGTCCTTCCCTATACTATTGGGAACTATCTAGCCAATGAAATTCATACACCACGATTTGATACGGCCTCTTCCGAATTCACTCTTGCAGCGCAGGCAGTCACCGACCGCCTGAAGCAAATTAAAAATAGCGGCGGCAAGGAGTCGGTCGATCATTTTCATCGTCGTCTCGGCAAGATCATGTGGGAGTATTGCGGGATGGCAAGAAACGATGCCGGTCTTACTGAAGCGTTGTATCAAATTACAGAACTGCGTCAGGAATTTGCTCGAGGGGTGAAGATTCCCGGAGGGTTGGATGAATACAATCCCGAAATCGAAAAAGCCTGCCGGGTTGCTGATTTTATTGAACTCGGAGAACTTATGGTGCGTGATGCCCAGCAACGCAGGGAGTCGTGCGGGGGACATTTCAGGGAGGAGTATCAGACCAGTGAAGGCGAAGCATTGCGGAATGATGATGAGTTCGCCTTTGTTGGCGCATGGGAATACAGTGGGCGTGATGCTGCGGCACAACTCCACCGTGAGGAACTTCAATTCAACGAGATCAAGCTCTCCCAGCGGAGCTATAAATAACAGGTTATTATGAACTTCACGCTGAAAATCTGGCGACAGAAAAACGTTACGGCTAAAGGTGAGATGGTTTCCTACGATGTTTCAGGGATATCGGCCGACAGCTCTTTCTTTGAAATGCTCGATACCCTGAACCAGAAGCTTATCACGACTGGCGGTGATCCTGTTGCCTTTGATCATGACTGCCGCGAGGGTATTTGTGGTACGTGCAGTCTGTATATAAACGGACGTCCCCATGGACCGGCCAAGGGTGTCACCACCTGTCAGCTTCACATGCGTGCTTTTAAAGATGGTGACACCATCTTTATTGAACCATGGAGGGCAAAAGCTTTTCCCATCATAAGAGATCTTATTGTCGACAGGAGTGCACTCGACAAGATCATTCAGGCTGGAGGCTATGTCTCTGTTAATACTGGCGGTGTTCCGGATGCCAATACCATTCCTGTGCCAAAAGAGAAGTCGGATGCCGCCTTTGATGCAGCGACCTGTATCGGCTGTGGCGCTTGTGTGGCGGCCTGCTCCAACGCAGCAGCAATGCTGTTTATCGGCGCCAAGGTCTCACATCTCGCGTTACTCCCACAGGGACGGGTAGAGGCCGCCAGCCGGGTGCAGAAGATGGTTGCCTGTATGGATGAGCAGGGCTTTGGTAATTGCAGCAACACATACGCCTGCGAATTTGACTGCCCCAAAGGAATTTCTGTAGCCAATATAGCCCTCATGAACCGGGAGTTTCTCGGCGCTAAACTTTTCGCTGAAAAGGAAAGGGTTATCAAAGAGTCGCTATAAGATGAGACAACCGGCTCCTTGTTTTTGTCGAGAAAACATGGGCCGGTTTTTCAGAGTGCTACAAGTCCCTGACTCATACCCGAAATGCCGCAATTACTGTATCCATCCCTTTTGGCATGAAGTACTTCATGCTACCTGATCGTTTATTCTCACCGCAAAAAGCTGAATTTTTTTCTGCCTGATCGGCTGAAACTATGCCAAAAAAGTAGAGTATTCGTTATCTTCATGTAGAGACTCTCATTTTTGAAGACGTGTTGAGCCATTCAGCAACTATGTAACAGAAGGAGTTCAGTTGGTATGAAAAAAAATACAGGGATATGGATTGACCACAAAGAGGCCATTCTGGTTTCAGTCGAAGGCGATCATACTTTTGTACAGCGCGTTGAATCTGCAGCAGAAAGTCATCTCAAACCCTCCGGGGGCTGGAAGTCAGGAGGGACTTCTGTAGCACAGTCTGTAAGCAATGAACACGTTGCAGATGAACGCCGAAAACATCAGTATCATGCTTTTTATCAGAAGGTTATCGGCTTGCTTGGCGATTCATTGAGTATCGCGATTTTAGGACCTGGTGAAGCAAAAATAGAACTTGCCAAAGAGATTGAAAGAGTCAGTGAGCTGCGCAATAAAGTGGCTGTGGTTGAAATTTGTGACCGATTGACAGAAAAGCAGTTAATTGCGAAGGTTAAGTCGTTCTTTCTGTAATGACGTGCTCGGCACTCATTATTCCTGAAAAGTCGGAGGCAACACATCAGCCGCAAGCTTTTCGTGATGCGAAAGATTTTTTATGGTATTCCTTGTCTGGGGGAGAGTAAGCCCGGTATCCCGGTAAATAATCGTTTAGCGGGATGTTGTGTTTTGATTGCTCAACATGAAGGTGACGGCATTTGATACCTCCTCATCGGTCAGCACAGCGTTGCCTCCTTTTGGCGGCATCATGCCGGTTTTACCATCAAACCCCTGGATTGATTTTTGAACAATGGCATCAAACCCCGGAGTCAGGCGTTCTTTCCATGCAGAATTGTCACCAGGTTTCGGTGCGCCCGCCACGCCGGCATCATGGCAGCCGGCACAATTTGCCTCATAAACTCGTTTACCTGTGGCAAGTTTCTGCTCAGCCAAAGCTTCTTCTCTGGATTCGTTAAGTTCTTCGTTGTCAAGTTGCTTTTCAGGGGAGCAAGCACCGAGAAAGAAGAGACCAGCGGCCAATACAGGGATAAATGATTTTATGGTCATCGTCGAATTTATTACAGGGCTGATGTATACAAATTAGCGGATAGTTTAATAATTATATATCGTAAGGCAAAACGTTTTTTTCACTGAGCCCCATTTTACTTCAGTTATCCATCTCGTGACCTGTAAAGCCAAAACTCCTGTCGGCAGCTTTTCTTGTCAATTGTCTCAATAGGGTTGAATTTTTGTTTGCAATTGTTAAAATCCCTATAATCAGTTTCTTTTTGTTTATTTTCAAAAGGCATATTCAGTTATGAACGCACTGACCCGATCCATCGCAGTTATGATGCTTTGCGTAATGCTGTTGCAAATAAACAGCGTATTGGTCTGTTTCTGGCTTTTTGCCTTTAATCAGAAAGTGAAGGACTGCTGCGGGCATTGTTTCCTTCTGAAAAAAATTGATGCTGCGAACGATATCCAGTCAGACCCATCAGGCAAGCAAGCATCAACGAAAACGCTGGAAGAACTGCTTAATGCGATGCCAGCCATCTTGCCCAAACTTCAGCTTGCATTTCAAAGTATATCGACTGGAAATAACTTTGCTTTAGGCCAAGCTTTTTTTTTACCTGACGGAGTCAAGTTCCAAATCGATCATCCGCCAAAAGTTTAGCTTTCACCTTGCCGCCTTTTCAGTATGCATGCAATCAACTTTGCAAGAATGAGCTGCTGCTGCATTTTCTTTGCTCCTGGAATTTTCGTATGCAATGCCTTCGCCCGATATGTCCAGCAATAAAGAGGATACCAATTGACGTGGAAATTTTTTCAAAGTATCCTTCAATTATTTATTTACTCTTTAAATATAAATATGCAATCTAAAAATATTATAAAGCCGCTTGTCTTTCTGCTGTTAACGGCAACAGAGCCTATGTCGGCGTATTCTCAGGAGGCGATAAGCCAGGAAACAGTGGTTACTGCAACGTCCGAAAAAGCAGGTGAATCACTGGTATCCAAACGGCTGAAAAGCAGCGATACCGCAGTACTGCTCAATGGGGAGCCCGGAGTTGCTCTTGCGACAGGTGGGGGGGTTTCGAGTTTGCCTGTAGTCCGAGGACTGGCGGACGATCGGGTACAGGTCTATGTCGACGGAATGTGTCTGACCTCAGCCTGTGCCAACCACATGAATCCACCGTTGTCCTACATTGCTCCTGCCAGCGTGAGCAGCATCGGCGTTAAAGCAGGTGTTACACCGGTCAGTTACGGCGGCGACAACATTGGAGGCGTAATACTTGTTGAATCGGATCCACCTTTTTTTGCATATTCCGGTGAAGGTCTCAAAGAGTCAGGCAGTGTTTCAACTTATTATCGGAGCATTAACCACAGCTCCGGCGCTGCTTTCTCGGGCGCAATCGCCGGCAGCAACCTCAGCTTTGGTGTAACGGGCTCCATCGATCACGCAAATGACTACAAGGATGGTCATGGCAATACGGTGACATCTTCCTATTACGAATCGCGTAATATCGGGGCCATCCTGGCCGTCAAAGGCGAGAGCAGCCTCTTGACCCTGAAGGCAAGGCACCAATTGATTCCCGGCCAGGGATTCGTCAACCAATGGATGGACATGGTCGAGAACAACGCCTCATTCATCAATCTTCGCTACAAAAGTGACTTTTCCTGGGGCAAACTCGATGCCACGGCATACTGGCAAAATACCTGGCACAAAATGAATTCAGGAGAAGATAAAGTGGTATTGGTTAGTATTATGCCTGATATGCCGATGGAGACACGCGGTATTGATTTCGGCTATTCTCTGAAGACGGAGATGCCCTTTGCCGACAAGAACATTCTGCGTTTGGGTCACGAGTTCCACCGATTTACCCTTGATGACAAATGGCCTCCGGTTGCAGGTACCGGGATGTGGCCAGAGACCTTCATAAACATCAATAACGGCAATCGTGATCGCTACAGTGTGTTTGCCGAATGGGAGTCAAAGTGGAACAAAGAGGTGACGACCATTCTTGGTGTGCGTAACGAGCAAGTTCGAATGGATGCGGGAGATGTTACGGGATACTCCACTAACTCTGCGACTTACACTGGTCCAGCCAATCAATTTAATAATCAGGATCATACCCGTAACGACAGCAATTGGGACATGACTGCGCAGGCCAGGTTTGAGCCATCTTCAACTGACACTTATGAGGTCGGTTATGCCCGTAAGACCCGTTCTCCCAATCTTTACGAACGTTATGCCTGGGCGACAAACTGGATGTGCAGCGGGATGGTCAACTGGTTTGGTGATGGCAACGGTTATGTGGGTAATCTGGACCTCAGGCCCGAAGTCGCCAATACCCTGAGTTTCTCGGCAGACTGGCACGACAGCGTACGCAAAAGCTGGGAGTTGAAGGTGACGCCATACTATACCTATATCAATGATTACATTGGAGTCACGAAGGTGGGAGAGAAGAGCTATGCCAGTGAGACCCTTAATATACTAAAGTTTACCAATCACGATGCCAGGCTCTATGGCCTTGATATCTCAGGGAAACTGTCCCTTTGGAAGAATAGCGCTCTTGGTTCCGGACAACTTCGGGGCAGTCTGGGATATGTGCATGGCAAAGAACTCGATACAGGGAGCTGCCTTTATCATATCATGCCGCTGAATGGCTTTCTTTCACTGGAACAGCGTATTGCCGCATGGAGTAACGCGGTGGAGCTTCAGCTTGTTGGCAGGAAGTCCGAGACCGATCCGATTCGCTTTGAACCACAGACAGCAGGCTATGCGCTGCTCAATCTGCGTTCGGCTTACCAATGGAAAAACCTGAGGATTGATCTGGGTGTTACAAACCTGTTCGACAAGTTCTATTATCTTCCCCTTGGCGGGATCAATTATGATAACTTTCTGCATACAAAACCGAACGGAAACATTGAGCCGCTTGCGGGGCAGGGCCGATCATTTACAGTGGGTTTAACACAGACCTTTTGACCCTCGTTGCTCTTAACGTACCTCTTGAGACACTGTTGAGCAACAAAAGGAAATCATCTTTATGGACGGGAAGCACTTTGGATACTGCCCCGTCCTGAAGATGAGAGCTGGCGAATGGAAAATGAACAACCGATAACTTTTTAAATCATTATAATTGATGTGGATATGAAGAACATTGGACGCTTTCTTTTTATAACAGTTGTCGCGCTACAGTCCGCATCCGGCGTGGCCATTGCCAAGGCTCCAGATAACGCAAAAAGCTTTTTTTCCAGTGCTGAAGTAAAATTCGGGGATGGTGATTATCAGGGCGCCATAGCGGACGACAACAAGGCAATTGAGCTTGACCCTTCATTTGCGAATGCTTACAGCAGCCGTGCGGCAGCAAAATTTTGCATGGGAGACAAGTCAGGAGCCATTGCTGATTACACCAGGGCCATTGAGCTTGACCCAAAATCCGCGGAAGCATTGAACAACCGGGGCACAGCAAAATCAGAAATGGGTGACAAGCAGGGTGCTATTGCGGATTTCACGAGAGTGATTGAGCTGGACCCTTCATTTGTTCCGGCATACATCAATCGGGCGGCTGAAAAGCTTGATATGGGAGATAAGCCGGGAGTTATAGCTGACTTATTGGTGGCCGCCAGGCATGGTCATGAGGGCTCTCAACAATGGCTAAGAAATAACGGAGTTTCCGGTTGGTGACATTTGGTGTTACCGGATTCGGAGTTGTTGTGAATCGTTTACCTTATTTTTTTGTTGACAGTTACAGTTTATCCAGGTTTGCTGCATACTGCCCGTTTGGAAATTACTGAATAAAAGTGTAGTTGATAGCATATTGATCAATCATATAAATAGTGCTGGAACAGAACCGCAGGGGGTTTTGCCGTATGGCTGGATAACAAGCTGGAGGTGGAATTTTTTTTCTCTTGTCTCCCTGAAGGTTCAACTTTAAGTTTATGGAAATACTCTTTCTTTTTGTCCTGATTATTATCAACGGTCTTTTTGCCATGTCGGAAATCGCGCTGGTGACGGCAAAGCGTGCGCGTTTGTCAAAACTGGCTGAGGATGGAGATAAGTCAGCGGCAGTAGCCATAAGGCTCGGCCATGATTTGACCAGCTTTCTTTCGACAATCCAGATTGGCATTACCTCTATCGGCATTCTTAACGGTATAGTAGGCGAGGGCGCTCTTGCCGGCCCTCTGGCGCTCAGGTTGCAGACATTCGGTATGACTGCGGAATCAAGCCATATTCTTGCAACAGTAGTTGTTGTCCTGTCGATTACCTACGTCACTATTGTTATTGGTGAACTTGTTCCAAAACGTCTTGGTCAGTTGAATCCTGAAAGAATTGCCTGTCTGGTGTCACGTCCAATGTTTACCATCTGGACGATAACCCATCCGTTTGCCAGGCTGCTTTCGGCATCGACACACACGATTCTTCGTCTTATGGGTACCTACCCCCAGGCTATGCCGAGTGTTACAGAAGAAGAAATTCATGCCATGCTGGAAGAGGGATCCGAAGCGGGTGTGATTGAGCAGCATGAGCATGAAATGGTGCGCAATGTCTTTCGACTCGATGACCGTCAGCTTGGTACGTTAATGGTTCCGAGAGCGGACATTGTCTTTCTTGATGTTTCCCGTCCGCTGGATGAGAATATCCTTCGGGTGACCGAGTCTGAACATTCCCGTTTTCCGGTTTGCAACGGAGGTCTTCAGTCCCTGCTTGGCGTTGTCAATGCCAAACAGCTTTTATCGAAGACCCTGAAAGGAAGGTTGACGGAATTTACCTCGCAGTTGCAGCCATGCGTCTATGTGCCTGAAACCCTTACCGGTATGGAGTTACTTGATCATTTCCGGACGTCGGGTACCCAGATGGTCTTTGTTGTGGATGAGTATGGTGAAATTCAGGGACTGGTTACCCTTCAGGACATGCTTGAGGCGGTCACCGGAGAATTTGTTCCCCGCAATCTTGAGGATTCATGGGCAGTGCAGCGCCCGGATGGATCCTGGCTGCTCGACGGGCTTATTCCTGTTCCCGAGCTTAAAGATACGCTGGAGTTAAAAGCGGTTCCAGAGGAAGACAAGGGACTCTATCATACCCTCAGCGGCCTTATGATGTGGCTCCTCGGCCGTATGCCAAGGACTGGTGATGTTATGATCTGGGAAAACTGGAGCCTTGAAATTGTAGACCTTGACGGTCAGAGGATCGATAAAGTGCTTGCATCGAAGCTTACTGAACCCCAAAAACAAGAAGCCGGCAACTCAGTAAATGCCCTGCATGCAGAGTGATGTTGGCTGCGGTTTGATTTCAGCCCCGCAGGGGCGGGATATTGGCAGCACGGGGCGCAAGCCCCGGGGATTGTTAACATTAAAAAGGTTAACCAGTTATGGCATATCAGGAACCGGATTGTTTGTTTTGCAGGATAGTGCGCGGAGAGATTCCCGCCAAAGTTGTCTATCGCAACGATCACGTGCTCGCCTTCAGGGATATTTCCCCTGTCGCTCCTCAGCATGTTCTCATCATTCCTCTCAGGCACATTGTCTCTCTCAGCGATCTCAGTCCGGAAGATGAATCGATAGCCGGACACATTCTTCTTGCCGCAGGCACCGTGGCAGGAATTCTTGGCATAAGGGAGTCAGGCTACAGGGTTGTATTTAATTCCGGTGCAGATGCCATGCAGAGTGTTTTTCATATCCATGGCCATTTGATTGGCGGAAAACAGATGGGGTGGCCTCCTTTTCCCATATAATTCCGGCAAGTCTCATGCAGTCACCGTGAAATTATTTCTTGTTCTGCGCTGTTATATAGGTTATAATTAGTCCTGTTTTTGTTTATGGTACATAAGGAGATGAGTTGATGCGATTATCAGAATTGAAAGTTGGCGACAAGGCTGAAGTGACGGCGGTAAAGGCTGAGAGCGCAACGCGCAGAAGGATTATGGATATGGGGCTGATAAAAGGGACTCGATTCAGGGTGGTAAGAGTTGCGCCGCTTGGTGATCCGATGGAAATTTCTTTTAAGGGCCTTTACCTCGCCATGAGAAAAAATGAGGCCGAAGGAATTTTGGTGGAAAAACAGTCTGGATGAAGTGTGGAGTAACGATATGATTGATGGCAAAGAGATTCGTATTGCTCTTGCAGGCAATCCAAACTGCGGAAAAACCTCGCTATTCAATGCACTTACCGGTGCCCATCAAAAAGTTGGAAATTTTTCCGGTGTTACGGTTGAAAAGCATGAAGGGTATCTCGATTACAAGGGGTACCGCATTGTGGTCGTTGATCTGCCTGGAATCTACTCTCTAACTCCCTACTCCCCGGAGGAGATAGTCACAAGGGAGTATCTCATCAGGGAGCCCCCTGACGTTGTTGTTAATGTTCTTGAGGGGCCGAACCTTGAACGCAATCTTGTGTTGACAACGCAGCTCATGGAGCTGGAGGTTGATTTTCTTGTTGCTCTCAACATGATCGATGAAGTCGAGGAAAAGGGAATTATCATTGAGATAAAGCAGATGCAGAAGCTTCTCGGGTGCCATATTATTCCCATCTCGGCTAAACAGAGCAGAGGTCTTGATTCGCTGCTCGATCATGTTATCCGGGTCTCCCGGAAAGATATTGCAATCCGTAAAAACAAGCTTTTTTTTCGCCCGGAGGTTGAGTCATCGGTTGAAAAAATTACCGCCATGCTCACTCATCAGCCTGAACTTGGCGGTTACAATGCTCGATGGCTTGCCATAAAGCTTTTGGAGAACGATCGGGAAGTCTATCACGAGGTTCAACGCTATCCGGTATGGGTCAAGGTTGAGCTTGCTCTTCAGGATGCCCTCAGGGAAGCTGAACGGCTGCATGATTCGGAGCCGGAGATGCTCATTACCGAAGATCGTCATGCCTTTATTCGCGGAGCCATGCAGGAGTGTGTCCGGCAGCCGGGAGGCGCAAAGGCCACCGCCAGCGATTATATTGACATGGTGGTGCTCAACAGGGTACTTGGGCTGCCGATCTTTTTACTGGTGGTCTGGGCGATCTTTCAGTTGACCTTTACCCTTGGCTCGCCTCTTATGGGCGGCCTGCAGTTTCTTTTTGGCATTATTGCCTCAGCCGTCTCGCCTCTTCTTCCCAATGAGACGCTTCGCTCGATTGTCATTGACGGCATTATTGCCGGCGTTGGAGGCGTTTTGGTCTTTCTTCCCAATATTGTACTGCTCTTTATCGGGCTCTCTTTTCTGGAGGCATCAGGTTATATGGCGCGCGCCGCCTTTGTGATTGACCGGGTCATGCACCGTTTCGGTCTGCACGGCAAATCCTTTATCCCCATGATTACAGGGTTTGGCTGCTCCATTCCGGCGATCATGGCTACACGGACGCTTAAAAGTCGTACGGACAGGCTGGTCACCATCATGATTATCCCCTTCATGAGTTGCGGCGCCAAACTTCCGGTTTATGTGTTGCTGACTGCCGCTTTTTTTGCGCCGGATGTCGCCGCAAACGTCATGTTCGGTATCTATCTTCTTGGTATTGTCGTTGGTCTCTGGACGGCATTGATCCTGAAAAAAACGGTGATGAAGAGTGATTCAGAGCCATTTGTCATGGAATTGCCCCCATACCGATGGCCGACCTTCACCTCCGTATTTTTTCAGGCAAAGGTAAAAGCGTTGATGTACCTGAAAAAAGCCGGGACGCTGATTTTAGGAGCGGTTATCATTATCTGGGCAGTAAGTAACTATCCTCGTAATGGCGCACTGGACGCAAAGCTGTCGGCAGAACGCATCTCTATTGCCGGGAGTGGCATGGATGCTGCTGAACAAAAGAGACTCACGAGAGACCTTGACCTGCGTATCAAGTCGGAGCAGCTTGAGTATTCTCTGGCCGGAAGGGCGGGCAAAGTTCTTGAACCACTGATCAAACCTCTCGGCTTTGACTGGAGGATTGGTATTGCCCTTGTGACCGGTCTGGCGGCCAAGGAGGTCGTTGTTTCTACCCTCGGTACCATTTACTCCATCGGCCAGAGCGACGGCGCACCTGTCGAGCTGAAAACAATTCTCAGGCACGACCCCTCATTCAGCAGGGCAACGGCACTGAGTCTTATGGTCTTTGTGTTGCTCTATATCCCCTGTGTCGCGGCTATCGGCGTGATGAAGAAAGAGGTTGGCCGCTGGCGCCCCGTGCTGCTTTATTCGGCCTACTCTCTTTCGGTGGCTTGGGTACTTTCATTCATTGTCTATCGGCTTGCTCTTCTTGTAGCATGATGTTGGAGGTTTCTTCAACAGCATTGGAAATCAGCCCGCTCTCTTCTGCTTTCAGGATAATATCGTCGACTGCAACCGTCATGGGTACCGGTTTTCCATCAATCATGGTGAGCATGACCGCAGGGTGCGCTTTCTGGTGATCAGCCATGACAGCTTCCCAGTGTTTTTGGATACTTTCATCAAGCGTACTCCATGCAAGCCGCCCTCTGCACTTCGGAAATTTTGAGCAACCCAGCCAGAGGCCTCTTTTGCCACTTCGGAGGTAGAGCGGAGAACCGCACTTCGGGCAGAGAATATCCGTCAAAACCGGCGGGGTTTTCATCGGTTCAATGTGGCGCTGCTTGTTGAGATTCAGCAGCGTATTACACTTCGGATAGTTGGAGCAGGCAAGAAAAGGGCCAAGTCTTCCCTTTCGCAACAGCATGTGACCCTCCTTGCATGAGGGACAGAGAATCGCCGTATCGACCGGCTTCTCCCTGTTGGTGCTGATAGCCTTGATGTTTTTGCACTTCGGATAGCATGAACAGCCAAAAAATTTCCCGCTGGCTGTCCATTTTACCGTCATGTAACCCACACCGCATTTTTCGCACAGTTGCGCTTCGCTGTTCTGCGGAATCAGAGGGTCGCTTTTGCGCAGGCTGAGGACTGCTTCAAGAGGTTTGTAGAAGCTGTCGAGCACCTTTTCGTACTCGTCATCACCGCTGGCCACCTTGTCGAGTTCATCCTCCATAAAGGCGGTAAAACCGACATCAAAGAGATCCGGAAAATTGGCAACAAGAATCAGTGAAACATCCTTGCCAAGCTCGGTGGGAGCAATCTTTTTCTTCTCCAGCTCCACATAGCGTCGATCCTGCAGCGTCGAAAAAATAGAGGCGTAGGTGGATGGTCGCCCAATGCCGAAATGGTCAAGATCCTTGACAAGGGTCGCTTCACTGTAGCGGGCAGGAGGTCGGGTGAAGCTCTGTTTCTGATCGAGATCCGATAACGCAAGAGCATCATTGGCCATCAACCGCTCAGGTAATTTGACATTCTGCTCCTTTTCCACATCTTCCTTTGTCGAGGTCTGAGCTTCATAGTCAAGTTCACGCTGATCATCGTACACACGCATGAACCCCGGAAAGAGTACCCGGCTTCCGGTCGCCCTGAAGAGAAACTTGCCGGAACTATCCTCAACATCAACCCGTGTCTGCTCAATTTTTGCCGTAGCCATCATGGCGGCAAGAAAACGCTTCCAGATTAGTTCATAGAGTTTAAACTGGTCGGTTGAAAGATAGGGTTTCAGTTGTTCCGGCTTTTTCAGGAGTGAGGTTGGACGTATAGCTTCATGCGCATCCTGGGCATTCTTGCCCTGCCTGGCCGCACCGCCGAAACCGATGTACTCTTTGCCGAACTGCTGATCAATATAACTCCGAGCCTCAGCAACAGCTTCAGGGCCGATGCGGGTTGAATCGGTTCTCATGTAGGTAATCAAACCTGTCGGACCCTCAGCGCCAATCTCAATTCCCTCATAGAGCTGCTGAGCGATGCGCATGGTTCGCTGCGAACCAAAACCAAGCTGGTTTGATGCAGCCTGCTGGAGCAGTGATGTCGTGAAAGGGAAGGGCGGCTTGCGCTGCTGCACGCGAGGAGCAATCTCCCTGACGGAATAGTTTCCTCCCCTCGCCATAGCGGCAATTGCCTCAGCCTGTGCCTGGGTGGTTATTTCCGGCTTTTCTCCCTCAAAACGGATAAGCCTTGCCCTGAAAGATTCCTTTCCATCGGTCAAAAAATCCGCAGCAATCGTCCAGTACTCCTGGATCAGGAAGCGAGTGATCTCGGCCTCGCGTTCACAAATCAGCCGCAGAGCCACGGATTGCACTCGCCCTGCCGAAAGACCGCGCAGGACCACATTCCATAAAAAGGGGCTGATCTTATAGCCGACTATTTTGTCAAGACCCTGGCGGGTCTGCTGGGAGCGTACAAGATTGCTGTCGATCTGACGAGGAGCCTGAATGGCCTCTATGATAGCCTTTTTGGTAATTTCGTTAAACAGCACCCTGGAGACAGGAGTTTTTGTCTCACCGATTTCATTGGAGATATGCCATGCGATGGCCTCACCTTCACGATCAGGGTCAGTCGCAATAAGAATATCACTCGCTTCAGCGGCAAGCTTTTTGAGCTGGCGCACCACCTTCTCTTTTCCGGGAATGATTTCGTACCTCGGTTCATAATGATGGTCAAAATCGAGGCCGATCTCTTTTTTCGGCAGATCTTTGATATGGCCTATCGAGGCGAAAACCGTATACTTGTCACCAAGATATTTATTGATTGTTTTTGCCTTTGAAGGCGATTCGACGACAATCAGGGTCCTGTTTCTGGCAGATAATGTTGACGGTTTGGAAGCCATTGATCAGTCCCGGGAGTAAGAGCGTTAACAAGAAAATTTTGAAAAAGATAGGTGTTGAAGAGCAAAAAACAAACTTTACCATTTTCAGGCCGTATACTATGCCCTGAACAACCGGTCTGTAACCGATTATTTCCGGTTCTTTAACCTGTTTAGATTGGCTGGGCAAAAAAAATATTGTTATTTTTGCCGTAAAAGCCAGTGTTCAGGGAAACATAATGTATTCTATCGATAATCATGCACCACTTTTTGCTTCGTATCCGTTCTTCTCTTGCTGGTCTGACGCTGTTGACGTTGCTGATGTTTTCATGCACCACTCTTTCTGCGGAGACCTCTGTACAGCAGGCAGAGACCACCGTTCCACTCGTTGTGACCATGCGAAACGATTACGGTTACACCGTCAGGGTGCTTGCCTTCAAAAACGGGAATAACGTGATGGTTGATATGGAGTCCATGGCAAGAGCCTTGCGCCTGAGCTTTCAAAAAAATCAGGATGGTCTTGTGCTTGAAGAATCTTTTGTGACGCCCGGCAGTCTCTGCACCATTACCCTCGATAATAACTTTGTGCGTGTAGTGCCAAGGAGTCCGGAGCTTCCCGCAAGGATTATTCAGTTGCAGGCGAAACCTGTTTCGAAGCAATCAAGAATCTATCTGCCAGTCATTCAGGCATGCAGGCTCTTTACTCTCTGGCTGGAGCGGGATATTGTCTATAACGCAGCATCCGGCAGGATACATGCTGCGGTAAAGTCAAAACATTCCGGAGAAGGGGTTGGAAGAATTGGCGTGATCAGGAGTGGAGAGCAGCGCCCTGTCCCGGAAAGCAGCGCGCAGAGTGGAGGTACCGTCATCACCGGTATTGAAGTTGAAAAGCGTGCGAACGGAGCGATTATAAGCTTTCTTGCTTCCGGCCTTCCTGTTCAGGCTTCATTGCTCAAGCCTGATGCCGAAGGGAATGCCTTTCTTTCACTTGAAAAAGCATCCTGTGATATCACTCTCCTGTCAAAAATATACAACAGCGGCATAGTGAGGGCAATTACTCCGAAACAATTTGCCGGTGCTGGATTGCAGTTTACCATTGCGTTTGACAATCGCTCATTCGTCATCAATTCGGTCGATTTTCAGCGCGATAAAAAAAACAATCGCTATGTGCTCTATGTCCGGAGTGAAGCTGATGTGGAAGAGATTCACAGAAGGGAAAAAGAGCAGCAGATTGCACAGGTACTCAATCGTGACGTCGAAAAGTGGAAGCTCAATACCATCATACTTGATGCCGGTCATGGCGGAAAAGATCCCGGAGCTATTGGCGGAAACGGCACCCGTGAAAAAGATGTCGTGCTGAACATCGTGCACGATCTTGGTACCTTTATTGAGCAGAAGTGGCCGGATGTCAGGGTAATATACACCAGAAAGGATGACACGTTCATTCCCCTGCATGAACGCGGAAAAATAGCCAACCGTAGCGGCGGAAAACTTTTTATCAGCGTGCATTGCAATGCAAGTCCAAATCATATCGCCCGAGGTTCCGAAGTCTATATTCTCGGTGCGCATAAAAACCAGGCAGCTCTTGATGTCGCCATGTTTGAGAACTCTGTTATTCGCAATGAAACCGATTACCAGCGGGAATACCAGGGTTATACTGAGGAGCATCTCATTATGAGCAGCATGGCCCAGAACTCGTTTGCCAAGCAATCCACCACTCTTGCCCAGGATATTCTCAAGCCGGGCTCTCGTCAGTCGACCAATAACAGTCGCGCCGTGCGTCAGGCCGGCTTTATGGTGCTCTGGACACCTTCCATGCCGAGCGCTCTGGTTGAAGTGGGGTACCTCTCAAATGCCAATGAAGAGGCGATTCTTCGTGACCGTCAGGAGCAGGCCAAAATCGCGTACGGTATTTTTCAGGGCGTGGAGGTCTATCGCAAGAATTATGAAACATCCACCATGGCGGCCATGAGCCACTGACCCCTCTGGCGACCCGGGAAAAGGCGCGCTGCGGGGTGCGCTTTTTTTTGCTTGCAAAGTTGTAAACCTCCAGTTACATTCAGGTTTACATTTTTCCTTTTCTCCCGTTTCCATTTATGAACGACCTGACTGCCCGGATTCTGAACCGCCTTTCAACAGGCAATGATTTTTTATCAGGCGAATCACTCTGCATTGAATTTGGTATCACCAGAAGCGCCGTTTGGAAGCATATCGGCTTATTGCGAGCCGACGGGTATACGATTGAGGCCGTCACAGGACGGGGATACCACTTGTCGGGCCTGACTGGACGACCTGTTGAAGCGGAGGTGCGACCATTTCTGACTGCCCGACGTTTTGGACAAAAGATTCTCTATCATACCGTGACCGTCTCAACCAATCTTCTGGCCAAAGCTCTTGCCGTTGAAGGTGCGCCTGAAGGCACGGTTGTTGTTGCAGATTCCCAGAGCGGGGGACGGGGCCGAATGGGGCGTATCTGGGTTTCCCCTCCGGGGGTCAACCTCTATTTTTCCCTGATTCTGAGGCCTCAAGTGCCTTCCGTCCGAGTCCCGCAACTGACACTGCTTGTTGCGGTTGCCATTCAACGGGCATTATCCGCTCTCTCTCCCGAACTTGAGCCAATGATCAAGTGGCCGAATGACATTCTTGTCAATGAAAAAAAGTTGTGCGGTGTGCTCTGCGAAATGCAGTCAGAACCTGAACTGACACACTTTGTTGTGGTAGGAACAGGGATTAACGTCAACCAGGCAGAGATGCCGCCTGAGCTTCAGGGAAGTGCAACCTCACTGTTTCTTGAACGTGGGCAATTTTTTTCGAGGCCTGAACTTCTTGCCTCGGTGCTTAATCATTTTGAGCCACTCTACGATGAGTGGGTACTTCAGGACGATCTCGGTTTTGTTCTTCCCGACCTCGAAAAATATTCATTACTTCAGTCCCGGCAAGTCTCAATAGATCAGCGAAACCGAAACCTGAGCGGTATCGTGACCGGGATTGCCCGCGGAGGTGAGCTGAAACTTGAGTGCGCGGATGGACAAACCATTCTTGTTTCGTCAGGAGAAGCGCACTTGCACAAGAAAAATGATCAATGATTGAGTTGCTCTCTGCTGACGAACGATGCTCTTGAACAGTTCTGTACACCGTGTGGGATCTGCCTGTAATAAATTATTTATAAAGTAGTTATGTTATCAAAAATGTTCCATCCCCTGATTGAAACGGCATATCGTGTGCTTGAAACCGGTAAGCCGATCACCCATGCCGAGGCTCTTCTTCTTGCCGATCTGCCAGGTGAACTTGCACTCGATCTTGCTTCGCTGGCAAACAAAGTTAAAAACCGCTACGGAAGCGATACAGAAGCGCTTCACGCATGCTCCATCATGAACGCGAAATCGGGAGTGTGCGGGGAAAATTGCCGGTTTTGTGCCCAGTCGAAGCACAACCATGCCTCAATTGAAGTCTATGAACTGGTCGATGAAGAGTCTGCTCTGATTGAAGCCCGCAATTGTGTGGCAGAGGGAGTCTCCCATTTCGGTATTGTCACCAGTGGCTATGGCTACAAAAAGATAACTCCTGAGTTCCAGCGAGTGCTCGACATGATCGACCGGCTGCATGCTGAATTGCCCGATCTGCACGTGTGCGCATCGCTCGGTATTCTCGGTGAAGAGCCTGCTGCGGCACTGGCTGCGCACGGTATTGCCCATTACAACATTAATATCCAGGTTGCTCCTGATCGCTATCATGCCCTCATTGCCGACACTCATTCTGTAGAAGAACGCATTGAGACCATCAAACTGTTGAGGAAGAACAACATCTCTGTCTGTTGCGGCGGCATTATGGGTGTTGGCGAGACGATGCAGGAGCGGATTGCCATGATTTTTGCCCTTCAGGAGCTTGATGTCACCGTTATACCGCTCAATGTGCTGGTGCCGATTGATGGTACCCCGCTTGCAGGAAAAGAGCCGGTTTCCGTTGCCGACATTGTGAAAACATTTGCCCTGTGCCGCCTTGCTCATCCAAATAAAATTATCAAGTTTGCCGCTGGCAGGGAGACCATCATGAAAGATTTTCAGGGTCTTTTGATGCTCTCGGGAGCCAACGGCTATCTGACCGGCGGTTACTTGACCACAAGGGGAAGGGAGATCGCCGACGATCGACGGTTTGCCAGTCAGATTGCAAGTTTCAACTGACGGAGCATTGATAATGCAGTTTCACGAAAGGATCAGGCGGGAGCTTGATGAGCTCAGAGCGTTTGACCGGTACAGGGTACTTCCGGATATCAGCGCCCGCAAAGGCAAAGCAATTGTGGTCAACGGGCAAAGCCTCCTGAACCTCTCCTCGAACGACTATCTTGGTCTGGGTGACGACAAACCGATGCTGGCCGGGTATATAAAGGAGTTCAGTGCAACGGATCATGCCATGACCAGCTCCTCATCCCGTCTTCTGACAGGAAACCATCCGCTCTACGACCAGTTGGAGCGAGCTCTTGCAACACTCTATAACCGTGAAGCCGCCCTTGTGTTCAACAGCGGCTATCACGCCAACATCGGAATGCTCCCGGCGCTCAGTGGGCGTCATGATCTTGTGCTCAGCGACAGGCTGAACCATGCAAGCATTATTGACGGCATGAAGATTGCCGAAGCACCTTACCAGCGGTTTCGCCACAGGGACTACGACCATCTTGAAGAGCTGCTCGCGGGAGCCGCCGACCGCTACCGCCAGATCTTTATTGTGACCGAATCGGTCTTCAGCATGGACGGTGATCTTGCCGATCTTGCCCGGCTGGTAGCCCTGAAAGAGAAATACGGGGCGTTTCTGATTGTCGATGAAGCGCACGGAGTCGGCGTTTTCGGGGAGCATGGTCTCGGCCTCTGTGAAACGTCAGGGATGGTACAACGGATTGATATCATCACGGGAACCTTCGGTAAGGCGCTTGCTTCAACAGGTGCTTATGCGGTGATGAATTCCCTGGTGAGGGAGTATCTGATCAACACCATGCGCTCCGTCATCTTTACCACAGCCCTTCCGCCGGTTATTCTCGGCTGGAGCCTGATGACGCTGGCGCGCCAAAGCGCCATGCTGCGAGAACGGGAGACGCTGCTGCAGCTCGCGTCCAGACTGCGCAGTGAGCTGATTGCGCGCGGTCTTGATGTGCCGGGCGACAGTCATATTGTGCCGGTCATCACGGGAAGCAACAGCCTTGCCGTAGCCCTTGCGGCAAAACTCAGGGAGGAAGGGTTTCTCTGTATGCCGGTGCGTCCGCCGACAGTTCCTGAAAAGAGCGCCCGTATCCGTATTTCGCTCCGTTCCATCCTGCAGTGGGAAGATATTGCCAGGATACCTGAACTTATTGGAGGTTAACAGACTGATGAAAACTTCATGGATCAGAAAAGAGGGCGCTGAAGAGCTCCTGCTTTTCTTCAACGGATGGGGTATGGATGCTCGCATTGGCGTCCATCTTTTCGGTGAATCACTCCCGGAGTTGACGCATGATCTTCTGGTCTGCCACGATTATCGCACGCTGGAACCAGAGCCAAAGGTTATGGAGGAGATAAGCCGCTATAACCACATCACGATTGTCGCTTGGTCATTCGGCGTCTGGGTGGCACAGCATACCACGCTTCCACCGGTCACGCAGGCCATTGCCATTAACGGCACCCTTTACCCCGTCAATGCCGCAAAAGGGATTTCTCCCGAAGTTTTTCAGGCTACCCTTTCGACCTGGTCTGAAGAGAATCGCCATCGCTTCAACCGCCGAATGTGCGGCAGCAGCGAAGTGCTCGGCCTTTTTTCATCCATGTCGCCTGATCGTACTGCCGCCGATCAACAGGAGGAGCTTGCGCTGTTGAAAGAGCATGTTCAGGCTTCGGGCACAACAAGCGCGGCATGGAGCTATGATCATGCCATTATTGGTGGACGCGATCTTGTATTTCCTGCACAACAGCAGTATTTGGCATGGAAAGGGGTACCCCAGACGGTAATTTCCGATATGCCTCACTTTCCGTTTCTCCATTTCAGAACCCTGCAGGAGGTGATAGCATGTCTCAAAACATAATTATAGACAAGCAACTGGTACGCGAAAGGTTCTGCAGTACGCTCAAGAGCTACGGCACTCATGCGGTGGTGCAGAAAGCCATGGCCAGGGAACTTGCGGAGATAATTTGCCGCTCAGGGCAGCCTCAATCTTTCGACCGGGTGCTTGAAGTGGGGTCAGGCTCTGGAGCACTGATGGCCGAGTTGCTGAGCCGCTGCTCTGTTGAGGCTTATTATGCCAATGACCTTGTAGCGGAGAGTCGTCACTGCCTGCTTGAAGTACTTGATCGCTTTCCCGTTGGGGAGTTTCACTTTCTTGCAGGCGATATTGAACAACTTGAGGAGTTGCCTTCTGAGCTGGATCTCGTGGTTTCAAACGCCACCCTCCAGTGGCTTGATGATCTCGACGGCTTTTTCCGCAACATGGCAGCTCATCTCAGACCCGGCGGCATGCTTGCCTTCAGTACTTTCAGCACTTCAAATATGCAGGAAATATCAGCCATTGAGGGTGTCGGACTGAGCTATCACACCCTTGGAGAGCTTGAACAACTTGCGGGCAAATATTTTGAACTGACGGTCAGCCGCGAAGAGGTGCAACGACTTGAATTCAGCTCTCCGGAAGCGGTACTGCACCATATACGGCGTACAGGAGTTAACGGTATACGGCGTCGGTCATGGACAAAAAGCCGATACAAGTACTTTATCGAGCAGTACCGGAGACTCTTTTCCTGCGAAAATGGAGTCTTTCTTACCTACCATCCCGTCTACTGCTGCATGAAAAAGAGAGCGTTATGAAAGGATCTGTTATCGTTATTTCCGGAATTGATACCGGGATCGGAAAAACCATGGTAACCGGACTTCTTGCAAAAACCCTGCTTCTGCATGGCAAAAACGTCATCACCCAGAAAATTGTCCAGACCGGCTGCGAAGGGATCTCTGACGATATTCTGGAACACCGCCGATTGATGGGCATCGGATTGCAGGAGGTCGACCGGGAAGGGCTCACCTGCCCTTACCTGTTTCGCTATCCGGCATCACCACATCTTTCAGCCCGCATGGAAGGAGCCGAGATTGATGTTATGCAAATCCGTCGCGCGACCCTGTTGCTTCAGAAACGCTACGAACTGGTGCTTCTTGAAGGTGTCGGCGGACTCCTGGTTCCTTTGGCCTCTAATCTGCTTTTTGCAGATTATGTCCGGGATGCCGGGTACGGACTTCTGCTGGTGACCACTCCCCGTCTTGGCAGCATTAACCACACCTTGCTCTCGATTGAGGCCTGTCTGAAACGGGGGATAGCTATTCGGGGAGTTATCTATAACTGTTATGAAAACGTTGATACGCTCATTGCTGACGATACCCGTGAGGTTATCATCCACTCTCTGAAAAAAACAGGATGTTCGGCGCCGATGATTGATCTGCGTCATGGAGAGCTTGATTCCGACGCTGTGGCGCGCCTCTCATTATAAATCGATAGCACCGATATGCCGACAATTGATCTCGATTTCGACCGCCAGCACGTTTGGCACCCCTACACCTCGGTGATCAACCCCCTGCCAGTCTACCCCGTCGCGCGGGCGTACGAGGTCTTTCTTGAGCTTGAGGATGGCCGCAGGCTCATTGACGGCATGTCCTCCTGGTGGGCGGCCATTCACGGCTACAACCATCCCGTGCTGAACGCTGCGGTGGTCTCCCAGCTTCAGCGGATGAGCCATG
>JBAXFV010000003.1:0-41113 GCA_037139755.1 Chlorobiaceae bacterium
GCCTGATGATTTCGGCAATATCATGAACCCACGCCTTGTCTTTCAGGATTGCCGGATTGAGCACTTCAAAGCGCTCTTCAACAGGATGAAACGCAATTTTGATAATATAGAAAAGGAGTCAAAGAGCGGGAAGTTTTGTGGTGCATCATTCATCTGCATGTGCAGGATGAATGAGTATGGAAAAGGCTATCTCCTGAAGTGATTCGCCCAGTTCAAAAGAGGGGTTAAACTGCAAGAGCGGCTCGGGTAAAAAAGTCCCCTTTTCAAACGCCTCCTGCACCTTTTCATGAATTCGGCTATCCCTGATATTGGTAAAGCTGTTGAGAGAATTTTTGTAATCGTCAACAATCGCTTTGCGAATTTTGAATGCCTGCATGGAAGGTGGTGCGGTTCTGGTTAAAGAGGATCGAATGAGGACGTTACGCAGCGCTGAATCGTCAGAAAAATAGTGCAAACGGCAACGTATTGTTTCGCCTTGCAATATACGACGAGAGGGTGAGGATGGGAAAGATTTCTTGCGATTTTCTGGCTACCTGTATTCAGCTCATCCAAAGCTTGAAAAGTTGGGAAATGGCCTGGAAATCAAGTCTCTTGTTTTATATGTTATAACAATTGTAATTTCATTGTGTATTATTAAAGAGTTGGTAACAGGTGAGTTACAACAAAGAGTGCTTTACGGGACGGGTTTTTGTGATCTAACGTATGAAGAAATTAAAACTCTGCACACCAGTGATGTCGTGAAGAAGAGTGCTCAAGAAGAAGGTTCAGTAAGTCAAGTACAGTGACGCTCAGCTTGCTGGTAACTGTGCGTTCCTTTTTAACCCTACCAGAACACAATAAAGGAGGAGAATTATGGCTACCAACAAAAAAGCTTTGTGTGTTGGAATCAACAAATTCAAGAATTATCCCAGCGCTACATTGCAGGGCTGTGTGAACGATGCCAATGACATGTCGAAATTGCTGCAGAATCTGCTTGGTTTTCAAGCTGGCGACATCACCTTGTTGACTGATGCTCAAGCCACAAAAGCAAACATCATCAGCAACCTCAAGGCTATGGTTGACGGCGCAAAGGCAGGCAAATACACCTACCTGGTGTTCAGCATGTCAAGCCATGGCACGCAGGTTCCTGATCTGAGCGGTGACGAACCAGACCGTGCCGACGAAGCGTTCTGTCCTCATGACCTTGCCCAGGCTGGCAATCAGTGGGATCCGAACCACGTCATTCTCGATGACGAACTGCGAGACCTTTTCGTTCAGTTGCCATCCAATGTGCTCCTGGAAGTCTATCTGGATACCTGCCACAGTGGTACCGGTTTGAAGGGAATTGACATGCTGCTTGACCGCACACCTCGTTACCTGCCACCGCCTTCGCTTGAGGCATTCGAACAGGTAGAAAACAAGCGATCACGCGGACTTCGTCACGGATTGGTTGAAAAAGGCATCGTCCATAACATCCTGTGGGCTGCCTGCCGTGCTGATCAAACAAGTGCCGATGCTCACATTGACAACGGTTGGCATGGGGCATTCACCTACTATTTCTGCAAGGAAATGTATGCCTGCAAGAATGCCCTCTCTCGTTCAGCATTACTGACCAAAGTTCGCGATGACCTGAAAAAAGGAAAATACAGCCAGATCCCCCAATTGGAAACCGAGGCAACTAATCGCCAATTGAAAATCGGTTAAGAAGTTAAGAGTGTCATGCGTCAGTTGATGGCACATGACACTCTTATTGGTTCAACCAGCCTGAAGAGATAACTATTTCCCGTTTTTTTTCTAAATTCCCCTTCGCTGTATGCCTCGAAGATGACTTCCCTTTTGGAACTTATCTGCTTTACATATTGTTTTGTTAGCTCATGTTAACCACAGTGGGCATCTATTCACTTCATCGATAAACTATATTATTATCTACTACCATGTTTTTTGATCCAATGTATTTTGTGTTTGCCATGCCCCCCATGCTGCTGGGGTTATGGGCTCAGTTCAAGGTAAAGTCGGCATTCAAGAAGTATTCGCAGGTGCGAACCCAAAGCGGGGTGAGCGGCGCAGAGGCGGCCAGGCGTATTCTTCAGCGTAGTGGTCTGGGAAATGTGACGATTGAGACCGCCCAGGGAATGCTTTCTGACCACTATGATCCTGGACAGAAGGTGTTGCGTTTGAGTGATGAGGTGTACCGCCTGCCGAGTATTGCCTCGGTTGGTGTTGCGGCTCACGAAGCAGGCCATGCCCTGCAGGACAAGATGGGCTATGCTCCCCTGCAGTTACGCTCCTTTATGGTGCCTGCGGTCACTGTCGGCAGCAATATCGGCCCGATTCTCTTTATGGCAGGTATGTTTCTGGCCGGAACACTCGGCACGACGCTTGCATGGGCGGGAATCATCCTTTTCGGCGGTACGGCGCTCTTTGCCCTGGTCACGCTTCCGGTGGAGTTGGATGCAAGCCGAAGGGCAAAGGAGTTACTGGTGTCGCAGGGCATTGTTTCGAGCGCGGAGATGAAAGGGGTCAATGCGGTGCTTGACGCGGCGGCGCTCACATACGTTGCGGCGGCGGCCCAGGCGATTATGCAGTTGGTTTATTTTCTTTCCGTCATTAACCGCAGAAACTCGTAATATGCACAAAAGCTTTCGGAAGAAACCGCTGTCGATGCTGCTGGCAGAGGTGAACAGTGAACATCGGTTGAACAGGATCCTCGGGCCGGTTGCCCTGACGAGCCTTGGTGTTGGCGCTATCATCGGCACCGGAATTTTTGTGCTTATCGGGGTTGCTGCGCACGACAAGGCTGGTCCTGCCGTAACGCTCTCTTTTGCTGTTGCTGGTATGGCCTGTATATTTGCCGCTCTCTGCTATGCGGAGTTTGCTTCCATGGTACCGGTTGCTGGTTCAGCCTACACCTATGCTTATGCCACGCTTGGAGAGTTGATGGCGTGGATAATCGGCTGGGACTTGATTCTTGAGTACGGCGTCGCTTCGGCAACAGTGGCGCATGGATGGTCGAAATATTTTCAGGATTTTATCGGCATTTTCGGGCTCGGGGTTCCCGCGCTTTTTGCCAATGCTCCCTTTGATTTTGATCCTGCCAATGGACTGCTGAGCTCTACGGGTGCATGGGTTGATCTTCCAGCGGTTCTCATCACTTTTGCTGTTACGATTGTGCTTGTCAAGGGGATCAAGGAGAGCGCCAACTTTAATGCTGGAATGGTGATTGTCAAGGTTGCTATCGTTCTGCTGGTAATTGTGCTTGGCGCAATGTATGTCAAGCCTGCAAACTGGATACCGTTTGCTCCGTTCGGGTTTTCAGGACTCAGTATTTTCGGTCACACCGTTCTCGGTGAACCAGGCACTGGCGGAGCTCCTGTCGGGGTGCTTGCTGGCGCGGCCATGATTTTCTTTGCCTATATCGGGTTTGATTCTATTTCAACGCATGCCGAGGAGGCGAAAAATCCCCAGAGGGATATCCCGATCGCTCTTATCGGTTCCCTGATCGTCTGCACGATTCTCTACATTGCCGTTGCTGCTGTTATTACCGGTATGGTTCCCTACAACAAAATCAGTATTGACGCTCCGGTCTCCAACGCGTTCATGCAGGTGGGTATTGGCTGGGCCCAGTTTATTATTTCGCTGGGGGCTATTACGGGTATCACCTCGGTGCTGCTGGTCATGATGCTCAGCCAGCCGAGAATTTTTCTTGCAATGGCGCGTGACGGTTTGTTGCCGAAATCGTTTTTCGGGGCAATTCATGAAAAGTTCAGGACTCCCTGGAAATCAACTCTTTTGACTGGTGCTTTTGTTGCAACGCTGGGTGGGATGCTCCCTTTGCGCCTGCTGGCGGAACTGGTCAATATCGGCACGCTTTTTGCGTTTGTTGTGGTCTGTACTGCTGTGCTTATCATGAGAAAAACGCATCCGGACGCCAACCGTCCTTTCAGGGCTCCGCTGGTTCCTTTTGTGCCTATTGCCGGCATTCTCACCTGCCTGACGCTGATGTTTTCGCTGCCGGTGGAAAACTGGATCAGGCTTATAGGCTGGCTGTTTATCGGCATTGTTATTTATTATTTTTATGGCCGCAAGCATAGCGTGCTGAACACTATTGAGCCATTATGATCAACAAAGTTTTTCTTATTACGGGAGCTTCAACGGGTATCGGTGAAGCAACGGCAAGACGGGCGGTTGAGTCAGGATTCAAGGTTGTGCTTGCAGCGCGATCGACTGACAAGCTGGAAAAATTGGTCACTGAATTTGGCCCTGAAAACGCCCTCGCGGTAACTTGTGATGTTGCCGAGTGGCAATCGCAGCAGGAGATGGTCGAAAAGAGCTTAACGCACTTTGGCCGAATTGATGTCGTTTTTGCCAATGCCGGATTTTCGAAAGGATCGACGTTTTACGGCGGTGAGGATAAACCTGATGAGTGGCGTGAGATGGTGATGGTCAATGTCTATGGAGCTGCCGTAACAGCTCGACTGACCTTGCCCGAACTGGTTAAAAATGGCGGCCACTTTCTGATTACCGGCTCTGTTGTTGGACGGGTCACCTCCATAAGAAACCTCTATTCGGCAACAAAATGGGCGGTTACCGGCATGGCCCAGGCTATCCGCAATGAGATGGTTGGGACAGGAATCCGTGTAACGCTGATTGAGCCTGGTATTGTCGATACTCCTTTCTGGGATCATCTGCAGAAACCGCCTTCTACAGAGCTGCTGTCGGATGATATTGCCCGTGCGGTCATGTTTGCAGTCAGTCAGCCTCCGCATGTTGATGTCAACGATATTTTGATCCGGCCAACGGGCCAACCACATTAACCAACGACGCTGGAACGGTATCCCGAACGTCATGCCAGGCAGGAATTTATGCTGATAACCTTTGAAGGAATAGATGGTGCAGGCAAATCTACCCAGATACATAAACTTGTCAACTATATGACCGGTTTGGGAAGGGATGTTGTAACCCTGAGGGAACCAGGCGGCACGGCCGTCGCTGAAAAAATTCGTCTTATCCTTCTTGAAAACCAGCACAAAATAAGCCCCATTGGTGAATTGCTCCTTTTTTCAGCCAGCAGAGCGGAGCTTGTTCAGGATGTTATTATACCAGCAGTTGCAAGTGGCAAAACGGTTATTCTTGACCGTTTTTTTGACTCTACAACCGCCTACCAGGGTTATGGGCGCGGCATCGATCTTGAGCTGCTCCGATCAATTATCTCCATTTCAACCTGCGACATAACTCCGGATATCACCTTCTATCTTGATATTGAGCCCGAAGAGGCTATGAAGAGAAAGTTTTCAAAAAAATCAATTCCCCTGGATTTTGACAACGAAGAACTGGACCGTATGGAACAATCCGGAATTGAGTTTTACCGCCGAGTCCAGCAGGGATACAGGGAGATCATGAGAATGAATAATGAACGATTTGTCTGCATCAATGCCCTTGATTCGGTAAATAGTATACACCACCATATTATCTCATTTCTGAAGAATCGATTTCCTGCCTGAGATACACCTGTTTCTCTCTTGAAACGCACTTCGCCTACTTTTTCAAGAAAAAAAACAAGCAAAAATGCTGTAAAAATATTTGTTGCTTTGTTTATATTTTTTGTTAAAGTTTTCTACCGATTTTTGAAAGATTTTCGTTAGATTACTGGACGTACTACAACACCCATCACTCCCTTACCAGTAAAGCATGCACGAGAGTATTCTTAAGGAGCGCAAGCTGAGCACAAGCTCCACTTCGATCACGTTACAGGATATTCGTACCCTGAAAGAACTCTACCAACTGAAGGCGGAAACACGTGAACTGAGGGAACCGGTAGTCAAAAACATCATCAAGCAGCGGGTGGTAGGGCAATCATGTGTTGAATCGCTGAAAAATGCCCTTTACTCTCTGGAAACCATTTATATTGATGATGATACGGGGCAACGTCTGTTGCGCCTTGATGGTAAAAAACAGATTGAGGTCGATCTCACTTATGAAATCAGGGAACTCCAGAAAGACATCTACTACCTTGAACACGGTGAGGATAAATTTATTGATTACCTTGCAAAATTCATTCCCGATTTTCGCACCTATATCAACGAAGGCGTCACTACTCTCCAGGGAAAGCACTTTAACGCCTTTATCACCGATCGTGACGGAACAACGAACAACTACTGCGGCCGCTACCGCTCTTCTGTACAACCGATCTACAACTCAGTATTTCTAACCCGCTTTGCAAGAAACTGCTGTAACCACTCCATTATCATTACCTCGGCGCCCTTGAAAGATTTCGGCATTCTGAATGTTTCAATCAATCCGAGCCACACCTTCATTTACGCAGGTTCCAAAGGAAGGGAGTTTATCGATATTAATGGCGAGTTCAACAGCTTTCCAATTGATGAACAAAAGCAGAAGCTGATTCAGCTTTTAAACGAAAGAATGCTGGTACTTCTCCAGGAACAGGATTTTGAGAAATTTAACTTTATCGGCTCTGCACTCCAGATAAAATTTGGCCAGACAACAGTTGCCCGTCAGGATATCACAAACTCGATCAGAGATGACGAATCTGTTGCTTTTCTTGAAAAGGTAAAAAGCGTTGTCCAGGAAATAGACCCGAGTGGCAGAAATTTCAGAATTGAAGATACCGGTCTTGATATAGAAATTATTTTAACCATTGATGGTGCCTCAAAAGACTCTCCAATCAAGGATTTTGACAAAGGCGACGGACTTTCTTTTATCTACAACAAACTGGGCATAAATGGCTCGGAAGGCTCTACTCTTGTGTGCGGCGATACCCCTTCGGACATTCCAATGCTGAAAAAGGCAATGGAAATGTGTGATGATGTCTGGGCAGTTTTTGTGACGAGGGATGAGATACTTAAAAAACAGGTTGAGGAAATCTGTCCGAACAGCTTTACGGTTCCTTACCCTGATGTTCTTTTAACAATTCTTGGTCTACTCTCTCTGTAACAACGATTTTGCATCATGATAATCATTTAACTACCAGTATGAGCAACATCTTTAAAGGGGCAATATTCGATCTCGACGGCGTCATCACCGGTACAGCAAAAGTACACAGTCTGGCGTGGGAATCAATGTTCAATTCCTTTCTCAAAAATTATGCAGAAAACAACAACGAACCTTACGTTCCGTTTGACCCTGCTCACGACTACCACAAGTATGTAGACGGGAAACCGCGCATGGAAGGTGTGAAAAGCTTTCTTTTGTCGAGAGATATTGAATTACCCTTTGGTGAGCTGGACGATATTCCGGAAAAAGAGACCGTGTGCGGTCTGGGAAACCGTAAAAACAGCCTCTTTACTGAAATCCTGATCAAGGAAGGTCCTGAAGTCTATACCACATCGATCGATCTCATCAATGTGCTCATATCGAAGGGTATCAGAATTGGTATTGCTTCTTCAAGTTGCAACTGCCAGCTTATTCTGAGGCTTGCCAAACTGGAGCATCTTTTTGAAACTCGTGTTGATGGAGAGGTTTCCATTGAGCTCGGTCTTAAGGGAAAGCCGAATCCTGATATTTTCATCATGGCGGCCAAAAACCTCGGATTGGAACCTCACGAATGTGTGGTCGTTGAGGACGCTATTTCCGGTGTTCAGGCAGGGTTCCGTGGTAATTTCGGTATGGTGCTCGGGATTGCACGTGACATCGAAGGATCAAAACTGAAAGAACAGGGTGCCGATATTGTGGTCAGTGACCTCGGCGAGATTACGATTAAAGAGATTGAAGAGTGGTTCAGTAAAGGCATTGATTTTGAGGGATGGAATCTGACGTATACCGATTTTTCTGCAAAAGAGGAAAAAGTTCGGGAAACACTGACCTCCGCCGGGAATGGATACCTTGGCATAAGGGGCTCTTATGAAGGTTCTTCCAGCTCTCAACACCATTATCCAGGGACCTATATTGCCGGGGTTTTCAACAGAGTGCCCTCGGAAGTTCACGGTCAGACCGTTTTCAATAATGACTTTGTCAATACTCCAAACTGGCTTCCCGTAGAATTCAGGATTGGCGGAGGAAAGTTTATTGATCCGTTTGAGCAGAAGATACTCAGCTACCGCCAGAACCTGAACCTGCGCAACGGCCTTATGGAGCGGGAGATCGTCATTCAGGACAATCTCGGACGAATAACGAGTATCGGCAGCAGCAGGTTTGCCAGCATGGACGACCCGCATCGCTGCGCCTTGAAGTTCACTCTCAGGCCGGTCAATTACAGTGCAGACGTCGAGTTCCGATCCGGAATAGACGGCCGGGTTCAAAACAAGAATGTTGCGCGTTACAGTGAGCTGACAAGCGATCATCTGGAACATGTGGAGGGCTTCAGCGAAGATCAGATAATTCTCCTGCATGTTCGTACCAATGTGTCGCATTACGATATTGTAACAGGAACGAAGACAAGGATTTTGTCTCATGGAAAGCCGGCAGTTATTGAACGTTCAACCGTGAGTGAAAATCGCTATATCGCTGAATTGTTTACAATGGCGCTGAGTCCGAACAAGAGCTGTACCATTGAAAAACTGGCTTCGATTCATACATCACTTGACCCGAAGACCAGTAATCCGGTAAAAGCTGCGAAACTTTCACTTGAAAGCGAGGACTCTTTCGATTCGCTGTTCAAAGCACATGCCAACGCATGGGAAAAAATATGGAAACAGGCTGATATGATTGTTGAAGGCGATCGATTCAGCCAGAAATTACTCAGACTGCACACCTATCACATGATGTGCACTGCATCAATACACAATCCATCCATCGATGCAGGAATGCCTGCCCGGGGCTTGAACGGTGAGGCATACCGCGGCCATATCTTCTGGGATGAAATATTTATTCTTCCATTTTTTAACCGCCTCTTTCCCGACATTTCCAAGGCGCTTCTTCTGTACCGCTATCGCAGGCTTGATGCGGCCAGAGAGTATGCACTTGAAAACGGATACAAGGGTGCCATGTTCCCCTGGCAGACGGCTGATGATGGCCTTGAAGATACGCAGGTTGTTCATTTCAATCCAAAAAGCGGGACATGGGGACCTGACCTCAGCCGTTTGCAGCGACATGTTTCGATAGCTGTTTTCTATAATGTATGGCGCTATATCTATGACACGGACGACACCACGTTCCTTAATGAATACGGTGCGGAGCTGATGTTTGAAATAGCAAGGTTCTGGGCTTCAATCTCCACCTATTCTCCGGTTACGAACAAGTATCACATTGAAGGCGTGATGGGACCGGACGAGTTTCATGAAACCCTTCCTGGAAGCGGGAAGGAGGGATTGAAAGATAATGCCTATACCAATATCATGGCGATCTGGCTGTTTGACAAAGCTGCTGAAATCCCTGAGAAAATCGATCCGGCTGTTCTCAAACGTCTGACGGCGAAAATCCAGCTCAATCCTGATGAAATCACGCAATGGCAGGATATCAGCCGGCACATGAATGTCCTGATTGATAACGATGGCATCCTTGAACAGTTTGAAGGGTACAAGAACCTTAAGGAACTTGACTGGAAGCATTACCGGACCATGTACGGCAATATCCACCGTATGGACAGGATACTGAAGGCTGAGGATGATTCTCCCGATATGTACAAGGTTGCCAAACAGCCGGATGTGCTGATGACATTTTATACACTATCTCCCGGGGAGGTCGCCGAGTTGCTGATAAAAATCGGATATCAGGTGCCTGATCCTGTTACCCTGGTAAGAAACAACTATGCCTATTACGAACCAAGAACAAGTCATGGTTCAACCTTGAGCAAGGTAGTTCACAGCATCATCTCAAGCTACCTGTATGACGGTCATGATATGGCCTGGAAGTGGTTTTCCGAGGCGCTTAAAAGCGACATTCAGGATACTCAGGGAGGAACCACACAGGAAGGCATTCACTGCGGTGTCATGGCAGGAACACTTGATACGGTTATCCGTTATTTCGCCGGTATTTCTTTCTACAATGAAAAACTCAATGTGCATCCAAACCTGCCGGCTCAATGGAATAAACTGTCGCTGAGTGTTTGTTTCAGGAATAACCGTTATGCACTAACTATTGAAAAGAACGATATTATTGTCACCCTGATCGAGTCGGAGCAAGATGAAGCCCTCGCATGCATCGCCGGGTGCCATCTCACCCTGAAAAAAGGCGAACCCTATCATTCAGCCTCTGTTTGAAAACTTACCGGGGAGCAGGCATGTTAAGCATGCTCCCCGGGGTTTTTATTTTTATACTTTATGTTCTTCTTGTTGACCTATCAAACTTCTTATGCGCCTGTCTAACTTTCGATATACTTTACCTAAAACAAAAATAGCTGATGAGCTGGCCTCGCCAAGGGATAAGTGCAAAATGATGGTGCTGAACCGGCGGAGAAAAGATTTTGAGCACAAAGTCTTTGATGATATCGTCTCTTATTTTAAAAAAGGAGACCTGCTGGTCTTAAACAACAGTCGGGTTTTTCCTGCCAAGATATTTGGACAGAAAGAAAAAACCGACGCCAAAATCGAAGTATTTCTACTGAGGGTACTCAATAAAGAGGCTGGATTGTGGGATGTATTAGTTGATCCAGCACGAAAAGTAAGGGTAGGAAACAAGATTTACTTTGAGGAGGATGTTGTTGCTGAAGTCGTTGATAACACAACTTCCCGCGGCAGAACTATAAGGTTTCTCAATCCGGATATTGATGTCTTCAGTCTTGTTGAAAGAATCGGCAGCATTCCCCTTCCACCCTACCTTACTCGCTCACCAAGGGAGTCTGACAAAGAAAACTACCAGACCGTTTACGCCAGCGAGACCGGAGCCGTTGTTGCTCCAATGGCAGGCTTGCATTTCACCATGCCGATTCTGCAGAAAATCCAGAAAATTGGGGTAAAAATCCTGCCGATAACCCTTCATCCAAGCCTGAGCACCTTCAGTGCCATTGAAGTCGAGGACGTCTCCAAGCATAAAATGGATTCTGAATATTTCAATATTCCCTACCAGACGGCCATGGAGATCAATGAAACCAAGGTCAACAAAACAGGACGCGTCTTTGCTGTCGGAACAACAACCCTTCGTGTGCTGGAAGCCAACGCCACGGTTGATGGCAAAATTAAATTTGGAAGGGGCTGGACAGACAAGTTTATCTATCCTCCCTATCAGTTCAAGGTGGTTGATGCTCTCCTCACCAATTTTCAACAGCCTGAAACCACTCTGCTTATGGCCGTCAGCGCCTTTGCCGAGCACAGGCTTCTGATGGAAGCTTATAAAGCAGCGCTCAAAGAGGATTACCTGTTTCTGGCGTATGGAGATGCCATGTTCATTCATTAAACTCTGAACGATTGACCTCTTCACTATGAATTCTACAGCGATTATTGCCGCAAGCGGTATCGGAAAACGAATGCAGCTCAATGAGGGACAGAGCAAACAGATGCTTGAAATCGGAGGTTTTCCGGTGATCTACCATACGTTAAAGGCATTTCAAACGGCCTCCTCTATAAAAACTTTTTATATCGCAACAAAGGAAGAGAACAGAGCTATACTTGAAGAGATGGCTGCTGCTGCGGGCTTCAGCAAGCTGAAGGCGATTATTGAAGGAGGAAAGGAGCGGCAGGATTCCGTCAACAACTGCATCAAGGCTATTGAACAGGAAAGACACCTGACGGGTAGTGTGCCTGACACAATTCTTGTTCATGATGGGGCGCGCCCTCTGATAACACCTGAAGAGATTGATGAAATTTCGCAGCTCTCAATGCTCTACGGCGCCTGTGTCCCGGCAACCAAACCAAAGGATACGATTAAATATATCGGGGATACGCCGGGTTTTTTCGGAGAAACACTTGACCGCAGCAGGCTTCTCCAGGTACAGACCCCTCAGGGTTTTCGAAGTGCGCTCCTGATTCAGGCACATGAACAGGCTGAGCTTGAAGGGTGGTACGCCACTGATGATGCCGCGCTGGTCGAACGTTTTTTTCCGGAACAGCTCATCAGGATTTTTGAAACCGGATACCACAATATAAAGATCACGACTCCTGAGGATATTCCGGTTGCTGATGCGATATTCCGGCAGAGATCTGCTCCGCAAACGTAACACCACAAAAAAGAACAAATAATACCTGTTCCTGCTTGTTTATTCATGAAGCCTGTAGTATATTTTCAGCCGATAAAATGGTGAGGTAGCTCAGTTGGTTAGAGCACAGGATTCATAACCCTGAGGTCGAGGGTTCAACTCCCTCTCTCACCACCATTGAAAAGCGGGTGTAACTCAGTTGGTAGAGTGTTTGCTTCCCAAGCAAAATGTCGCGAGTTCGAATCTCGTCACCCGCTCCATTTCAGTGGATAAAACCTTACCAAACTCCTTTTACCTCTTGCTGATTATGACTCCATCATCTATTTTTTTTAGTCCCGTCAGCGTTGAAGAGATCAACACCACGCAGATTATTGACGGCCAGATGGCCCGTCACCTTGGTATTGAAATGACCGATATCGGCCTTGATTACATGACGGCAAAAATGCCCGTCGACCATCGTACCATCCAGCGTATCGGAATTCTTCATGGCGGCGCCTCACTTGCTCTGGCTGAAACTGTGGGAAGTATTGCCGCATCCTATTGTGTTGATCGGGAATTATTCTACATCGTCGGACAGGAGATCAATGCCAACCACATCCGTCCGACAAAAAGCGGTTTCGTCTACGCAACGGCAATCCCCCTCCATTTGGGAAAAAGCTCACAGGTTTGGGATATAAAGCTGAGAAATGATGCGGGCAAACTTACCTGTGTCAGCCGCTTTACTGTTGCGGTGCTGAAAAAATCTCCGGCCCTGCAGTAAAAGGCTGACACTGCCAGCCTTTTTTGCAATGGCCTCATTTTTTGGCTTCTGCTTTTTTCGGCAACTCCACCTTCAAATGCAGCTCCCTGAGTTGAAGAGGGGTAACCTCTGACGGAGAGCCCATCATCAAATCCTGCGCCTGCTGGTTCATCGGGAAGGCGATAACCTCACGAATGTTCAGCTCATCGCAAAGAATCATGACAAACCGGTCAAGACCAGGAGCGATACCTCCGTGCGGAGGCGCGCCAAGCTTGAAGGCTTCGATCATGTGGCCAAAGCGCTGGTCAACCTCTTCGCGTGAGTATCCCGCAATACCAAAAGCCTTGTACATGATATCCGGCTTGTGGTTGCGGATAGCACCGCTGGAGAGTTCAATGCCGTTGCAGACGATGTCGTACTGGTAGGCGAGAATATCGAGCGGAGGCATGGTTTCAAGCGCCTCCATCTCTCCCTGGGGCATGGAGAAGGGATTGTGGGAGAAGTCTATCTTTTTAGCCTCTTCATTGTATTCAAACATTGGAAAATCCACAATCCAGCAGAAAGAGAGTTCATCTTTGTCGAGGGTATAGAGGTCACCAAACCAGGTTCTCATCCCCCCCATGATTTTGCAGGTTGCTTCCCACTTCCCTGCTCCGAAAAAGACCACATCGCCGGTTTCAAGAGCAAGATGATTTTTCAGGATTGCAAGAGCCTCTTCAGAGAGAAACTTGACGACAGGCCCTTTTGGCCCCTCTTCCTTGAACTGTATGTAGGCAAGACCTCCTGAACCAAGCTCTTTAGCCCGTTTTTCTGCTTTGTCATAAAAGAGCCTTGATTCATTGCCACGTCCCTTGAGGACAAGCGCTTTGACGCAACAGCCTGCGACCGTATTGTTGGCAAAGACCTTGAATCCTGAACCAACAAAGAGGGGTGTGACATCCTGAATCTCAAGAGGAATTCTCAAATCAGGCTTGTCGGTACCAAAGCGGTTCATCACCTCTTTATAGCTGATTCTTGGAAAGGGAAACTGCGCAATGCGCTTGTGCGACATAGTCCGGGTAAGATGCTCAATCATTCCTTCAAGAATGGTAAAGAGATCGTCCTGCTCAATAAAAGCCATCTCCATATCAAGCTGATAAAACTCACCGGGACTGCGGTCGGCACGGGCATCTTCGTCCCGGAAACAGGGTGCAATCTGGAAGTAGCGCGGAAATCCCGAAACCATCAGAAGCTGTTTGAACTGCTGGGGAGCCTGGGGCAGTGCATAAAATTTTCCGGGATGAAGGCGGCTTGGAACAAGGAAGTCACGAGCGCCTTCTGGTGAACTGGAGGTGAGAATCGGAGTCTGTATTTCAATAAACTCTTTTTCTTCGAGGTAGTGACGTATAGCCGCAGTCAGACGACTGCGGAAAATGATATTTTCGTGGATCTTTTCACGCCGAAGATCAATAAAACGGTATTTCAATCGGAGTTCCTCTGACGTCTGCACCTCATCGGCCACTGGAAAGGGCAAAGGATGGGCGTTACTCTCAATCGTCATCTGACTGACAACCACCTCAATCTCTCCTGATGCCATTCGGGGATTGACGGCTCCTTCAGCCCGACGTACAACAACACCCTCTATGCAGATAACTGATTCAATATGAAGTTGCTCTGCTTTGCAAAATAGCTGCTGCTGTTCTGGCTGAATAACAAGCTGACTGATCCCGGTATGATCTCTGAGATCAATAAAAATCAGTCCTCCATGGTCCCGTTTTCTGTGAACCCAGCCAGCAAGCCTGACTCGGCTGTGCTCAAGCTTCGGGTTTAAAACACCACAAGTGTGAGAGCGAAACCGGTTGTGTAGTATTTGCTTGCTATCTGCATTACTCATAGAGCGCTATAGTCCTTTAGCATTTAGAAATTGAAATAAACTTAAAAGCCTGAATATGGGGAATTTTTAATAATTTATAAAACTTTGCATTAACCGGTCAATAGACAAGTTCCCCGCCAAACTCCGTAATAAGAAATCGGACGACCTCATTGGTCTGTGAAAGTTCCTGAAAAAGGGTAAAAACAGTCTTCTCCTTGGTACAGGCATCTTTTTCTGCGTCATAAAGAATACGAAGCTGGAGCGGCAGCGCATAAAAGTCTGACATTTCCTGCTGAAGAATGGCCCTCTCCTGCACAAGCTCTTCATAAGAAAACTTTCTGCAACAGGCAATTTCCAGTACCCCGGTCGGACTGCATGAAACCAGCTCGCAGGATTGAAGATGGGTTGCCATAAAATTATGGGTTTTCCTTGCCAGATGATCAAGAAACTGGTGCCATTCAACCTTCAGTGAGGAAAGATTTGCAACTTTTTCAAGCACTGAAGAACGATCGTCAACATGGATGACTGGGGCTGCAGATACTCGAAGCTGCTTCGACACGGGATTTGAAGCAAAACTCGAAAGTTTTTTCTGCCATGAACTCAGATCAATATCTGGCGATGCTGCTTGTTTCTGACCGGATAAGGGAGGGGAAACAGAAGCCTGTGGCAGGGATTGAGGTTTTGCCTTTAGAGGCGGTTCAGGGACTTTTTTTTTTGAGCTAATTGCGCCTCTGTAACGACAGGAACAGACTGGACAATATCAATCAGCTTCAACAGCGCAAGCTCAAACCGAAATTGATACTCAAACTGAAACTTCAGCTCTTTCTGTGTCTGCAGGATAAAATCGACCATTTGCATGACGGCAAATGGGGAAAAATTTCCGGCATCCCGCTGATAACGCTCACGGACAGCATCCGGACGTTCAACAAGACGAGTGGAGGAGAGATTCTGCACCACCAGAAAATTTCGAAGATGTTCGACAAGCTTCTCCAGAAAATCCTGCTCGTCATATCCGTTTCTGATAACAAACTGAGCAACATCAAGCATTTTTGAAGGATTACCATCCATAACGGCATCGGTAACATCAAACATGGTATCGTCATCAATGTAGTTCAGCAAATCGGCAACACCCAGGTAACTGATGGCACCATTATGATCATTCTCGGCTGAAAATGCTATAACCTGATCAAGAATACTCTGCGCGTCGCGCATTGAGCCCTGAGCTTTGCGCCCGATAAGCTGAAGGGCATCACCCTCAGCGGTTATATGCTCGGCATCACAGATAGACTGAAGCTGATTCTGAATATCTTCCAGAGGAATCCGTTTGAAGTTGAAACGCTGACAACGTGAAGAAATTGTTGCCGGAATCTTGTGAAGTTCCGTGGTGGCAAAAATAAAAATGGCGTGAGGCGGCGGTTCTTCCAGAGTTTTCAAAAACGCATTGAAGGCTGCAATTGAGAGCATGTGCACCTCATCAATGATATAAACTCTGTATTTCCCTTTCTGCGGTCCATATCGGACATTCTCCCGAAGAGCCCTGATATCATCAACACTGTTATTGGATGCTGCATCGAACTCCGAAATGTTGAGACTGGTGCCAGACTCAAAATCCCGGCAACTTTCGCACTCGCCACATGGCTCAGTAACCTGTTGCAGATATTCAGGATCGTCCATCAGTTTCTGGCAATTCAGGGCTTTGGCAAAAATTCTTGCCGCTGTGGTCTTACCTACTCCGCGCAACCCCGAAAAGATGTAGCCATGGCCCACCCGTCCCATGCGCAGTGAATTCTGGATCGTACGAGTGACATGCTCCTGCGCAGTAATATCGCAAAATTTTGCCGGTCTGTATTTCCGGGCTATAACCTGATAACTCATGAATGCTGTTGATTACTATCCTCTAACAAGGTCGCAAGGGGCATATCCATACTGCTTTTCAGGCATTCGACAACTCCCCTGCTGATCGTTTTTAAATGTACGCTATTACTGGCTGAAATCAGAGAACCGTTTTCAGCACCGTCAAATGTTGGTGGAATAATTGAGTAAAGATCATACAGCGTCATTGTATAAAGATCGCGACTGACGGCAAGATCACCATTTGCCGTAACATGAATCAGATTGTTCTGCAGTAAAATATCAACAATTTTTCTTAACTCTGACGGGTTTACTGAAAGATCTGACTTCAATATTTTCTTCATATTTATGGATGAGCCGTTTTTCTGACCATCCCATATAAAACCGAGAACCGAAAGAAGCATGGGAACACCCCGCAAGGGATTGAAGGGCTCTACAACACGGTTTGAAGGTGTCAGTGCTCCAAGACAAAAAACAAACTCAGCGCCGGTCAACAGAACGACCCATCCAAGATAAATCCAGAAAAAAAGCATCGGGATAACCGATAAGGCGCCATAAATATGCTCAAATGTTGAAAAATGAGAGACATAAAAGGTGAACCATTTCTTTGACAGCTCAAGGAGAATTGCAGCGAGCAGAGCACCGGAAAAAGCATGAACAAATCGGACCCTGCGATTTGGAACAAGCATATACAACAGAAAAAAGGCAAGAATTGAATTGATGAAAGGAAAATACGACAGAAGAAGTGTTTTCAGTTCAAGCAAAGGTCCTTCTGTAAAGATCGTGTACCAGACATAGGAACTGGCTGCAAGACTGCTTGCTATAAGTACCGGGCCAAGGGTCAGTACCGTCCAGTAGAGAGTAAAACCCTGCAGGGCCTTGCGGGGAGAGTGTACCTCCCAGATTTCATTCAGGGTGTTGTCAATTGTTGAGATAAGAGAGAGAGCAATAATAAATAGAAAAACTCCCCCCAACAGAGGAACACTGGCAGTCTTTCCTATGAAATCAGAAAGATAGTGATTGAGCACCGTGCCAACGCCCGGCATGAAATTCTGAACAAGAAAATCCTCGAGAGATCGTTTAAAGGGTGCAAAAACCACAAAAACATTCAGTATGGAAAGAACAACAGCAAGAATTGGTACTATAGAGAGCAACGTCTGAAAAGCCAGAGAACCGGCGCCAAGAAAAATCCTGTCGTGAATAAAATTTTTCCAGAAAAACGGTATAAATGCGCGTATATATTCTGTAAAAGAGTTACGGTCACGAACACCTGACTTTTTCAATATCTTTGCGTCCTTTTCTTCCATCACTTCTTTGTTTTACTTCCATGTACCGTCGCAAAGCAAGATAATGCTTTGAAAGACAGACTCTCTTTATTTTTCAGGAGAGTACCCGCTTCCGACAGATTTTACCCTGGTCATCAGCAACAATCCGGTCGTAAAAAACAACAACAGTGATGCAAGCGCCACTTTCTGGCTGCCTGCCTGTGAAGATACCAGGCCGAATACAAATGGACCTGCTACAGCCGAAGCCTTTCCGAACGTGCCGTCATAAAAGCCAAAAAACTCAGTGACATGTTCACGGGGTGTCAGTCGGGTCATCATTGATCGGGAGGCTGCCTGGGATGAGCCCATCGACATGCCGGCAAGCATTCCTGTGTAAAAAAACAGCTCTTTACTGTCTGCAAAAATTGCCGCAACGATAACAACAAACCAGATCATGAGAGTAATCACGATGGTTCTTTTCGGGCCGATTTTATCAGTCACAAAGCCGAAAATAACAGACCCGGCAATGGCTGTCGTCTGCACCAGCATAAAAAAGGCAATCAGCTCGCCTGTTGTAAAGCCAAGAGTGTTCTGTGCATAAATTGATGAGAACGCAATAACAGTCAAAATGGCGTCATTATAAAAAAAATAGGCAAGAAGAAAGCGCGCAAGATCCGGGTAGTTTATGATATGCCGAACCGTATACCTTACCTCCTTAATGGAACGACTGAGTGCGGCAAAAGAGATCGCGGATCTCTTTTCTTTTTTTTCATCACGCAGTACAAGAAAAAGCGGAGCAGAAAAGAGTGCAAAAAAAAGAGCTGCCACCAAAAAACTTGACTGCACATTCGACACATTTGAAAGGACAATTCCGTTGCTTAACAGCGGCTTTACAAGAAGTAAAATGGAGAGTGCACCCAGATAGCCCATAGCGAAACCATAACCGGAAACTCTGCCGACGCTTTTATCTGATGCGAGTTCCTTGAGATAGGCGTCATAAAAGACAAGTCCGCCCTCAAAACCCATGTTGGCAAGAATAAAAAGAATAATAGCCGTCACTGCCATTCCTGGCCCCGAAAAGGAGAGCAGGGCTGTAGCAAGAACTGAGGTAAGGGTAAAGACGAAAAGGAAGCGCTTGCGTTTTCCGGAATAATCAGCGGCAGCTCCAAGCACAGGTGATATAACGGCTACAAGAAGCATGGAGAGGCTGACGCTGAACCCCCACAAAGCATCTCCGGAGGGTTCACCCTTACAAATCACGTTTTTAAAGAAAAGGGGAAAGGCAAACGTGACCATCATCACGCTGAAGGAAGTGTTTGCAAAATCAAAAAGCAGCCAGAAAAAAACTTTATATTTCTGCATATCTCGCAAAAACCCTTTACACACAGGCAATATGACGGAAAAGCGACTCAAAAAGCCCTCTTCCGTCAAGTGAACCGAGTCGCGTTTCACTGGCCCGTTCCGGATGAGGCATCAGGCCGAGCACATTCCCCTGCCGGTTGATAATGCCGGCAATATTCTTCAGTGAACCGTTCGGATTGGATTCTTCAGTCACCAGGCCTTGCGCGTCAGTGTACTTGAAAACAATCTGGTCATGCTCTTCAAGACTTTCGATTACTTCCGGAGGTGCAAAGTAGTTGCCCTCACCATGCGCAATGGGTATACTGAGTATTTCATCCTCTTTATACAGACTGGTAAAAATCGTTGCGCGGTTCACCGCCTTGACAGTGGTCTGGCAGCAAAGAAATTTTTTATCCCGGTTTCGGGAAAGAGCTCCATCAAGCAGCCCGCTCTCCAGCAGCACCTGAAATCCATTGCAGATACCAAGCACGGGAAATCCCTTGCGCGCAAAGTCAATAACCTCCTTCATGACAGGAGAAAAACGTGCAATTGAGCCAGCTCGCAAATAGTCGCCATAGGAGAAACCGCCTGGCAGAATGATCGCTTTTACCCCCAGGAGATCATGATCATTATGCCAGAGCATTACTGGTTTTATACCACTGAATGATGCAACAGCATGTTCAGTATCATGATCGCAGTTTGAACCCGGAAAAACAACAACCCCTACGGATATTTCAGACATAAAAGCACCTCTTTAATTGTCGAGAGCATTTTGAGTATAAGCCCCCCAGGGCGACATACCTGTAGCACTCGATTATTTGACATATTCCAGCTCAAGGGAATAATTTTCCATTACCGGATTTGACAACAATTTCTGACAGATCTCATTGCAGATACGTTCAGCCTGCACAAGCTCCTCTTCATTGACAGTCACCTCAATATATTTACCTATTCTTGCTGATTCCACGGTACTATAGCCAAGATTTTTCAGGGCATGATCAACCGCTTTGCCCTGCACATCAAGAATTGACTGACGCAGGGTAACCTTTATTTTTGCGATATAGGGCATTATCACGAATGATGGGTGAATGAAAAAAAATCAGGTCTGCCACTGACGACGCCACAGCAGAGTAATTGACCTCACAATACCGAGCAGAATATACAACAACATAGCAAGAAAAAAAGCTTTGGAGTGAAAGAGAAGCACGCAAAACATAGCGGTAATATAGAGCGCCATTTGCACAGGCTGCCTCCTGAAAGAGTCAACTGTTGGCTTGGGCAGTGCATCATAGTTTACCTTGCTGACCATCAGCAGGGCAAGAACGATTGAAAGCCCCGCCAGAACATTCTGCAGTAATGCAACAGGAAAGACGGGTTCACCACTTATCCAGAGCACAAAACCGACAATAGTCAAAGCCTGTGCTGGCGTCGGAAGACCGGAAAAGGACTCTTTTTCATACCCGATCATGCTGATATTAAATCGGGCAAGCCTCAGACCACTTCCGATCATGAGCAGAGAGCTGACACAAATACCGGTCATGCCCGGTAGCCCTTCAAGACCAAACTTATAGACCAGATAGGCCGGAGCTGCACCGAAGGAGACAAGATCGGAAAGAGAATCAAGCTCAACACCAAAATCAGAGGTGCCATTGGTTACCCGGGCCACAAAGCCGTCAATAGTATCAAAAAATGAGGCCAGAATAATAAACCAGCATGCCGCCACAAAACTCCCCTCTCCCGACATGACAATGGAAATATAGCCGGAGACCATGTTCATTACCGTAAACACCGAAGGAACGAACGATCGCGACACAAACGGAAAACGCGGGGAACGCTCTTTTGAACCATTTTTCAGAAAAGGAGGATAGCGTTTCTGGCTGCCCTGTTTGCCTGCATCATTCATAAATATTGATGGGTATTCCGTCTTTTATCCGTTTTTTGTTTTAAACTTTAAGTATAATCAATTTTATACTCTTTTTAGAATGGCGATATCATGCCATAAAAAAATACAGCTTTTTCATCTGCGAAATTTTGTAAATTTTAAGCGTAAAAAATAAAAAAATTTAGACCCGCAATTAGAGATTTATCGTTAGCGTTCAGCTCCGTTACACCAACTACTTTTTCATGGTTACAAGCAATTTACAAACGCCAGCCACTGGCATGGTAATCATTGCTGAAGATGACATGGCTATCCGTAAAGGCCTTGTAAAATACCTGACACTTGTCGGATATGATGTGACGGGAGTCGGTTCAGCCCTTGAGTTCTATCAGCAGATTGCGGTACATCCTTTTCAGATAGCAATTCTTGATATTGGCCTGCCTGACCAGAGTGGCATTGCGCTCTGTGAATACATAAGAAACAATACCGATATGCGGATTGTCATGTTGACAGGATGCTCAACGATGGAAGACAAACTTGCCGCCTACAGCTCCGGGGCCGATATTTACCTTATCAAGCCCGTCGATTTCCGGGAACTTTCAGCCTCTATCAACAACCTTTTAAAAAGAAATGACAGTCCCCGGCAAACTCCCCATCAACAACTTCGGGCGAATGAAGCCGAGCCAACATCGGGGGAGAATAAAAAATCATGGGAACTTGTTCGTGAAGAGTGGTCTCTGTACGACCCGAATGGGAAGATGATCACACTTACCTCAAAAGAGTTTGAATTCATGAACTGTTTTGTTTCCAATAGTCATAACACTATACAAAGAAAGGATATACTGAGTATTCTCGCCTATGAGCATAATGAATACGGCAAGCGTGCACTTGAATCATTGGTCTACCGACTGCGATCGAAAATCGAAATCGATGGCACCTCACCTATAAAAACGGTGTTTGGCGTAGGGTTTAATTTCACGGAAGAGCTTATTATCGTGACAAAAAAAGCCGGTTCCTTAAATCAGTGAACCGGCAGATTGACCAGGGGAGATAATTAAAGGTTAAAATGCCCGAACAAGCCGAACACGAAACTTGAAGTCCTTGCCGCCGTAGCACTGGCTGCCATCACCAAAATCCTGATACCAAGCGATCTCTTTTCTCTCCATCGACGAGCTCCAGTAATAGTCGTCGGTATCAGAAAAACTGCCAACAATACTTTTTGTGCGATATAGCTCTTTTAATTCATTTAACGACGGCAAGCGCCAATCACGATAACCACCATATTCAAACGATTTACCTTCGGTTATTGCTTTATCCCAAGTCATTTTCTCTTTAATATCTACCGGAGCAGCAATCAGCCCGTGCCGGCCTGTAGCATCAAGATAAAAGACAATGCCGCCGCCATAGTTGATACCTAATCGTTTCGCAGGGGCTTCCATTTGGGCTGAAACCGCTTTTTCTGAAGCCGTCACTACACCCGGCAGGACCAGCAACGCCAAAATCAAAAGGCGGGAAAAGTTTTTTTTCGCATATCGCTTCATGATATTTTTCGTTGAATGTTATTGAATCATTCGGGATGATAAAAAATTGCTCTTTGCAATTACATCAGCGATATTATTATAAGCCTAAGCTAATTCCTGAGCAACATACAACTTCATACAAATTCATACGATATAAAATGAATAAACGTTTTTATGGATTCAGATGCTCTGCTTAACCCTGTTTTCGGCTGAGGCCAGATTTATTTCACGGAAGAAGCTTAATATCGACACAAAAAAGCCGGTTCATCGATTTCATGAACCGGCTACAATTCCTCATTGTTTAATCAAGAATTAAAAGCAGTACTGCCCTATACCAGCTTTATGACGCCTGGCGTATCCAGCGATTACTGATGTTTGCACCGCTTCTTGAAAACAATTGGTAAATCGGACATCTTCTTTCTGTTTCAACTCGTATTTTTTCAAAGAGTTCATCAGAAATATCCGTCTCAATGGTTGCGTTAAGAACGATATCCTTGATATTGGGATTGCCTTCTTCTGCTCCGCCGATAAGAATTGCCGTATCAAGATTTGCGTTGACAGCAAATTCGAAAGCGCTGAGTTCGACACCAAAATCTTTTGCAACAAGCTGAGCGGTTACCTGCGAGCTTGATATCAGTGAACTTAACACATAGGAGATCGGACTTGGTGATGTATCTTTGCCGCCAACCTCAAGTGGGGCATCAACATTAATCATGTGCGGGGACCCCTCCATAAATATGGTTTGTGCTGCGCCTGTTCCGGAGGAATTGAGTTTGAAACAGAGCGTTGAATTTTCGGGATGAATTGCTGTGGCGATTGTCATGATTAACTCCAGATTAATAATGTTGGGTATTTGTATCGTCCGCACTATACTTTCAGGTAATTGCGCCGTTATCACATTTGCAACATTATTATAATCCGAAGCTGATTCTTGAGCAACACACAAATCCATACAAATTCATACGTTAAACGTACAGAAGTTTTCTTGATTCAGATGCTCTGCTGAACCCTGCGCCAGCTCATTGAATATGATTTCCAAAGGCCAGCGAAGGGCAGTGTAAATGTTACTAAGGAGATTTCTCAATAACTTTCATCAACCGTCGGAAAGTCACCCTTCCTGACATCTTCTACATATTGTTTGACGGCTTGTTCGATAACCGTATTCAAATCGGCATACTGCCTGACAAAACGAGGATGAAACTCCCGGTTGAGGCCAAGAATGTCGTTGATGACCAGCACCTGACCGTCGCATTCGATCCCGGCACCGATGCCAATGGAAGGAATGGTGAGTGATTTTGTAACCTGGGCCGCCAGGGCAGAAGGGATTTTTTCAAGCACAATGGCAAACGCACCAGCCTGTTCGAGAAGTCTGGCATCTTCAAAGAGCTGTTCGGCTTCCCTCTCCTCCTGTGCCCGGACCCGGTAACTCCCGTACTTGTAAATAGATTGCGGCATAAGACCAAGATGGCCCATAACAGGAATCCCCACGTCGGTAATTCTCTTGACTGTCTCAGCAATAACTCTGCCGCCCTCCAGCTTTACCGCGTCACACTCATGCTCTTTCATTATTTTTCCGGCATTGCGCAATGCCTCCTCCCCTGAAAGCTGGTAGCTCATAAACGGCATATCGGTTACCACCATTGCCCGACCACTCTCAGCATGAACACCCCTGACAACAGCCTTTGCATGATAGATCATCTCCTCAATCGTGATCGGCAAGGTCGTACTGTGGCCTGAAAAAACGTTGCTTGCAGAATCTCCGACAAGAAGAACATCAACGCCTGCGCGATCGAGAATTCTTGCCATAGTATAATCATAAGCGGTCAGCATTGATATTTTTTCGCCATTCTGCTTCATGTCAAGCAACCTTCTTGTCGTGACATGGGCACTTTTTTGCTGAATGCTTTTGTTCATTGTATTTACTTTTTAATGAATTGACTTGTTACAAAACCAACGTTCACAACCTATGCAATAAGCTCTGACAATTCGTCAGGATGAAGCTCCACAGCCTCAACACGGAGCCGCTTTTGGAGAGCGCTCCGCATGAGTTCCACAAGACGGGAGTATTCTGGAATGTAACCGACAATCTCTTCAAGTGAAGTGGTTTTTCGTTCCATTTCATTCCTGATCTCCTCAAAAGCCTCCCCATCTGCCAAAGTAACAAAGGTGCAAAGATCTTTATGGTGTGATGAGAGGGGAAGTGATCCATGCTGCAAAAGAATATTACGGGTTCTCCGCTGTGCTGATCCAACCAATTTCCTGCCGTCTACCTGAAGCTCATACCTGGCTGAAGCGGTAAAACAGCTAACGGCAACAGGAGCCCCTCCTCCCTGCGGACGGGCAAGAGTCGAACGACAGAACTCCGCATGAATACCAAGACTTTCAAGAGCAAGCTTTATCACTTCATGTACCATCCGGTAGAGTTCAGAATTCTGCTCCGATGACTCAGTTAAAAAACTGTAGGTAAATTCCTCGGCATGAAAGACTGCCCTGCCGCCAGTCGGCCTTCTGACCACATCGATCCCTGCTGAGCGGCATTTATCACTGTCAATACCAGAAACATCCTGATTGTATCCCAGGGTAACCGCATAAGGACGCCAAGCATAAAACCGCCAGAGACAACTGTCGCGGCCGAAACGATTCTGAAACCGGCCATCAAGGAATGAGGCCATCAGGCGCCGGTCTACCTCCATATTTTCCGCCCCGGTATGAAAACCGGAATCCAGGCAATAAACCCTGGAAAAAAGAGTGTTCATCATTGCAAATTTCGATCAAGATAGTTGAAAAGGATTTTGCAACAAAAAAAGTGTACGGAAATGTTCTCCGAGACCGGTATTTTCCTGAAAAACGAACAACTTATTCAACTGTCACAAAAGCATCTGATGTCACCCATTACTGTTGCTCTCATTTTTGGAGGCCGGTCTGCCGAACACGAAATATCAATCATCTCTGCTCAATCAATTGCAGCAAACATCGACGCCGAACGTTACAAAGTTCTTCCAATCTATATCACGCATGATGGAAACTGGCTTTTCCAGGGCATTGCAAGAGACATACTGAATCTTAATCTCTCAGCCCTTTTAAGAACCTCTTCACTTGAAGCCGCAACAGCAAGACTTCGGGAAATGGTTGCGCGGAACAATCAGAAACCTTTTGATCTTGATTTTAAAGCGGCAGGAATCGACGTAGCTTTTCTCGCGCTTCACGGTAGTTATGGTGAAGACGGGCGCATCCAGGGTTTTCTGGATACCTGCGGAATTCCGTATACAGGATGTGGCGTATTGGCATCATCCCTCACCATGGACAAGGCTCTCACCAAACTGTGTGTTGCCGCTGCAGGACTTGCTGTCGCGCCATCCATAACTCTTTTCAGTACCGATTATCAGGCAGATCCTGAAACCACTCACTCCCTGATTGAAAAGCAGTTTGCATACCCGTTTTTTATTAAACCAGCCAATCTCGGTTCTTCGATAGGAATCTCTAAAGTGCATCACAGCGGTGAACTTGCGCAAGCTCTTCAACATGCCTGCTCACTTGACTGGAAGGTACTGGTCGAAAAAACAATCAAGGGAAGGGAAATTGAAATTGCAGTGTTGGGCAATGAGCAACCCCAAGCCTCGGTATGCGGTGAAATTGAGCCCGGCAAGGAGTTCTACGATTATCAGGATAAATACATTTTCGATACTGCAAAGTATTATATACCAGCACGCATCTCAACAGACCTTCGGGAAAAAGTCAGAGCTGCTGCACTCACGGCATACAAGGCACTTGGATGCCGGGGCATGTCAAGAGTTGATTTTTTTGTTGATGAAGAGAGTGGAGAGATCGTCCTGAACGAGGTCAATACCATTCCCGGATTCACCGATATCAGTATGTACCCAAGGCTCATGGAGGCTGTCGGTATCCCTTTTCAGGAACTCACAGAGCGTCTGATTGAACTCGCGCTGGAAACGAAACACCCGTGATGATGAACCCGTACCTTTTTTTTGCAGAAGTTTCACTTGACATATCAAGAAAAGAGTTCCGGTCAGGTCTTGATAAGCTCGACTCATTTTCAGGCCTGTTTCCGAACTCATATCTTTTTCATCAACTCTATGCAAAAGCACTTCTGGGGCTCAATCAATGTGCTCTGGCTGCTGAATATCTGCGAAAATGTTGCACTATAGCCCCGGCGAACCAGGTTGCATGGAAAGATCTCGCTGACCTTCACAGTTCAATAAATGAAGAGATGCCAAACACCCCATCAGCAATGTTTGACCCTGTCACTGATGAGCTTGAACAGCTTTCAGCAGCGCTGATGAACTTTGAACGGGTAAAAACATCTGAAAACGCTGATCCGACCTCAATCCTTGAACAAAAACTGCCTTTTTCTGATGACACCGCTATTGCGGTACCAACTGAAAGTCTGGCGAATCTTTTCACTGAGCAAGGCGCTTTCAAAAAAGCCATAAAAATCTATACCCATCTCATCCAGCTTAAACCCCAGAACGCTGAACTGTATCAGCTACAGATCGATTTGCTCCTTGAACGGCTTTAAGACTCTATGCAATGAAACGATTTAGCCGATCTGCACATTGTAGAATAACGTATATTGCTTGAATTATAACTGTCAGTAATTGACACTCTAAACGGTTAGCCCAAGTATCTTGGTTTCCAGACTTTTATTATCACTTTTTATTGTTGCGCATTTTCTCGCTTGCCCCTTGACTGGTCGGAGCGCAGAAGTTGTTGAAAAAAAACTCTCTCTTGCCGATTGCATTGAGATAGCACTGAAAAACGCAACTTCAGCAAAAAAGGCTGAATACAACCTCAAACTGCAGGGTGCCGATGTCCTGAGAAGTTACGGCAGCTTTCTTCCCCGGCTTTCTGTATCAGCGGGCTATGTTCCCTATAGCCTCAGTCGAAGCTATACAACGAATTACTCTGACGCACCACCACTTAAAATCAAAACAGAAAACGAATCGGTTAATTTCACTCTTACAACATCCCTGAATCTCTTTAACGGCTTTCACGATTACGCTGCACTGCAATCATCTCTCGACAATAAACAGGCTGCCCGCTACACCTTTTCAAGGGCGCTTGAGAATGTTGCCTACGATGTCACCCAGGCTTATTATCAGGTACTTCTGAATCATGAACTTCTTGATATTTCACGAGAAAATCTTTTGGCCGCGCAGGATCAACTGACCCTTACTGACCGTCAGTTCCAGGTAGGGCTTAAATCAATGATCGACCGATACCAGCAACAGGCTGACGTTGCTGAAAGCCGGCTTTCGGTCATCAAGGCAGAGACCCGCTGGCATCAGAGTATACTCGAACTGCTGCGCCGTCTGCAGATAGATCCGGGAACAAAAATCACCCTTGAATCCTCACCTGATGAGCTGAAAACTGTGGCTTATGTTAAGCCTGATATCGACAGCCTTGTCACCGTTGCACTGAGCCGGCGGAACGATCTTAAGAGCAAAGAACTTGAGTCAAGGGGTGCAAAATGGCAGATTACCGAGGCTCAGGCCCAGTGGTACCCAAGCCTTGACCTTAAATTCAACGCAAGCACTGCAGGAACTGAATACTTGCGCCAAACATACAATGGATCAACAAAAGAATACCCCTATCCCCCACTGTCAGATCAGCTTGGAAATTCCATCGGTTATTCTGTCGCACTGAATATGAATTGGGCACTTTTTGACGGATTTCAGACCCGCTATACTGTAGAATCAGTCAAAATAAACCAGATGAACAAGTTGCTGGATGTCGCTGATTTAAAAAGAAATATTGTCATTGATCTTCAGCAGGCTGCAGGTGAGTATTCATCTGCCTTCAGGCAGATCGAAACTGCAAGGGTGAGTCTGAAGGCTGCACACTCTGCCTTTGAGGGCATCAAGAAAAAATATGAACTCGGAGCTGCAAACTTTATTGAACTCAGCACCGCCCGCGCCACTCTTTTCAATGCCCGCTCAACTCTTTCACAGGCAACCTATAATCTGGCACTTCAAAAAAATGTCCTTGACTTCACAACGGGCATTGTACCACTACCATAGCAACCAGAATCCAGTATACCATACCGATGAGCAAACGACCATCCATTCTGAAACGAAAAACAGTCTTGATAACCCTTGCAGTGCTACTGACCGGAACTGCTGTAATTTTAACCCTTCTCAAGTTTCGAGAAAAACCTGTAGAGGTAACAACTGAAAAAGCATTTCTAAAAGAGGTTGTGCATATCGTTACTGCAACCGGAAAAATTGAGCCGGAACTTGTCCTCAACATTTCCCCGGACGTCTCGGGCGAAATTATCGAATTGCCTGTCCAGGATGGTCAGATTGTAAAAAAAGGAGATCTGCTGTTTAAAATCCAGCCGGATATTTACATCAACCAGGTGGTACAAAGCCTTGCGCAGCTTAATTCCGCAAAATCGCAGAGCCTTGAGGCGAAATCAAGAAAGCTTAAAGCTGATGATGATTTCCGCAAAGCATCGCTGCTTTACAAGGATAAACTGATCTCCGAATCCGACTACATTGCATCGAAAACCAATGCGCAAGCAGCTCAGGCGACCTTTAACGCATCGGTTCATACCATAGAACAGAATCAAAGCCTGCTGCAACAAAATCAGGACAGGAAGAAAAAAACTGTCGTACAAGCGCCCATAAACGGTTCCATCATCGTGCTGAACAGCAAGCTGGGCGAGCGTGTTGTCGGTACAGGACAGTTTCCCGGTACGGAAGTGTTGCGTCTTGCAAATCTTGACAGTATGCAGGTTGAAGTTGAGGTTAATGAAAACGACATTGTCAACGTAAAACCGGGCAATCCCGTCTCCATCACGGTGGATGCTTTCGGAGAACGGATTTTTAAAGGAGTTGTCCGTGAAATTTCCAATTCGGCGATTTCCAAGGCGGCCGGAACACAGGAAGAGGTGACCAATTTTTCAGTGAAGATCCGCATCTTCAACCATGAAAGCCTGCTGAAGCCAGGCATGAGTGCAACAGCGGATATTGAGTCCGAACGGGTAACAAACTCCCTTGTCGTCCCTATTCAAAGTGTGACGATAAGAGGATCTTCTTTACCTCCAGTGACTCAAAAACCGGAAAAAAACATCGTAACCATTGCCTCCCCAGGTAAAGCAATTGAAGGCCGACAGGGAGTCTTTGTCGTCAAATCAGGCCGGGCATGGTTTCGTCCCGTAAAAACCGGAACGACCGACAATACCCATATCATAGTCACCGAGGGTCTCAGAAAAGGAGACGAGGTTGTTTCAGGAAGTTACTCCGCAATTACCAGTGATCTCAAGAATGGCTGCATGGTCAAACCATTGAAACATTAATCGCCCCATGCAGACCAAAAATATCATCACCATGCAGTCGCTCTGCAAGTTCTATGAAATGGGTGATCAGGTCGTCCGGGCACTGGACTCGATCAACCTTGATTTCAAGCTGAATGACTATGCTGCAATCATGGGGCCATCGGGCAGCGGGAAATCAACACTCATGAATATTATCGGGTGTCTTGATACCCCGACCTCCGGCAGGTATGAGCTCAATGGTCAGAATGTGGCCGAAATGGACGATGATGAACTTGCGCGCATCAGAAACAGGGAAATAGGGTTTGTCTTTCAGACCTTCAATCTGCTTCCCCGCCTTAACTGTCTCCGCAATGTCGAACTCCCCCTGATCTATGCCGGAGTGCCCCCGGAAGAGCGCGAAGAACGTGCTGCAGAGGCCCTTGTAAAGGTTGGACTCGGAGAACGGATCACGCATAAACCATCTGAACTTTCAGGTGGACAGATTCAACGGGTGGCCATTGCAAGAGCGCTCATCAACAAACCATCAATCATCCTTGCCGACGAACCAACAGGTAATCTTGATACCGCAACAAGCCGTGATATCATGAATATCTTTGGGGTGCTTTCTGAAGCAGGAAACACCATAATCCTGATTACTCATGAAGAGGATATTGCCCGCTACACCCGACGGGTCATTCGTCTTCGGGATGGAAAAATTGAAAGCGACACCAGGCAATGAACTTGTCCTACAGGCAGTTCCGGTATGAGACCGGAGAGAGCCTTAAAATGGCCCTTTACCAGATCAAGTCGAACAAAACCCGATCGTTTCTCACTGCGCTCGGCGTCATTATTGGGATTGTTGCCATTACCATGATGGGTACTGCCATCAACGGTATTGACAGAGGATTTGACAAAAGCCTGGCCATGCTGGGCTATGACGTCATCTATGTGCAAAAATCGTCATGGAGCACTATGGGCCAATGGTGGCGGTACAGAAACCGCCCTGACCTGAAAACAGAGTATGCTGATCAGCTTAACAGGATTATTGCCAGTAATCCCCTTTCGGAACTGAGTATAGCTGTTCCGCAGATGTCAACCTACCAGGCCTCGGCAAAATACAGGGAACGAACCCTTGAACAGGTCTTTTCTCTTGGTACCACCCATGACTACCTTCAGACCGCTTCCGGCAATCTCTCATCAGGCAGATTCTATACTCCAGGTGAGTCTGTCAGAAACGAAATGGTCTGTGTCATCGGTGACGATATTGCCGTCGGACTCTTTCCCAATGAGCCTGCTCTCGGCAAATCGATCCAGATCAAAAATCGAAAATTCAGGGTTATTGGAATCTTTAAAAAACAGGGGAAGTTTCTCGGACTGTTCAGTTTTGATAACCAAATCATCATGCCCCTCGGGGCCTTTGAAAAAGCTTATGGAAAAAAAATGTTCATAACGATAAGGGTTAAAATCAAGAACCAGACGCACGTTAAAGAGGCCAAGGAGGAGCTGCTCGGGCTGATGAGAAGAATCCGGAGAATCGCTCCGGGAAAAGAGGAGGACTTTTCAATCAACGAACAGCAAGCGTTCAAAAGCCAGCTTGACCCCATCAAAAATGGTATTGCCGTGGCGGGAATCTTCATTACAGGCATGTCACTCTTTGTCGGCGCTATCGGAATCATGAACATCACCTTTGTCAGTGTAAAAGAGCGCACCAAAGAGATCGGATTGCGCAAGGCCCTTGGTGCAAGACGACAAACCATCTTGCTGCAATTTCTTATAGAATCGGTGATGATATGTCTTATCGGCGGGGCTATCGGACTGGCTGCTACACTTTTTATCACCTTTGCCATCGAAAAAATTGTGCCCGATTTTCCGATACAGTTTTCCTTTGACCTTGTCATTGCAAGCCTTGCTGTTTCTGTCATCACTGGCATTATATCGGGCCTTGCTCCTGCCGTGACGGCCTCAAAACTTGATCCGGCAGACTCACTGCGTTATGAATAGGAGTATTTATGCTGCTGCGTGAAACCATCACACAGGCGATCTATTCTCTCGCCGTCAACAAGCTTCGCTCCTGGCTCACCATCATGGGAGTCGCAGTGGGAGTATTTTCCATCATTGCAGTCATGACCGCCCTCGATGCCATTGATAAAAGCGTCGAGTCAGGCCTGACAAGCCTCGGGGCCAACACCTTCCAGATACAGAAAAATCCTGCCACTGTTTTCGGAAGCGGGCACAACAGAAACCTCCTTGCGAACAGGAAAGATATCACCTGGCAGCAGGCGCTGTTGTTCAGAAAAAGCATGGAAACAAAAGCCCGTACGGTCGGCTTTATCATCTCAAGTATGGCCAATCAGGCAAAATATGCAAACCTGACCACGAACCCGGATGTTACCATGACCGGTGGTGATGAGAACTTTTCAGCATCAAATGGCTATACCATAGCATCCGGCCGGAATCTCTCCTCGGGAGATATCCGGTCAGCAAGAAATACAGCCATCCTTGGAAGCGAAGTTGCCTCAACACTGTTTCCTTCAGGCGAAAACCCCGAAAACAAATGTATCAAGGTTAACGGAGAGGTCTATGCTATTGCTGGCGTTTTTAACAAAAAAGGAGCGGCTTTCGGTCAAAGTCAGGATAACTTTGTGCTCATCCCCATTACACGATACCTCGATCATGTCAACGAAAAAAGCAGCATCTCTCTTACCATCGAAGCACTTTCACGCAAAGATTATCCCTATGCCATAGACCGGGCAATCGGAGCAATGAGACTTGCGAGAGGCCTGACGGTCAAGGAACCAAATGATTTCGAGATCAGAACTAATGAATCACTCATTGACTCATTCAGAGATATCCAGCGAGCCATCAGTACGGGTGCTTTTATCATCAGCTTTATGGCCCTCCTGACGGCGGGGGTTGGTATCATGAACATCATGCTGGTCAGCGTCACAGAGAGAACCAGGGAGATCGGAATCAGAAAATCGGTCGGAGCTCCCCGCAGAATAATTCTTCACCAGTTCCTCTTTGAATCCCTTTTTCTCTCCCTCGCCGGTGGCCTGATCGGCATTACTGTCGGCATCACGATCGGCAATATAGTCGCCTTGCAATTTAATTTGCCGCCAATATTTCCATGGATATGGATAACCGTTTCCATGATTGTCTGTTCAGGAATCGGGATAACTTTTGGGCTTTTTCCGGCATGGAAAGCTGCAAATCTCGATCCGGTGGATGCCCTGAGACCAAAATAGAGTGCGGTCGTTTTTATCATGAAAAATTAGTCTTTTTTTATGATTTGGTGACATCCCTCCAACCTGATTCCCTTAAATGCCAATTTTTAAACACTTTTTAGGAATCTCTTAATGATGGCTTAAGGTACTTTGTATTAAGATTAACCTGCAATTGATGACTTGGCATTATTGCTGAAGCTTTACAGAAGGCCGATTTAATCTTATGACAATTATTTTAACAAAAGAGAGGTACGCTATGAAAAAAATATCCAGATTTCTTTTTTTACCGTTAGTCGTTGTATCGCTGACTGGTAATGCCGCTTATGCAGGAAATCATGAAGCAAAATACTTTTTATCAAATGGAGAGGCAAAGCTGAATGCGGGACATTATAAAGAAGCCATAGCCGTTTTTACCAAAGCTATTGACAATGAACCGAAACTCTCACGAAGCTCCCTTTCAGAGGTCTATTTCAAACGCGGATTTGCAAAATCAGCCCTTGGAGATAACGAAGGTGCAAAAGCGGACTATAAAATATCCATAGAACTTGACCGTACCCCAAAAGATGCGGAGGCATACTATAATCGGGGAATTGCAAAAAAAACAATTGGCGACAGCGAAGGCGCACAAGCAGATTTCAGGATCGCCGCTATGCATGGTTATAACAATGCGAAAAAAATGCTGCTGACCAACGACATCAAGGATACGCCTCTTGAGGTAAATACTGATGCAAAGAGTTTTCTCTCCAGTGGCAAATCAAAGCTTGAAGCGGGTAATCACAAAGGTGCTATAGCTGACTTCACGAAGTCGATTGAGCTTGATCAGAAATTGGCAACAGCTTACTTCAATCGTGGCATTGCAAAACGTCTTTCAGGAGACAAGCAGGGCGGTCTGGCTGACTTCAGAAAAACAATAGAAGTCGATCCGACTCCAACCAATGCTGACGCTTACTACAATCGAGGAACGGCAAAATCATTTACTGGAGATAACAACGGGGCTTTAGCTGACTTTACAAAAGCAATAGATCTTAACCCGATGTATGGTGAAGCATACGCCCATAGAGGAAAAATAAAAGAAGCCATGGGTGATAAACAGGGGGCTGCATCGGACTATAAACATGCCAAAAAATTTTCTGGCATGTTACCGTAAACTATAAAATATCATCCAGGAAAATCACAGGACAAAAAATACTCTTTATTTTTTTAAAGAGTATTTTTTGTTTTGCACCTACCCCGACAGAAATCTTCATTTACCCTTATAAGAAGCCATCCCCCTCATTTTTTAGGCAATCCCTATCAGGAATCGGCGTTAATTTTTTTATCTTTGTGGCTTTAGCGGAACAAAACAGTATGCAGGCATGAAGCGCTCTCCTCTGTTCATTTTACTTCTGACGGTTTTACTGGATCTTATCGGGTTCGGCATTGTGCTCCCTCTTTTGCCGACCTACGCCAAGGATCTGGGTGCAAATCCGTTTATGATCGGACTGATTGCCGCGATTTTTTCCATCATGCAGTTTATCTTTTCCCCTCTCTGGGGCAAGCTGAGCGACAAGATCGGACGACGGCCGGTCATGCTGATCAGTATATTTATCACAGCGGTCTCCTATCTGGTTTTTGCACAGGCCGCCACCCTTCCTCTGCTTATTTTTGCCCGGGGACTTTCTGGTATCGGATCGGCCAACATTGCAGCAGCCCAGGCCTATATCACCGATGTTACCGACAGCAAAAGCCGCTCCGGGGCAATGGGAATGATCGGTGCCGCTTTCGGCATCGGCTTTATTATCGGTCCGCTTGTCGGAGGAGTTCTCAAGCATAATTATGGCATTCAGACGGTGGGATATGTCTCCTCAGCGCTGATCACACTTGATTTTATTCTTGCTATCTTCCTGCTTCCCGAGTCAAACAAGAATGCACAGAAAATTGCGTTCGGCTTTCTGAAAAAAAAGTTAGCCAACAACGAACCCAGGCGATCAGTATTCCTGTTTCTTGGGCAAAAAACAAAAGAGTATGGTGAAGGACTTACACTGGTCTTCAGCTCACGCCCTCTTGCTCTTCTCATGATTGCCAACTACATTTATACCTTTGCTATCGTTAACACGCAGATCGCATCCATTCTTCTCTGGAAAGAGTATTTCATGGCTACTGACGAGCAGATTGGCTACCTTTTTGCTTATGTAGGAGTGTGGTCAGTCGTTGTACAGGGAGGTCTTATCAGGACGCTCATCAAACAACTTGGTGAGCATAAGCTTTTCCTTTGGGGACATATTTTTACCTTTGTCGGGGTCTTTTTTGTTCCTTTTGCCCCAAAGAGCGAGCTCTTTACCGTTGGTCTGTTTATCCTTTTCTTTTTTGCTGTCGGCACCAGTCTGGTTGCGCCAATTAACCTTTCCATGATTTCACTCTACAGCTATAAGCAGCAGCAAGGACAGATTCTCGGGTTATCACAGTCAGTCAACTCTTTTGCCCGTATCATGGGTCCATTCTTTGGAAGTATCCTCTACGGCATGAACTTTCACGCCCCCTATATTGTAGCAGGAATTTTGACTGTTGCCGGAGCTCTTATTGCACTCAGCCTGTTCAAGTACAGAATTGAAGCCCTTGACACTCCAACTGAAGTGGAAAATTACTAATAACCTGATCCAGACATTTTATCGATACAGGAGAGACATCTATGAATATTGGGGTTATAGGAGTAGGCAAACTTGGTGAGTTTCACACAAAGCTCCTTACAGAAATCGCTCTGGAATCGTCTGATCTTCAACTCGCAGGCATTTATGATCTCGACAACGTCCGGGCTGAAGAGATGGCTAAAAAATACAATGTCAACTGCTTCGGTTCGCTTGAACTGCTGGCAAAAGCTTGTGATGCGGCTGTGCTTGCTACAACGACAAGCTCACACTACAGCATCGCCTGCACTCTGCTTAAGGAGGGACTGCATCTCTTCATTGAAAAGCCCATAACCACGACGGTTGAAGAGGCCGATGAACTTATCCGGCTCGAAGCGGAAAACAAGGTACGCATACAGGTTGGACATATCGAGCGCTTCAACCCGGCACTGCGGTCTGTAGAAGCCTATATCGGCCACCCAATGTACATACAGGCTGAACGATTGACCGGATTTTCAAAACGGGTTACCGATGTTTCCGTGGTGCTTGACCTCATGATCCACGATATTGACCTTGTCCTCTCTCTCATCCCATATAACATCAAGCACATTGCAGCTTCAGGAGTCAAGGTCTTCTCCAACGAACTCGACATGGCAACAGCCAGAATTGATTTTGTCAACGGCGCGACAGCAAACGTTACCGCAAGCCGTCTCAGCCGGAGCAGGATGCGCAAGCTCCGTTTTTTTTGTACTGATCCGAAAAGTTACGCATCACTTGACCTTACCACCGGAAAATCAGATATCTACAGGCTTGTCAAGCCGGAAGAGACGTCATCGAAAAACCCGCTGAAATCTTTTGCCGCTCGTAAAATCCTTGAGCAGTTTGGTGAAATTCATGAAACCATGAAGGGAATGGTGCTGGATTATATTCACCCGGAAGTTCCGAAAATAAATGCACTCCGCGACGAACTCGAACACTTTGTCAACGCCGTCAGAGACAATACACCAATGGCCGTCAGTTCATCAGACGGACGAAGGGCAATTATGGTTGCTGGCCAAATCACTGACGAAATTAACGCCAACGCAGCTTTACTTGAATGACTGACCATCGCCGGGTGCAAAAGTAATGACAACACTCTCACCACAGAACATACCCGAGATCCTCTTTCATATCGGCGACCTTGCCGACAGAGACAGCATGGGCTGTTACCTTGTTGGAGGCTATGTTCGCGACATGCTCATGCATAGAGCCTGTACAGATATCGATATCATGATCATCGGCGACCCTGTCCCTTTCGCAAAAACTGTATACGATGAACTGCACGGCCGAAATTTTGTACTTTTTGAACGATTCCGCACAGCACAGCTTGAACTTGCCGACCCCGTCCAGGGCGCCTTTAAAGTTGAACTTGTCGGCGCCCGCAAAGAGTCCTATAACGCAGATTCAAGAAAACCGGTCACCCTCATCGGAACACTTGAAGACGATCTTTCGCGACGCGATTTCACCATCAATGCGCTGGCCCTCGTCCTCAACAACGAAGGACGAAACCAGATCATCGACCTCTTCAACGGGATTGAAGATATCAAGGCTGGCATCCTGAGAACACCGCTGAATCCAGAACAGACCTTTTCCGATGATCCGCTGCGCATGATGAGGGCTTCACGGTTTGCCGCCCAGCTTGACTTCACCTTGCTTCCTGAAGTTATTGAGGCCATGAAAGCCATACACGAAAGGATCCATATTGTTTCCATTGAAAGAATCAGTCATGAGTTTTTCAAAATCATGCTTGCCCCCCGCCCCTCAAAAGGGCTGATTATTCTCTACGAAACAGGATTGCTGAAGGAGATTATGCCTGAAGTTGCTGCCATGGCCGGCATAGAACAGGTTGATGGCATGGGGCACAAGGATACCCTTTTTCACACGTTCCAGGTGATCGACAATATTGCGGCGTACTCCGACAACCTTTGGCTGAGAGTGGCCGCGCTTCTGCACGATATTGCCAAACCGGCAACAAAACGCTTCACAAAAAGTACCGGCTGGACATTCCATGGTCACGATGCGGTTGGTATAAAAATAGTTGCAAAAATTTTCAGGGCGATGCGCTGGCCACTCGACCCACTTGCTTATGTCCAGAAAATGGTCCGTCTGCACCACCGCCCAATCCCCTTGTCGAAAGAGGAGATCAGCGACTCAGCCATTCGACGCCTCATGTTTGATGCCGGAGAAGATCTGCAGGATCTCATGAACCTCTGCAAGGCCGACGTAACCAGCAAAAATCCGCGAAAAGTATCCCGGATCATGAGCAATTTCAATTATGTAGAAGAAAAAATTGCTGAAGTGGGCGAAAAAGACCAGCTTGCCAAATGGAGACCCCCTGTCAGTGGCGAAGATATCATGGAGACACTCGGACTGCCGGAAGGAAAAACGGTAGGAATGATCAAAAAACGGATGGAAAATGCGGTCATCGACGGGCTCATCCCTTATGACCGCGATGCTGCGCTCAACTATATCCGGCAGATCTATCAAGAAATAACAAATTCCGAAAAACCATGAATTTTGATGATTCCGGTCATTATATTGAACAACTTTTCAACAACTCACTAAACTGATCCTTCAAGTGATACCACGTTATTCACCCAAAGATATCTCTGCAATCTGGACTGAAGAGGCCAAATTCCAGCGTTGGCTGCAGCTTGAAATTGCCGCAGTCGAAGCCCGCATGGAGGCAGGGATTGTGCCTGCGGAGGCGCTTGCGGTAATCAAAGAAAAGGCAACTTTCAACGTTGCTGAGATTCTTGAAATTGAGAAGGAGACGAAACATGACGTCATTGCTTTTCTGACCAATGTGGCCAATAACGTTGGACCTGAATCGCGCTACATTCATGAAGGGCTCACCTCATCGGATGTTGGTGATACGTCGCTCGCGATGCAGATGCGGGATGCCGGAAAAATTCTTGTCGCCGATATTGAGCGCCTTATTGAGGTTCTTGCAAAAAGGGCTGTTGAGTTTAAATACACCCTTGAAATGGGCAGAACCCATGGAATTCATGCTGAACCAACCACCTTCGGTCTGAAGCTGCTGCTCTGGCATCAGGAGATGCTGCGCAATCTCGACAGGATGAAGAGAGCTGTTGCCACTATCTCTGTTGGCAAAATTTCTGGAGCTGTCGGTACTTACCAGCACCTTTCGCCCGATATTGAAGCGGCTGTCTGCCAGAAACTTGGGTTAACACCATCATCCATCTCAACCCAGATTCTCCAGCGCGACCGGCACGCAGAATATGCCACAACGCTTGCCATCATCGCATCCTCCATTGAAAAATTCTCGGTTGAACTGCGCCACCTGCAACGGACAGAGGTTCGGGAAGCCGAAGAGTTTTTCAGCAAAGGGCAGAAAGGGAGCTCCGCCATGCCCCACAAACGCAACCCGATCACCTTCGAACGCCTGACCGGCCTTGCACGCGTCGTCCGCTCCAACTCCCTGGCCGCCATGGAAAATGTGGCGCTCTGGCACGAGCGGGATATCTCCCACTCATCGGTTGAGCGCATTATCATGCCAGATTCCACAACCGCCCTCTGCTACATGCTCCGCACCTTCAGCGACGCACTTGATACGCTGCTTGTCTATCCTGAGAGGATGGAGGAAAACTTCAACTCATCCTACGGCCTGACCACCTCACAAACCGTTCTGCTCGCTCTCACAGCGAAAGGACTGACCCGTGAAGTGGCCTATAAGCTGGTACAGCGCAACGCCATGGAGAGCTGGTCAAGCAAGGTGCACCTGCGTGACCTGCTTCTGAAAGATGAAGAGTTGCTGAATTATCTTGATGCGGACGATATCGCCCGGCTCTTCAGCGCTGAGACAATTCTCGGCAAACTGAAAAACAGTGTGGATATTATCTTCAAACGCAATGGATTATAACAGGGTGGCAATGAACAATCCTCTTTTCAGAAAAATCGGAATTATTCTTTTTCTGCTCGGACGATATCTCTTTGCCGCATTTTTTCTTTACGGCTTCTGGCACAAGCTGGTAAAAGGATGGTTATGGAGCGACCTCATGCAGGGATTTTTCATCAAGCGGCTTGCTGAACTCCCTGCAAACTCTTTTCAGGCAAGCTACCTTGAACACTTTGCCATACCATTGGCACTGCCGATCGCATGGATTGTAACCGTCGGAGAGCTCATCATCGGTCTCGGACTTGTTTTCGGCGTTGCCGTCAGAGCCAATGCCGCATTTGCTCTTTTCATGGTGCTTAATTTTGCGGCTGGAGGCTATTACAACCTTACCCTTCCTCCATTTATGGTATTTGCCATAATGATGATGGTGCTTCCATCAGGCCACTGGCTCGGGTTTGACAAACATCTCCACCTCAAATACCCTGATGCAATCTGGTTCAAATAAAAAAATGCCGACAACTCCACATCGTACCTGCAACTACCATCTCTGGATATACTCTGTTCTTGTCTTTTCATTGATGACACCCTACCCCTCTCATCAGGCAAAAGCCGCTGAAAAAAAACACAACCGAACGCTTATTGATCTTGCTGACAAAGAATTATGGAAGATGAACTACCCGAAAGCCGATTCGATCTACACCCTGTTACTGCACAAAAATCCTGATAATGTCGAGCTTTACTGGAAACTTGCACGGTTACAGGTAAGTCTCGGCGAATCAATCCCTCCTGAAAAAACCGATATCCGGCTGCAGCATTACCGCAAGGCAGAGGAATATGCCCGCACCACGATAAGCATTGACAGCACCAATGGCAAAGGACACACATGGCTTGCTGCATCGCTCGGGATGATGGCAGACAATGTCGGCACAAAAGAAAAATTGAAGCGGGCGCGGGAAATTAAAAGAGAACTTGATACCGCCATACGGTTAAACCCGAACGACGAAACTGCACTTTCCATGCTCGGTTCTTTTTATCGTGAAGCTGCCGGCATCGGATGGTTCAGGAGAATGGTAGGCAACGCCTTCATAGGCGATGTTCCAGAGGGAGATTATGAGCTGGCCGAAAAAGCATTCAGAAAAGCCATCAGTATTGATCCGGGAATCATCAGGAATTACCATGAACTTGCCCTGATCTGTATCAAGAACGATAACCGTGAGGAAGCCATCAGCCTGATGAAAAGCGCTCTTAACCTGCCAATTCTTATCGAGAGTGATAGAAGGCGCATTGAGGAGATGCGAAAACTCCTGAAAAAATACTCTAAAGAGTAAAAAAAAGTTACAATGATTCGGTAGCCACAATGCCCAGAAGAGCTCTGATGCCAAGATGATAACTGTTCGCTCCGAAGCCGCTGATCACTCCAACACAAACTTCTGAAATCACCGATGTGCGTCTAAACTCCTCGCGGGCATAAATGTTGGAAAGATGAACCTCCACAACAGGAATGGTGACCGCACTGATAGCGTCGCGCAGGGCAATTGAATAGTGAGTAAGCGCTCCTGCATTCAGCACAACACCGGCATATCCTCCCTTGTCTTCTATGTGAAAGAGTTTTTCCAGTAACGCGCCCTCATCTTCAGACTGAAAAAACTCAATGGAGAGTT
>JBAXFV010000004.1:0-36404 GCA_037139755.1 Chlorobiaceae bacterium
CTGGAGGCGAAGAGCGGACTCGAACCGCTGTAGAAGGTTTTGCAGACCTCTGCCTGACCACTCGGCCACTTCGCCATTTCAGGAACGTCAAAGTAAGAAAAAAGTTATTCTTTTCAAATGAATGGTCCTTTATTAATACTATTATGATGGAAGTGCTCTCTTTTTCTATTCTCCTTGCCCTTCTTGCTTTGCTGGGCTTTGTGGCGTATAGGATTGTACATGATACTCCGCTGAAAGCTGAACTCCATCGACTTCGTGGTGTTGAAGAGGAGGCGCGTGCCGTAGCCATGAGGCTTGAATCGAAGTCTCTGGAACTTGAAAGCCTGAAGATTCGGCAGGCGCGGCTTGAGGCTGACATCAGTAATGAACAACGCAGCGCTGCAGAAAAAACTGTTCTGATGCAGGAGTCAGAATCGCGTTTAAAAATTGAGTTTGAAAATCTCTCCAACAGGATTTTTGAGGATCGGGGTAAAGCTCTTGGTCAAGAGAACCGCGAACGCATGGAAGCACTACTCTCTCCCTTGCGCGAACAGCTTGATGCTTATCGGAAAAGGATTGAAGAGGTCCATGATACTGACACAGCCCTTTCAGGGCAGCTCATTGAGGAGGTACGCCAACTGCAAAGGCTCAGTGGCAGAGTCAGCGATGAAGCAAATACTCTTGCACGGGCTATCAAGGGGGAATCGAAAAAGCAGGGTGACTGGGGCGAGATGATTATTGAGAGAGTCTTCGAAGCTTCCGGGCTGGAAAAAGGGCGTGAATATATTGCTCAGGAGAGCTTTCGCGAAGAGGATGGTTTAATCAAACGTCCGGATTTCATGGTGTTACTGCCGGGCAACAAGGCGGTGATTGTTGATTCCAAGGTGTCGCTTACTGCTTACGAACGATTTTGTGCCCTTGATGAAGATGCTCAACGCCATACGGCACTTAAAGAGCATGTGCAGTCCGTCCGTCGTCATATAGCCGAATTGCAGGCAAAAGATTACAGTGGCATCGGCGGCAACAGGACGCTTGATTTTGTTATCCTGTGTATTCCCCTGGAACCCGCATGGCAGGCAGTTATGCAGGCAGAACCAGAGTTGATGTACGACCTTGCCGGTAAAAATGTTGTCCTGTGCGGCCCGACAACATTGATGATCACCCTGAAGCTCATTGCCCAGATCTGGCGACGAGAGAATGAGAACCGTAATGCTGAACTTATCTCCGAAAAGGCAGGGAAGATATACGATCAGGTTCTTCTCGTTTTTGATGCTATGGCAGAGACACGCAAAAGACTTGCTGGAGTGTCGGATTCGTTTGACCTCGCTTTAAAACGCATCAAAGAGGGGAAGGGAAATCTTGTCGTCAGGGTCGAAGAGATTCGAAGGCTCGGTGCAAAGGTTACCAGACAGATACCGCTGAATATTGCGTCCGAAGCTGAAAACGATGAAGTCAAGAGCGGCTGACGGGGCTTATGCTCTGGACTCATCATAGGCCATTATATCCCGCTCAATATTTGCTCCTTCATTGTTCAGGGCTACTTTAAGGTCATAATCCATCTGCAGCCCAAACCAGAACTGGGGTGGAGTACTGAAATAGCGGCCGAGACGCAGAGCCGTTTCGGCGGTAATACGCCGCTTTCCTGAAACTATTTCGTTGATGCGCCAGACTGGAATATGGATATCTTCGGCAACTCTTTTCTCACTAAGCCTCATGGGGCTGAGATATTCTTCAAACAGAACCGTTCCTGGATGAAGTGGTAACATTTTCCTGGCAAGCATGAGTGAGTTTCCTCGTAGTAAACAAGATTTACAATTATTAAACTGTGTAAAAACAGATTACCATTTTTTTATTGATTTATATCATTTATTTTTGCACTCAAATATCAGCATTCTCCTGTGTCGATTATCCCGATTTTTCCTTGAAAGCCGCCTGAGTTCCTCTATCCCTTCAATAACCACTCTTCAGTTTAATCTCAGATGGTTGATCTTTACGCCAACTGTAGTGAAGTGTTGTAAACTTTTTATCAATACTGATGCTGCAATACTGGCGGTGGAGAGGCTTTATTTACAAGGATATTTGTTTTATGCTTAACTGATACTGTATTAATATCAATTAAAATCTGATATGAAAGTACTGACAAAAAAAACGGATTACGCTATACGGGCTCTTTTGATGCTTGGAGCAAAAAGGGGAGGTATGTTTCAGCTAAAGCAATTGCAGTTGAGCAGGATATGCCCTATCAGTTTCTTCGAGGTGTGTTGCAGGAGATGATTCGCCACGATTTGATTGTGTCAAAGGAGGGCATTCAGGGTGGGTTTATGCTGGAAAAGGATCCTGATGAGATTCGTGTCAGGCAGTTGATTGAAATTTTTCAGGGTTCAGTGCGGGTGTCGGAGTGCATGTTTCGCAAGCAGATTTGTGCAAATCGTTCGCGCTGTGTGCTTCGTCATGAAATTATGAGAATTGAGGAAGTTGTCAATAGTGAATTTGAACAAGTAACCATAGGTAAGCTTCTTCGTAAACTGACAATGGCTGATAATGTGATGCCGGCGTTTAGTCTAATGGAAGAGCAAGAATCCAGAACGTAGCAAAAGGTGTAACGAACGATGAAACGAGAGATTATTACGATAGATGAAAAAAGATGCACGGGCTGTGGGGACTGTATTCCTGGTTGTCCTGAGGGCGCATTGCAGATAATAGATGGCAAGGCCCGGTTGATCAGTGATCTTTTTTGCGACGGCCTTGGAGCCTGTCTTGGTCATTGTCCTACCGGGGCAATGAAGATTGAAAACCGAGAGGCTGTGTCTTATGATGAAAAACGAGTGATGCAGGAGAGTATTGTTCCAGGCGGTACCAATGTCATAGCTGCGCATTTGCGCCATCTTGCTGATCATGGTCAGAGTGTTTTATTGCAGCAGGCGTATGAATACCTTCAAGAGAAAGGGATTGCCGATCCTCTGAAAAATGAGGCAGGTGAAAAATCTTTCGCACAGCATGCTCATACCTTGAACCACCATCATGAGGGGGGATGCCCGGGGAGCAGGATAATGGATTTCAGCGATAAGGGCATCAGTAGTGCTTTTCCTGCCGTTGGTCTTGAAAGTGCCCTTCGTCAATGGCCCGATTCTCATGACAACTAACTGTATTGTGCCTGTTCGGGAAGCATATCGCAGCAGAATGTTTACAACTGGAATGGCCGGGTATCCTGGGCTTAAACATATTCCTGCAAGACCAGAAGGTGGCAAGAAAGATTTTTCCGCTCTGGTTGCTCTTGCCAAAACCTGTAAGTCACCGGTAGAGCTTGAAAATGGTCAGATTGTCGGTGGTTTTGCTCACAATCAGGTGCTTGCGCTTGCCGACAAGGTTGTGGATGCGGTGAAGTCAGGCGCCGTCAAGCGCTTTATCGTGATGGCCGGTTGTGATGGTCGACATGCTTCACGCCGTTATTATACTGATGTTGCTGCGGCATTGCCGAACGATACCATCATCCTGACTGCAGGGTGCGCAAAGTATCGCTACAATAAGCTTGAGCTTGGCGATATCGGTGGTATTCCGCGTGTGCTTGATGCCGGTCAGTGTAATGACTCTTATTCGCTTGCGGTGATTGCCCTGAAACTCAAGGAGGTTTTTGCACTTGAAGATATCAATGATTTACCAATTTTTTTCGACATTGCCTGGTACGAGCAGAAAGCTGTTACAGTGCTGCTTGCATTGCTCTTTCTGGGAGTAAAAGGTATTCGCCTCGGACCAACACTTCCCGAGTTTTTGACGCCAAATGTTGCAACTGTACTGGTCGAAAAATTTGGTATCAAACCTATCGGAACTGTTGCTGCCGATGTTGAAGCAATGATGGCTGGAATTTGACAGTCAATAATGTACCGCAGCGTAGAAAAGGTTTTTTTTAATCTCGCTGATGACAAACTGATAACTTTTCTTGTTTTTCCACCAAAGAATCCTGTCCCACCAAGCAGGATTTGTAGGAATCAGGATGAATTTTTTTGATGAACCTTCAAATGCCCTGCTCCATGTCTGATGAAGGCGGAGCAGGTGCGGTGGGTCGCTGACGATCAGTGCACTTTTCCATCCTTTTTTTTCCATTGTGTTAGATGTATTCAAGGCTTCCTCCCAAGTCGTTTTTGATTTAGCGTCGACCTTAATGGCATTTTTTGGAACACCAAGTTCCAGCATTCGACGTTCACGCCAGTTTGGGTGATTTGGACGGTAAAACCTTTCATCAATACCGGTTAAAATAATATGGGTGGCATACCCGGCATGATAGAGTTCAGCTCCTTTCTGTATTCGAAGGCCGTTATCACCTCCCAACACAATAATGACATCGGTTTTTTGGGGAGTGTCCGCATATTGTGAAACAAAAACACCAAGACTTAGAAAAAAGAGTGCAGCTATAGCGTTTACTGATAAAAGCAAAATCAAGACCCGTTTTAAAAAAAGTTTCATAGAGGTGACTGGGGGAGTTTGATCCTGTATTACAAGTATTCTTTTCGTTACATTCAAGTTCAAAAACTTTATAAATCCAAATATTTTCAACTTCAGCAACTATCCAGTGTTACTGGAAATCTCTGAAATTGTATTGGATGCCTCAAAGAATTTCTGATAGTAACGAAAATGACTGATAATACAATAGGGACTTTCTCGACAGACGCAACGAGGGGGGAGTATGAATCCGCGTTCAGCAAAGCTGTCGTGGAAAGTATTCCCGGTTCTTTTTCTATTAATGATGCTAACGGACAACTTGTTTGGTGGAACGCCTATCACCGTGATGAGATAGTAGGAAAACCTGAACATGAGATGCCCTTTACAAATGCTCTTGATGTTTTTCATCCTGATGATAAAGCTTATGCATTAGAGTCGATGCAGAATATTTTGAAGTATGGCATTGAAGTAACTTCTGAAGGACGAGTATTGCTGCGAGGAGGGCCGAAATTTCAATGGCGGATGATAACTGGTCGCAGGATAATTGTTAATGGCATCCCTTTTGTTATAGCTATCGGTATTGATATTACTGAACGCAAGCGATTCGAAGCCATTACTGCATTTCGTTTACGCCTCCTTAATATGGAGTCACATTCTATTGAGGAGTTACTGATTGCTACACTTGATGAGGCTGAACGCCTGACTGAGAGTTCGATTGGTTCATGCCACTTTATTGTTGATGATCCGACCATACCTTCATTTCGGGTCTTGTCCTCCAGTATGCAACTTAAGACGCAATCGATGGAAGGCAAAGAACATTATCGTTCCTTCACTGAAGAAAAGATGTTCACCGATATGGTAACGGAACAGAATGGAACAATTTATAACGGTGTAATATCTTCAAATCCTCCAGACGAGCCAGATTCCTCTTCCGAAATACAGCGGAGAATCTTTATTCCGTTAACACGCGGGATAACTGTTGCTGCAATTTTTTGTGTTGGAAATAAACCCTATGATTATGATGAGGATGATTTGAGGATGGTGAGCGCTCTTGCCAATCTTGCCTGGGATATTGTCGCTCGCAAACGTGCAGAGCAATCTGAACAAAAAATACAGGAAGTGCTTTTGCAGGCACAGAAAATGGAGTTGGTAGGTCAGCTTGCCGGCGGTATAGCTCACGACTTCAATAATATGTTGGGAATAATACTTGGTAATGTCGAAATGGCAATTTCTATGTACCCTATTGAAGAACCGGTGCTGAATAATCTGAAGATTATTCTCAAAGCCGTAGAACAGTCTGCCGATCTGACCCGCCAACTCCTTGCTTTTTCACAAAAACAGGCCGTTATGCCAATCGTTCTTGATCTGAACACGATGGTTGAACGGATGCTTCCTTTTCTGAGGCGACTGATTGGAGAGAATATCTCTCTGGTATGGACACCAGAATGCCATCGTACTCTTATAAAGATTGATCCATCCCAAATAGATCTTATTCTCGGAAACCTTTGCGTCAACTCACGTGATGCAATAAGCGGAATCGGCAAAATTATCATCAAAACCGAAGTGATTCATGTTGATAAAGCTGATTGCATTGCTGGTCATCCCTGCAAAAAACCGGGCAGTTACGTGACACTTGTCGTGACCGATAATGGTAGCGGTATTGAAAAAAATGATCTTCCCCATATTTTTGAGCCATTTTTTACCACCAAAGGTGTGGGAAGAGGTACAGGCATGGGGCTTTCTACTGTCTATGGTATTGTCAAGCAGAACAACTCTTTTATTGATTGCCGGAGTGAGCGTGGCCGGGGGAGCAGCTTTATAATTTATATACCCCTGCATTCTGGTTATGAAGGGACTGAAGAACGTGAACTATCGTCACCGATCACTCACCGCAAAGAAACGATATTACTAGTTGAAGATGAACCTGATATCCTGAATATCTGTAAGTTTACGCTTGAAAATAACGGTTATACAGTACTTAATGCGGCAACTCCCGGTGAAGCTATCAGAATTGCCGGGAAACAGAAGGGCCAAATTCACTTGCTTTTGACTGATGTTGTTTTGCCGGAAATGAATGGTTGTGATCTGTCAAAAAAGCTTCTCTTGCTCTACCCAGACCTTAGAACCCTGTTTATGTCGGGTTACACCACAGATGTTATTACTGGTCAAGGGTTACTTGACCAGGGGGTGAATTTTATTCAAAAGCCGTTCTCTCTCAATACTCTTCTTTCAGCTTTACAGAATATTTTTGTGACTCGTTAAGGCTCCGGAAAAGATAACTTTTGCGGCAGCAGACCCTTTATAAAAAAGAAGTCTGCTGCCAGGATAATACGAGGTCGCAGGAATCAAGATGGTTCGGTGACATCGTTCCTGGTTTCTTCCTGTTGCAAGGGAAGAGGAGGTAATTTTTCCGTCGTTGGATCAAGTAAACGTACAGCTCCGGCAAATCTTTTTTCGAAATAGTCCAGCTTGAGTTGATCTTCAGTAATTCCCTTGGAGAGTGAGGAATGAATAAAGGTGTCATTACCGATAAAAATGCCTACATGGTTAATTCTCTGACCCCGTGTCTGAAAAAACACAAGATCTCCGGGTTGAAGGTCATTCTTGCTTACTTTATTCCCTATGGCAGACATCTCTCTTGAAGATCGGGGAAGATGCATATTGAATACTTTGTCATACATGAAACGTACAAAACCTGAACAGTCAAATCCTCTTGGAGTCTGACCGCCAAACCTGTATCGGGTTCCAAAATATTGACTGACATTATTAAAAAAGCTTTGCATGGAAGCGGTCAGCCGGGTAGACCCGGTAACTGGAGCTGCCTGCACTGTTGTTTCTGACGGGAAATCACAAAAAGCGGTTTCGGGCAGTGCAAACTGCAAGACTGACGCAACAACACATAAACCACTTATAGAATAAGTAAGTATGAGTTTTTTTAGCGAAAGACTCACATTGGCAGATGAGGAGAATAGTCGCTGAGGAGGCATAGGCATGTATATTTAAAAGGGGTATTTTTCATGTCTTGACTACGACCCCAATATAAAAAAATTTTGGGAAGTTTTCAATCCCCAGGAAACTCCTTTCAAACACGCCAAAACTCGCCTCATTTTCTTGATGACTGTAGCGACGTCAGAGTTTGTATCTTACAAAAATGAAAGTATTTATTAATTTTTTTCATGAAACATACTTATCAAAACCTTCTGGTGCTCATGTTTTTTACTGATTGCATTAGCTGTCCTGCATTTATGGCAAAGCAAAAAAAATATTGAGCGCCCGAAAATGACAATAAAGGCTGTCGTTTTTAAGAGAGTTTTTCCTAAATTCCGTTCTTAAAAATTCATAGCTTGCTTGTTATTGTGACTAATATTCAACTAACAATTTTTTAAATAAATAGATGAGGTACAGGCTTTCCGCTTTTCTGTTTCTTCTGTTTATTCTTGCCGGTTGTTCCGGGCAAAACGGTGAAAAAACAGAGAAAAAGCTCTCTCCGGATAGTAAACTGCAGATTGGTCTGGTTTTTGACGTCGGTGGCCGGGGTGATAAATCATTTAATGATTCTGCCTACAACGGTCTTGAGATTGCAAAAAAGAAGTATGGCACCAATTTTCTCTATGTTGAACCACAGGGAGAAGGGGCTGATCGGGAGGCCGCATTACGTCAGATGGCAACTGACCCTGATGTTGGGCTTGTTATAGGCGTCGGCCTGCTTTTCAGTGAAGATATTACCAGAATTGCTGCTGAATTTCCCGATAAGAAATTTGTCTGCATTGATTATATAAGCCAGCCTAACATTAGTATACCTCAAAATCTCCAGGGAATTGTTTTTGAAGAAAAGAAGGGCTCTTATCTGGCTGGTGCTTTGGCCGGAATGATGACCAAAACAAAAACTGTTGGTTTTATCGGAGGAATGGAATCAAGCGTCATCAAAAAATTTGAGACCGGCTTTATCAAGGGAGTTCGCTTGATCAATCCGGATATCAGAGTGATTTCCGGATATATAGGTATGACTGGTTCTGCATTTGCAAATCCAGCCAAGGGCAGGGAACTGGCGCTTGGGCAGTATGGAAAGGGAGCGGATATTATCTATCAGGCTGCTGGAGCGAGTGGACTTGGCGTCATTGAAGCAGCAAGGGAAAGCAAAGCTCTTGTTATCTGCACTGATCGGGATCAGGAGTCCGAAGCTCCCGGATTTGTGCTCTCAAGTATGACCAAGGCTGTAGACAGGGCTGTTTTGAAAACGGTGGAAAATGTGCTGAATGGAAGTTTCAAGGGTGGATGTGTTGCTGTCTTTGGTCTTGCCGACCGCTATACGGACTATGTTTACAATGAAAAAAATGCAACATTAATCGGCACTAAAAACCATGATCAACTTGAGGATATCCGGAATAAGATTGTAGCAGGAAAAATTGTTGTCGATGAGACCGCCATTGGACAATGATAATACCAGGGACTTTCAATAACCACTGATGGTCTTTTTGGAGAGCGGAAAAATGAAGGATTGTTAATTGATAGAGGGTAAAATACTGGTGAATAAAAAAATCCTTGTAACAGGGGCAACAGGTTTTATTGGTTCGAGTCTTGTGAAAAAGCTGGCTTCCAGTGATGATGAAGTCTTTATTCTTGTCCGTAAAAGTTCGGATCTTACCTCTCTTTCTGATGTTCTGCACAAGGTACATCTGGTTTATGGGGATATTACCGATCGGGCTTCGCTTGATTCCGCCCTTCCCGGGATTGATCTGGTCTATCACTCTGCCGGCCTTACCTATATGGGGGATAAAAAAAACGCCTTGCTCTATAAAATCAATGTTGATGGTACCCGCAATATTTTAGAGGCTTCCTCCGCTGCTGGTGTTAAACGAGTTGTACACGTCAGTTCAATAACCGCAGTTGGAATTGCCTTCGATAAAAAACCGGTCGACGAATCTGTTATCTGGAACTTCCATGCTATCAGCCTTGAATATGCCAGAACGAAACACCTCTCAGAAATCGAGGTTGCTAACGCCATAAAGAGAGGACTGGACTGTGTTATTGTCAATCCCGCGTTTGTGTTTGGTGCTGGCGACATAAATTTCAATGCAGGAAGGATCATCAAGGATATCTATAATAAAAGGCTTCCCTTTTATCCTTTGGGCGGCATCTGCGTCGTCGATGTTGAGATTGTTGCAGATACCATCATCACTGCCATGGAAAAAGGCAAAACCGGTGAACGCTACATCCTCGGCGGCGAAAATGTCTCCTACAAGCAGCTTGCTGACACTATTTCTCGTATTACCGGAGCACCAAAAGTTAATTATCCTCTTCCCTTCTGGGCAGCAAGAATACTGAAATCTGCACTCGATCTGTATAAGAACAAGAACCGTATATCGAAACTTTTCAACATGTCAATGTTTAGAGTTGCATCCCATTTTCTCTATTTTGATTCATCCAAGGCAACCCGTGAACTGAACATGCAATACCAGTCACATGAGCACAGCATAAGGAATGCCTACGAATGGTACCGCGAACGCAACATGCTCAACTGATATTTTTACTTATCTTTTTCGACTGAAAATCATCATCCGGGGTGAGTCATTTGCTGTGAATGGTTCACCATGGTAGTTTCCGACAATAGTTATCACAGTAAATCCCTCGTTCTGAAGCATAGCACTAATCTCCTCCTCATTGTAAAGGCGAACTGATTCATTGAAGGTAACTGTTTTGCCTGATGGGGAGGTAATGCTCATGTTTTTGGTAATCCTGTCGCCATTAAACGCACGTTCCTCAATAACGGAAAACTCGCCTGCGCTTCTTCTGGAGTAAGGGACAAGATTTTTTGCAAGATGGAGAGGATTCAATAGATCAAGCACATACCAGCCATCACTTCTCAGCAATGCATAAGCATTCTTGATGACCAGTTGATCATCTTCTTTCAAGTCAAAATAGCCGAAACTTGTAAAAAGCTGAATTACAAGATCATAAAGATGGTTGGCAGCTATCAGCCTCATGTCGAAACAGGAAAGTTTCAGCGGCAAATTACTTTTTAATGCTGCTTTTCTGGCCTCCTCAAGCAGATATGGTGAGAGGTCGTTTCCTGTGACAGTGTAGCCGAGTCGGGCAAGCTCAAGGGCGTGGCGGCCAGCTCCGCAGGCAATATCGAGCACTGACAGCGATGCCGGATTTTTCAGATCCAGACCAGATATAGAGAGGATAGTATGAATGCAGCGCGCAGCTTCATCATTATCCCTGTGGCTGTAGAGCTCAAGGTAGAGCGGATGATTAAACCACTCTACAAACCAGTTGGGTGATGACTTATTTCCTGAAGAATGGATGCTCTTAGCCATGTCTATAGGAAAAAAAGGCGGTGAGGTAACAGAGGAGAGAGTCAGGGTATCCTGTGTGATACCCTGAGGAAATATCCTGTATAATTATTTTGCGTAATCGGTAATTGCCTTTGCAAGAATGACCTGATCATTTTCCCCGTTCGGGATCCTGACGTTTTTTTCAATGAATTTCCAGGCATTTGTTTTTTCTGACTTCACAGAAAAAATAAGTTTGGCACACTTGAAATCACTGGTACCTGTTTTTTTGCCTTTATCTGCAAATGATTGTTTCTTTGCCATGACTTGTAAAGTGGTTCTTTTGTTAAGAGGTTCTGCTGTCTTTTTTCCTCAAAATGAAACGGAGTTTAATAAAATTATAACCGATAACCAAGTATTCTACAGAATGAATTACTTCTTTATAAGGTTTTCGCTTCAAGAAGTTTTCCCTTATGGAATATTCCGCTCGCCTTTCCTTTCAGGGAGCGGTTGAGAAATGGAGTGTTTGACGATTTTGATTTCAATGAGCTTGAGGTCACGCTCCATACAACATCAGGGTCAATGATGGAGAAATTTGCCTGTTCTCCCGGTACAAAGAGAATCGGTTTGAGGTTCATGATCTTTCTTGGATTAACCGACAGCAGTTCAATAGCGTGAGACATGGTAATCACTTTTTTCTCAACAAGTTCGGTAATTGTCAGACCCAGAGCTGTTTCAAGGCCGAGAATACCAAAAGCAGCCTGATCGGGGGGGCACTCTTTTTCATGGGAGGCATGGGGAGCATGGTCTGTCGCTATGGCATCAATAGTCCCGTCGGCAAGCCCCTCAAGCAACGCTTCACGGTTTTCCCTTGATGAGAGTGGTGGTTTCATGATATAGTTTCCTTTCTGTTCAGCCTTAAAAAGGTCTTCATCACAGAGGGTGAAATGGTGCGGTGTTACTTCACAGGAAACCTGAAGCCCATCCTGCTTTGCCTTGCGTACAAGATCAAGTGCTGTCTTTGTACTGATATGGGCGACATGGTAACGCGGTCTTATGAGCGGGTCATGCAGTTTATGCTGTTCAAGATAGTGCATCAAAAGCAGATCTCTGCCAAGCATAATTGCTTCTGATACATCAGGGATTCCTTTCAGTCCGAGTTTGGTTGAAAAAAGCCCTTCATTCATAACGGCTCCCATGGTAAGGGATCGCTCTTCACAGTGCTGAATAATGAGAAGATCAAAATTTGAAGCGTACTCAAAGGCCAGCCGCATGATTTGACTGTTTTGAATGGCCGATCCATCATCAGAAACTGCCGTGACTCCATAGGAACTGAACTTTCCGAATGGTGCGAGATGTTCGCCCTTGCTTTCGACAGTCATCGCTCCGATCACTTCAAGATCAACAGGAAGCATTGAGGCGTGATGGCGAAGATAAGCAACGCCGAGAGGACTGTCTATAACCGGCTTGGTGTTTGGCATGAGGGCAACGCCTGTAAATCCTCCGAATGCAGCCGCTTTCGCGCCGCTTTCGAGCGTTTCCTTATATTCCTGACCAGGTTCTCTGAAATGACAGTGCATATCGAAAAGCCCTGGAGCCAGTATTTGCCCTCGAAGATCAATTACGTTGTCCTCGGGCGAAGCGGCAAAAGTTTCATTACCGTAAATAACCTCTTCGATGATTCCGTCATTACTCACTTTTATCGTACCAGTGAGATCAACTTGTTCAAGCGGATTGAGAAGGCGTGCCTGCTGAAAAATAAAGCTCATGAATTTGCTTCAATTTTAGTTGTTAATAACAATTTTTGCCTCTTGTTCCATAGGATGTCTCCCCTACATACAAACTAAAGATACTATAATTATTTAACGAAGCATGAGTTGACGAAGCAGAGAGCTTCGATCTGCAAGGTTTTGCATTGCCTTGCCAATATTGATTCATGAAGGCATGATTTGTCGCCTTAAAAGGAGGCTTGTATAGGTGGCAAAAGCTCTATTTTATTATTTTATATTCTGAGGCTACTGAAGATGTTCATGAGTATTGACCTATAATTCTTCATGGATCGTAACGCAAACATAACCATAGAAAAAAAGGCTCTCAGAGCAATAATGATTGCCAGACGCCGATCGATCAATGAAAAATCGCGGATTGCGATGAGTCAGTCTATTGCAGGTCATGTTATAGGGCTGCCTGAAGTTCTTAATGCCAGCTCGATTCATCTCTACCTTTCTATTTCTGTTTTGGCCGAAGTATCTACGGATCCAATTATTGACGAGCTTGCTGTCATGAATAAACATCTTTCGGTTCCGGTTATTCGAAACGGCAATCTGATTTCTGCAGCATTTCAAAAGGGAAATCCTGTCAGGAAAGTGCAATTCGGCCAACTTGAACCTGAAACGCTCTCATTTGTTGATGAATCATATCTTGATGTTGTGATGCTTCCCCTTTTAGCCTTTGATGCAAAAGGCTACCGCCTTGGGTATGGGAAAGGATTTTATGACCGTTTTTTAAAGCAGCTATCAGACAGAGGAGTTCACCCCTGCAGGATTGGACTTTCATTTCTCCATCAGAGGGTTGATGAGCTTCACACAGACCCCTGGGATGAACCTCTTGACGCAGTTGTTCATGAACATGGAATCATTCGATACACTTAATTAATACTTCACGGCATGCTGAAAGACCCTTTACCGGATTTTTTTGATACCTCCCTGTATGTCAACAGGGAGCTGAGCTGGATCTACTTCAATCAGCGAGTGCTTGAAGAGGCGTTTAATCCTGAGCTGCATCCTCTTCTGGAACGGGTAAAATTCATCTCGATTTTCAGTTCAAACCTGGATGAATATTTCATGATCCGTGTCGCAGGTATTGAGGAGCAGTATCAAGCGGGCATTCAGGATAGAACCATCGATGGCTATACACCCGCTGAACAACTCGACAAGATCCGATCAATGGTTTTGCAGCAGCTCAATGAAAGAAATGAATGTTTTTATCATGATCTGGTGCCTGCGCTGAAAAAAGAGGGAATAGAGTTCCTGAGGGTTTCCGAACTTTCCGCAACACAGCAGCGTGCCTTGAGCCACTATTTCCGCAAGGAGATTTTTCCTGTACTGACTCCACTTGCTTTCGATACAGGTCATCCGTTTCCGTTTATGTCAAACCTCTCCCTGAACCTTGCCATTGAGCTGGAAGATGAGGAGAGCAGGTCACTGAAGTTTGCCCGAGTGAAAGTGCCGAGCATTCTTCCCCGACTTCTTCTGCTCAACAATATCAAGGGATTTCATGATGAAGACGGAATCATAAGATTTATCTGGATAGAAGATCTTGTTGAAAGCAATCTGGCGCACCTGTTTCCGAAAATGAGAATTATACAATCGCATCTTTTCAGATTGATTCGGGATGCTGATATTGAAATTGAGGAAGATGAAGCGGGCGATTTATTGAAGACAATCGAACAGGGACTCCGGTCAAGCCGTTATGGAAAAGTTGTTCGCCTCGACATCACCCCTGCAATGCCTCTTTCTGTGCGAAAACTGCTTATAAAAAATCTTGAAGTGGCAGAAAGAAACGTTTATGAAATAAATGGTGCGCTTGGACTCGGCTGTCTGATCGATCTTCTGAAGATAGAACGGCCAGATTTGAAAGATGAGCCTTTTGTTCCGTATAACCGGATCGAGGAGGAGTTCAGTACAAATATCTTCAAGATGATAAGGGCTAAAGATATTCTGCTCTACCATCCTTATGATTCGTTTCAGCCTGTCGTTGATTTTCTAAACCAGGCCGCCCTTGATCCTGATGTACTGTCGATAAAGCAGACCCTCTACAGGGTCGGAAGCAATTCGCCGATTGTCGAAGCATTGATGATGGCGGCTGAAGAGGGTAAACAGGTTGCTGTTCTGGTGGAACTCAAGGCAAGATTTGACGAAGAGAATAATATTGTCTGGGCTCGGGCGCTTGAGGATGTCGGAGTACATGTTGTCTACGGACTGCCCCGACTGAAAACCCACGCCAAGCTTACCCTGATTGTTCGACGTGAACAACACAAACTGAAACGGTACCTCCATCTTGGCACAGGAAACTACAATCCGGCAACAGGGAAGATCTATACCGATTACAGCCTGTTTACAACCAATGAACAACTTGCCAACGATGTCGCCGAACTGTTCAACGCACTGACCGGGTATTCCAAACACACAGGATACAGAAAACTCCTTGTTTCACCGATCAATACAAGAAAAAGAATTATCGAGATGATCGAGAGGGAAGTCGAGTGGATCGGTAAAGAGAACAGGGGAAGAATAATCATGAAAATGAATGCCCTTGTGGATGCTCAAACCATCCAGGCGCTCTACAGGGCATCCTGTGAAGGTGTGAAAATTGATCTTGTCGTTCGTGGAATTTGCTGCCTCAAGCCCGGCATTCCAGGAGTCAGTGAAAATATCCGGGTAATCAGTGTCATAGGACGTTTTCTTGAGCACAGCAGAGCATACTACTTTTATAACGGAGGCAAAGAGGAGCTTTATCTTGGAAGCGCCGATATCATGCCAAGAAATCTCGACGATCGGGTTGAGGCGATTTTTCCTGTGTTCGATAAACTATTAATTCAGGTCGTCAAATCTGATCTTGAGCTGATTTTGAGCGATAATGTCAAGGCATGGCAGATGTATGCCGATGGCACCTACTCGCGGATTATCAACGATGCCCCTCAAATAAATAGTCAGGCCATCTTTTTATCCAAGTCTGTCCAGAAAAAAACTTCATCAAAATTTAACGTTAATGAATTATGAAAATAGCAGTTGGAAGTGATCATGCCGGATTTGAATTCAAAAAAACAGTTCTTTCCTGGCTTGAACGAAACGGCTATGAGATCAACGATATGGGGCCGCAGAATGAAGAGTCGGTAGACTATCCCGATTTTGCCCGCAAAGTTGCCTTTGCTGTTGCCGAAGGGCAGTGCGATTCCGGAATTCTGCTTTGTGGTACAGGCATTGGTGTGTCAATTGCTGCAAACAAAGTCAAGGGTATTCGTGCAGCACTTGCCTGCAACCCTGAGTTTGCAATACTTGCCCGTCAGCATAATAATGCCAATATTCTCTGTCTCCCCGCACGCTTTACTGATGCAGTCACTATTGAAAAAACCCTTCACAACTGGTTTAGCACCGATTTTGAAGGTGGGAGGCATGAAAAAAGAGTGAATAAAATTGAGCCATGCTGTTAAATAAGTGTATAGAGGATAGTCTTGACACAAGCGTTCCGTTTTTTTTGGATAATGACCTGGTTGCGGATGTTCTTTCCCTCATGCAGAAGAAGGGAGTTGAATGCGCCCCACTCCTGCATGAGGGAAAAGTTGCCGCAATGGTGACTATTCTTGATCTGCTTCCTCCACAGCAGTCAAAAAAACGGCTTATGGATCTGAAGCTTGAAGATGCTGGAAGCATTGGACTTCATGAGCATCTTTTTGAGATCGTTGCAAGAATGGATTCATTCCCATACCAGTTCATTCCTGTCTCGGGGGAGGGCGGAGAGTATGTTGGTGTTATACAAAAGACTGCTCTTTTTGAACATATTGCCACCGTTTTTCATTTACGCGAAGAGTGCATGACCCTTGAACTGGATGTTCCATCCTATGACCTCAAGCTCTCCGAGATTATTGCCACTCTTGAAAAAAACGACGCTACAGTGTTGAGTTGCGGAATCTATCCTGCTGCTCCGGATGGTGAAGGCCTTGTTCTAACATTCAGGCTTCAGGTCCATGATTTCTATCGACTGGTATCAAATCTGAAAAACTACGGCTATATGATCCGCTACACATCACCCTTTTCTGCAAAAGATGATGAGATGAGAGAAAAGGCCCTTGAGTTTATCAGATTTATGGATATGTAAAACAGCATGAAAAGAGTTATAATCGTAAACTGTTGCAAAAGAAGATGATTGCATGAAAATAGAACACTCTGTCCAGCTTGTTGACCGGATTCGTGAAAATTCAGCAGAAATTTTTTCAGAAGTTGTTTCATTGCGCAGGGATATTCATCGTCACCCTGAACTTGCTTATGAAGAGGTTCGAACCACCGCGCTGATAAAGGACTATCTCCTTGGTATCGGCATCACGCCTGAACCATCTTTACTTGAAACTGGAGTTGTTGCCGTCATTCGAGGCGGGAGTAAAACTGCCGAAAACAATCTTGTCGCATTACGTGCGGATATTGATGCCCTTCCTCTTCATGAAGAGAACCTGCATAGTTTTTGTTCCCTTGAGTCTGGAAAAATGCATGCCTGTGGACATGACATGCATACCGCCATGCTTCTTGGTGCAGCCAACATTCTCTCGAAAATGAAGGATGAGCTTTCGGGTGATGTGCTTCTCGTTTTTCAGCCAGCCGAAGAAAAAGCACCTGGCGGAGCAAAGCCATTGCTTGATGCCGGTCTCTTCAGACGGTTTAAGCCGTCAGCAATTATCGGGCAGCACTGCTTCCCAAGTGTTGAGAGCGGGAAAGTAGCACTGTGTAAAGGAAGCTTTATGGCTGCGGCTGATGAACTATACTTCACGGTGACAGGACAGGGAGGTCATGCGTCGGCTCCGCATAAAGCGGCGGATCCAGTGCTTGCCGCAGCTCATATCATTACAGCAGTTCAGCATCTTGTCAGCCGGGTCGCCCCTCCTTATGAACCGGCAGTTGTTTCAATAGCATCAATTCATGGCGGCAATGCAACAAATGTCATTCCCCGGCAGGTGACTATGTCAGGTACGATGAGAACCATGAATGAAACCGTTCGGTCACTGCTTCAGGAAAGGTTGCACCAGACCGTCACGCATATAGCCACTGGGCTTGGTGTTGAGGCGAAAGTTGAGATCCGGCAAGGTTATCCTGTACTCTACAACAATCCGGAGGTGACCGAAAAGGCAGAGAAAATCTGCACGGAATATCTTGGTGGTGAGAATGTGCTTACTTGTGAGCCTCTAATGACGGCAGAAGATTTTTCCTACTATCTTCAGGAGTGTCCTGGTACCTTCTGGCAAATCGGAACGGGCATGGTGAATAACGATAAAAGCAATACTCTCCATTCTCCAACCTTCGACCCGGAAGAGCGTGCTCTTGAAACCGGAAGCGGGTTGCTTGCTTATGCGGCCTTTCGCATCCTTGAGTCAGCGTGACCATGTTTCTTTTGGCTCCATGAACAGAAAAAGGCGCCTTGTGACGCCTTTTTCTGTTGGATACCGATTACACATTATGCTTTTCCGTCAGATCCGAGAACATTAATGATCTTGTGGGCATAGAGCTTTTTGAGAGCATCACGAGCCGGGCCAAGATATTTTCTTGGATCAAACTCTTCAGGTTTTTCGTCAAAGACTTTGCGGATTGCAGCGGTCATGGCAAGGCGGCCATCAGAGTCAATATTGATTTTACAGACAGCAGATTTGGCGGCAAGACGAAGCTGATCTTCACTGATACCAATGGCATCTTTCATTTTTCCACCATGTTCATTGATCATCTTTACCAGCTCTTGTGGGACGGAAGATGAGCCGTGCAGCACAATAGGAAATCCCGGAATACGTTTTTCAATTTCAGTCAGAATATCAAGACGGATTTTTGGATCTTCACCGGGTTTGAACTTGAAGGCACCATGTGAGGTGCCAATGGAGATAGCAAGGCTGTCAACACCTGTTTTTGCGACAAAATCTTCAACCTCTTCCGGCTGGGTATAGGTGTGATGTGCAGCAGAGACTTCGTCTTCAATGCCGGCAAGCACTCCGAGTTCCCCTTCAACAGTGACATCAAACTGGTGGGCAAACTCAACAACTTTTTTGGTGAGCGCGACGTTCTCTTCATAAGGGAGATGGGAGCCATCAATCATGACCGAGGAGAAGCCTGATTCAATGCAGTCTTTGCAGAGTTCGAAACTGTCGCCATGGTCAAGGTGAAGCACTATAGGGATCGGAGATCCGAGTTCGGCAGCATAAGCAACAGCTCCCTGGGCGAGGAAGCGAAGCAGGGTTTCATTGGCGTAGCTTCTTGCGCCTTTGGAAACCTGAAGAATTACAGGAGATTTTGTCTCAACACAGGCCTGTATGATTGCCTGCATCTGTTCGAGATTATTGAAATTGTATGCAGGAATGGCATACCCTCCCGATACCGCTTTACTGAAAAGTTCACGGCTGTTAACCAGACCGAGTTCTTTATAACTGATTTTTTTCTTTTGCATTGACGCTCTCCTTTTATTTATTATTATGTGCCGTAATTTTTCGCCGGATACCTCTCGGTTATGTTTTCTTATGCGTCCTGTAATATATGTATATTTGACTTCTCATTCAAAAATAGCTTTCACACTGTCGTCGAACCTTTGATCATTGTACCACTAACCATGAGTAGAAAAAGTCTGCTTCTCATTACGGTTTTTTTGGGAAGCGCTGTACCGGTATTTGCCGTAAATGCCGCTAAATCAGTTCCAGCCGTTACTGTTACTCTCCGTCCAACTGCGGCCGAAGAGGAGGCCGGTAAATATATCAGTCAGTCACTTCTCCAGAAACACTATAGAAAGATATCAGTCAATGACTCTCTTGCCCAGCAGATATTCAATCGCTATATCGATAATCTTGACGGGAGCAAAAGCTATTTTGTAGCAAGTGAGATTGAAAGTCTCCGGAAATTTTACGGAAGCCGCATGGAAAGTGAATTACTTGCCGGTAAATCAGATGCCGGTTTTGGCATTTATAATTTTTTTCTGAAACGGGCAAAAGAAAAAATGCGGTATATGAAGGCAACAGTCGATACCGTGCGCTTCAATTTTTCAATACCAGAAACCCTTGACCTTGATCGCAAGACAGATCCCTGGCTAACCGACAGGCGTCAACTTACCGATCTATGGAAAAAAGAGTTGAAATACCAGTGGATCAATCAGAAATATTCCGGCGAAAACAGCAAGAATATTCGGGAAACCCTTGCAAAAAGCTTTACTAATCGTCTGAATCTTCTTAACCGCCAAAAGCCGGAAGATGCTTTTCAAGCATATACTTATGCGGTTACAACCTCGTTTGATCCTCACACAAATTATCTCTCTGCGGATGAGTACGAAAATTTTCAGATCGACATGAGCCGTTCACTCGAAGGAATTGGCGCCAAACTTCAGGTTGAAAGTGAGTATACTGTGGTCAGTGAGATTATTCCCGGAGGACCAGCATTCAAAAGCAGTTTGCTGAAAAAGGGAGATAAAATTATCGGTGTTGGCCAGGGAAAAACAGCAGAAATCGTTGATGTTACCGGGTGGCGAATCAATGATGTCGTAAAATTGATCCGCGGCAGGAAAAACACGTTTATTCGCCTGAAAATTCTTCCTGCAAGTCAGGGCGGCAGGGGTCCGGCAAAAATAGTGCAACTCATTCGAGAAAAGATCAATCTGGAAGAACAGGAGGCCAAAAAAAGCGTTATTGCAAAAAATGGTCAGAAAATCGGGGTGATTACCATTCCATCTTTTTACCTTGATTTTGAAGGTCAGCAGCAGAATACCGGCAATTATAACAGTACAAGCCGTGATGTAACCCGGATTCTCAGCGAACTGAATGCTGAGCATGTTGATGGCATTGTCATTGATCTTCGTGATAATGGTGGTGGTTCCCTTGAAGAGTCTGTGAATGTCACCGGACTGTTTATTCCAACCGGTCCCGTGGTACAGATAAGTAATTCAACCGGCGGAAAAATGGTACTCAGGGATGAAGATAGACGGGTACTCTATAATGGACCACTTGCGGTACTTGTCAACCGCTATAGCGCGTCGGCATCCGAAATTTTTGCTGCGGCAATCCAGGATTACAGTCGTGGCGTTATAATCGGAGAGAGGACATTCGGCAAAGGAACCGTTCAGAGTATCATCAAACTTTCACGGCCGTTCAGTTTTTTTGGAAAGCCCGAACTGGGAGAGATTAAACTTACGATTGCAAAGTTTTACCGTATTTCCGGAGGCAGTACTCAGCATAAAGGTGTTGTGCCGGATATTGTTATGCCTTCCATGATTGATACATCCATCGTTGGCGAGGATACCTACACCAGCAGTTTGCCCTGGAGTACCATCTCTCCTTCGTTTTATCGCCCGACAGCGGAGATCAGCCAGGAAGAGCTTGTCATTCTTCGGCAAAAACAGCAAGAACGGTCTTCGAAAAACCACCAGTACCAGGCCTATTTACATGATCTGTACACCCTTAACAGGATTCGAAAAAAAAGGATGGTATCGCTCCAGGATTCATCCTTTAAATCTGAAATAGAAACGATCAAACATATTGAGGGGCTTTGGGCTCGTGAGCAGGATTCAACAAAACATATTGACAAGGATCTGATTCTCAACCAGTCGGCGTCAGTTGTTTCTGATATGGCAGAGCTCAAGAGCGTACAGCGACAAACGGTTACCCGCACCTTGCCTTCGTTGAATTAAGGCTTATTGAAAGAAATTCATACGGCGCGCGTAATAATCGAGAAGGGTGTGATGATATTGCTATGTTGGCTTTTGTCTCGTTATAAAATGAGCGGATAATAAAAAAGCACCGGCAGATCCTGGAAAAGAGTCAAGTCATGCTCTTGGGCCTCGTGTGTCAAAAGATGAACAAAAAGTTGATGGCTGGAAAAAACATAAACATCTATACAGGATTACATGCATAAAAAGATATTGTTCCTCAAAAAATATTTACAAGATCCTCAAAGTATTGGTTCCGTAATACCCTCTTCAAAGTTTTTGGGAAAGGCTATTTATAAATCAATCAAGGAATTAGACCAAACAAATATTATTGAGATAGGTGCAGGAACCGGTGCAATCACAAAGCATATATCAAGTTTAAACCCGTTATTGGTTGAAATAGATCAGGAATTTTGTGACTTGCTCCGTCAAAACTATCCCCATCTGACGACTGTTAATTCGTGCGCCCTTGAACAGTTACAAAAAGTGGATGAGCGGTTTGGACTGGTACTTTCAATTCCTCTTATTAACAATCCATTTAAATCATCATTTATTCCCATCATAAGTACTCTTTACAGTCAGGGTCTTCTGAAGTGGTGTGTTATGTATACTTATGGTCTCAATGATCCTCTTGGAGAAGTTAACTTTCAGAGCAAAGTAAGGAGAAGGTTTATCATGAAAAATATTCCACCTGCATCAGTCTGGGTTTATTCATAAAATCATCATACACCTCAATGATTCGAAGAACTCTGCTTCTCATAATTTTGGCGCTCGGGAGTACTTTTCCACTTATTGCAGGAAATATTGGAAAACCCTCTGCGGATCCGGCGGTGATTACTCTCAAACCGACTGCTTTGGAAACGGAGGCTTGCAAATATATCAGTCAATACCTGTTGCAAAACCACTATAGAAAGGTGGCTGTTAACGATTCACTCTCACTTCAGATATTTAATCGTTATATCGACAATCTTGACGGCAGTAAAAGCTATTTTGTGGCAAGCGATATTGAACGCCTCAGGCAGATGTACGGAAACAAAATTGATGACGAATTTATTGCTGGGAAGGCAACGGCCGGGTTTGATATCTATAACCTTTTTTTAAAACGGGCAAAAGAAAAAATGCGGTATATGAAAGCCGCAGCCGACACGGTACATCTGAACTTTTCAACTCCTGAAACCCTTGATCTTGACCGAAAGGCCGACTTTTGGCCTGTCGACAAGGAGCAGCTTACCGATCTGTGGAGAAAAGAGCTGAAATATCAGTGGCTTAATCTTAAATATTCCGGAAAAAATAATAAGGCCATTCGAAAAGAGCTTTCTAAAAGCTTTACAAGCAGATTGAACCTTCTGAACCGCCAGAAACCGGATGATGCATTTCAAATTTATACGTATGCACTGACAACATCATTCGATCCTCATACCAGCTATTTTTCTCCGGATGAGTATAAAAACTTCCAGATTGACATGAGTCGCTCGCTTGAGGGAATCGGAGCCAAACTTCAGACCGAAGGTGAGTATACCATAATCTATGAGCTAATTCCAGGAGGTCCTGCATTTAAAAGTAATCTCCTGAAAAAAGGGGATAAAATTATAGGCGTCGGTCAGGGGAAAAAAATTGAGATGGTTGATGTGTCGGGCTGGAGAATCAATGATGTGGTAAAGCTGATCCGAGGAAAGAAAGGCACTCATGTTCGACTGAAAATCCTTCCTGCATCTCAGGGTGGACGAGGTGCAGCTAAAATAGTTGAACTGTTGCGTGACAAAGTCAATTTGCAGGAACAGGCTGCAAAAAAAAGTATTATCCTGCAGAATGGACATAAAATAGGTGTTATAACTATTCCCTCATTTTATCTTGATTTTGAAGGCGAGCAGCAGAATATCGGCAACTACAACAGTACAAGCCGTGATATATCTCGTATTCTTGAAGAACTGAATGCTGAGCATGTTGAAGGCATTATTATAGATTTGCGTGAAAATGGAGGCGGATCACTTGAGGAATCTGTTAAGGTTACTGGATTGTTTATTCCAAGCGGTCCTGTCGTTCAGATCAGCAACTCAACTGGAGAAACAACGGTACTCAAGGACGAAGACAGTCGCGAACAATATGAGGGGCCCCTTGCTGTTCTGGTGAACCGTTACAGCGCATCGGCATCCGAAATTTTTGCCGCAGCCATCCAGGATTACGGACGCGGCGTTATCATCGGCGAGAGAACATTCGGGAAAGGAACAGTTCAAAGCCTTATCCAGCTTTCAAGACCATCATCTGTTCAGGGAGGGCAACCTGATCTTGGAGAGATAAAACTAACCATAGCAAAGTTTTACCGGATTTCGGGAGGTAGCACGCAGCATAAAGGGGTTGAGCCAGATATTAGTATGCCATCCATGATTGATACCGCCAGAATTGGTGAAGATACCTATACCAGTAGTTTGCCATGGAGCACCATCTCCCCATCATTTTATAAGCCTACAGCAGAGATCACTCCCGAAAAGATTGAATTGCTCCGGAAAACATTTCAGGAACAATCATCCAAGAATCCTCTTTACCAGAGCTATCTCGATGATCTTAAAACACTTGATCAGATCCGTAAAAAGAAATCGGTATCTCTTCAGGATTCTTCAGTAAAATCTGAAACAGAGACAATAAAACAGATTGAGAAACGTTGGGTTCTTGAGCAGGATGCGACCAAAGATCTTAAGAAAGATGTGTTGCTCAACCAGTCGGCAGCAGTTGTTGCCGATCTGGCAGAGATCAAGCCATTACAGGTGCATTAGAGCTGTTTACGGGCATTCTCGATCTGAAGAGCGACGGAGTCGAATGAACAACTGCCGTGTGTTTTTTTTGAGTTGACACTTGCGTCAGCCTTGAGGCAGTCGTAAATGTCAGCATCAATTACCTCCGAGAACTCCCTGAACTTTTCAACAGGGATATGTGGCAGGTTAACCTCTGAAGCGATACTCCATGTGACAATTTTTCCGGTAATGCGGTGCGCATCACGGAAAGGAATCTGCTTGCGGACAAGATATTCAGCAATTTCAGTGGCAAGGCTGAGATCCTCCTCCGTCAGTTTTGCCAGCCGCTCCTCCTTCAGTTTGGTATGCTCCAGCAGTTTTGCAAAAATACTTACACTTCCGATGGTTGTCTCTGCGCTGTCGAACAGCGGCTGTTTGTCCTCCTGCATGTCTCGATTATAGGAGAGCGGAAGCCCCTTCATGATGGTCAGCATAGCCATCAGGTTGCCGTATACTCTTCCGGTTTTACCCCTCACTAGTTCGGCAATATCGGCATTTTTCTTCTGTGGCATGAGTGAAGAGCCCGTGGCAAAAGCATCGCTGATCTCAAGATAGCCGAACTCGTAGGAACTCCAGAGAATCAGATCCTCGGCAAATCGGGAGAGATGCATCATGATGACCGAACAGGCTGAAATAAACTCAATGACGATGTCGCGATCGCTGACGGCATCAATACTGTTGGCAAACATATCGTCAAACCCAAGGAGTACTGCTGATCGTTCGGGATTGAGGGGGAGTGTACTGCCCGCAAAAGCTGCTGCGCCAAGAGGGGAGATATTCACCCGTTTCATGAGGTCGTACAGTCGCTGACGGTCACGGTTGAACATATTGAAATAGGCCATGTAGTAGTGTCCGGCAGAGATGGGCTGGGCCCGCTGCAGGTGGGTATAACCAAAGATGATGGTTTTCTGGTAGTTTTCCGCTTTTTCAACGAGCACTTTCAACATCACGCCAAGAGTATCCTGAAGATCAGTAATCTGGCGGCGCAAATAGAGTCGGGTGTCGGTTGCAACCTGGTCGTTACGGCTTCTGCCGGAATGCAGTTTGCCCGCAGTTGCGCCAATTTTTTCCTTGAGACGGTTTTCAATAACGGTATGGATATCCTCATCCTCCCAGTGAGGGAGCAGAGCGCCGTTCGACAGCTCCTCCTCTATCTCCCTGAGCCCGGCAATGATCTCTCCAGCCTCATCAGCACTGACAATACCCTCTTCAGCAAGCATGGTTACATGGGCTATTGAACCCTGAATATCTTCACGATAGAGCTTCTTGTCGACATGAACCGACGACGAAAAGAGAAGCGCATCGCGGTCAAAGGGCAGTGAAAATCGGCTCTGCCAGAGTAACTCCTTTGTATTGCTGCTCATAAGAATATCCGTTTTTGTGAAAGAGAATCTGCCCCCAAAATAGTAAATTTTGGTTTATTGCCTTGGGGTGATGTGGACGCTATAACCAATTTGGTGCGAAGTATCGTGAGCCACATGGAGCAGTCAAATGAAAAAAGCTGGCGGAGTGTTCAATTCTTCAGCGGTGAGGCAGTTTCTTCTGCCAGCCGTGCGTGGTGTGACGTTGACGTTTTCCAGCGTGCGCAGGCCTCTTCATTGGCCTGCGCTGATCTGTCGGTGAATGTTACTTCGCTGAGTGTACCTGGCTGAAGGTCTTCAATCCAAGTCCATAGAGGTGGATAAAGCCCGCGGCAGCCTTGTGGTTGAAGGTGTCGGCTTCGGTGTATGTGGCCAGCTCCTCGTTGTAGAGCGAGTAGGGTGAGTTTCTTCCGAGCAGGGAGACTCCACCCTTGTAGAGTTTCAGACGCACAAGGCCGGTTACCGGGTTCTGCGTCTCGTTCACGAAGGCATCAAGCGCTGTTCTCATTGGTGAGAACCAGGTGCCGTTGTAGATGATGTTGGCATAATCCTGACTGATGTTCTTCTTGTACTGGAAGACCGATTTCTCAAGGGTGAGGCGTTCCAGTTCGCGATGGGCAAAGTGGAGAATGGTTGCAGCCGGGGCCTCATAAATTTCACGTGACTTGATACCGACCACGCGGTTCTCAATCATGTCGAGCCTTCCGACGCCATTGGCGGCACCAATCTCGTTCAGGCGGATGATCATGTCGAGCCCGCTCATTTTTTTGCCGTCAAGAGCAACAGGCACACCTTTTTCAAACTCGATATCAACCACGGCAGGAGTGTCAGGGGCCTTTTCTGGTGAGGTGGTTATCTGGTAAGCATCTTCAGGCGGAGCAACCATAGGATCTTCAAGGACACCGCACTCAATGCTGATTCCCCAGATATTTTCATCAATGGAGTAGGGGCTCTTTTTGGTAGCAGAGACTGGAATGTTGTGCTCAAGAGCGTAGGCAATTTCAGCCTCTCTTGAGGTGAATTCCCACTCACGCAGGGGAGCGAGCACCTTCAGATGTGGCGCCAGTGAGGCAAAGGTAACCTCAAAGCGAACCTGGTCGTTGCCCTTGCCCGTGCAGCCGTGGGCGAGCATGGTGCAATCTTCAGCAAGCGCAGTATCAACAAGAGCTTTTGCAAGCAGAGGACGTCCCAGCGCGGTTGCGAGCGGGTACACATCTTCATAGAGCGCTCCGGCTTTGAGTGCGCGCCAGATGTACTCTTCAACAAACTCCTTGCGAAGGTCAATAAACTGGAACTTTGATGCACCGGTAAAGAGTGCTTTCGATTCAAGGTTTTCGATCTCTTTCTGCTGACCGAGGTTGCCGGTAACGGCAACGATTTCAGCGTCATACTTGTCTTTCAGCCACTTGATCATGATGGAGGTATCAAGTCCGCCGGAATAGGCTAATGCAATTTTTTCCTTGCTCATGCGTCGTAATGAATTATCAGTTTGTGGAAAGATTCTTGTGAATATAGGATATCAAAGTGGAAATGTTCAGCACAGAAGAGGGAATTACCAGCACCGTATCATCTCCGGCAATAGTGCCCAAAACGAGAGGACTTTTCAGGTGATCGAGCCAGGAACCGACACCGTGAGCCCTTCCTGGAAGTGTTTTGATAATAATGGCGGTTTCATTGGCGTTGATGGCAAGCACCTCAATACCGACAAGACCATTGATAATTTTGTCGGTGTTCTCTTCAGGAACCACCATCCGGTAGCCTCCGTTAATTCGTGTACGGATAATGCCGAGTTCGGCACAGTCACGCGACAGGGTCGCCTGGGCAAGCGCAATACCGGAATCGCGGAGAAGTTGCAGGAGGTCATGCTGATTTTCCACACTGTTCTGCTGAAGAATTTCCCGGATCGTCAGTTGTCGTGCATGTTTGTTCATCGCAAATCGATCCTTCAGGCCTTGATTTTTTTAGCCGCATTCAGCAACCGGTGAGTCAGGTGAAATTTCCTGTATTCTTCGTGGTTCAACAGTTTAACCAGAAGCGCTTTCTGTACATGAAGCCGGTTTTCGGCCTCATCAATAATAATGGATTGAGGCCCATCCATAACCTCCGAACTTATCTCTTCGCCGCGGTGTGCCGGCATGCAGTGCATGACCACAGCACCGGGTTTTGCCTCAGCAAGCAGAGCGCTGTTAATCTGAAATGGTTTGAAAATCCTGAGCCGTTCAGCGATCTCCTTTTCCTGCCCCATGCTTGTCCAGACATCGGTATAGAGCACATCAGCATTGGCGACGGCTTCTTTTGGGTCATGGATAATCTCAATCTTGCTGATCCCTTTTTCCCTTGCGGCCTTGAGCAGCTCCTGGTTCGGCATGTACCCTTCAGGGCAGGCAAGGACGAAATGAAAGGGGAGAAGGCCTGCCAGTTCAATCCAAGAATTGGCAACATTGTTGCCGTCGCCGACAAAAACAATTTTTATTTCCTCGTTCCAGAGAGACTTCTCGTAAAGAGTAAAGGCATCGGCCAGCACCTGGCAAGGGTGTGACAGATCGGTCAGCGCATTGATGACCGGAATTGATGCGTGTTCCGCAAGCCCTTCAATGACGGCATGGTCATGCAGGCGGGCGACAATGGCATCATTGTAACGGGAAAGGAGCCTGGCGATATCTTCTCCCGATTCGCGAGACCCGAGACCGATTGACTGACCATCAAGGGTTATGGCATATCCTCCAAGCTCATGAATGCCAAGTTCAAAGGAGACTCTTGTTCTCAGTGATGGCTTGCTGAAAATCATGGCGACGGTTTTGTCGCGCAGCGGGAGAAACCCGGTTACTGAAGGGCTCTCTTTTCTCTTTTTCTTGATAAAGAGTGAGTAATCAAATAACTCTATAATCTTGTTGGCATCAAGCGGAGAAAAACCCAGAAAGTCACGTTTAGTTGTGGCTTGTTTTGTATGAACCTCTTCCATTCCGTTACCTGTTTAGGGGTTGATCACTCTCCTGTTCTGCAAGAAACTGGGTACCGACCCCTTCATGCGTAAATATTTCAAGCAAGAGAGAATGTGTTGATTTTCCGTCAATAAGATGAATTTTTCCAACTCCGCCGTCAAGCGTCTTGAATGCAGAAAGGACTTTGGGAATCATTCCTCCAGAAATAACACCCTGTTCGATAAAGTCAGCGGCTTCGGCCTTGCAGATGGTTTTCAGGATTCTTTCACCGACATGAATACCTTCAACATCGCTGACATAGATGAGCTTTTCGGCTTTCAGGGCAATCGCAATACTGCTGGCGGCATCATCGGCATTGATATTGTAAATGTTGCCCTTGTCGTCAAAGCCGATTGGAGCAATGACCGGAATCAGTCCGGCTTTGCAGAGCAAGTCAATATAATCGGTGTTGATCTGCTCAACTTCACCGACAAGACCAAGTGTTTCAGCGTTCGGATGAGGATGAGCTTTGACGGTGTCGGCATCAAGGCCGCTTACCCCAACTGCTTTGCCGCCATGCTGGCTGATGAGTTGTACAATATCCTGGTTGACCTTTCCGGCAAGGGTCATCTGGATAACGGAGACCATCTCCTTGTCGGTTACCCGACGCCCCTGAAGAAAACGTGAGTTCAATCCAAGCTTTTCTGCCGTTTTCGTTATGGCATCACCTCCTCCATGTACGAGAACAATCCTGATGCCAACCTTGCGAAGAAGGGTGACGTTCTGGGCAAACATGTTTTTGAGACAGGCATCCTTCATGGCTGAACCGCCATATTTTATAACAAAGGTTTTGCCTTCGAACTGGCGGATATAGGGGAGTGCTTCAATAAGCACCTGCCCTATTGCTGCCTGGGGAGCTTTTCTTTGGTCCATTGCGGGAAAATTGCTCTTTAAATAGTTAATGGAAGTATCAGCTTCTGTAGCTTCCGTTGATTTCGACATACTCCTTGCTCAAGTCACAGCTCCATATTGTAGCCTCCCCGGAACCATGTCCAAGACGAAGGGTGATAGTATAGGAATCTTTAGCCATAATCGCTGCCGCCGCCTCTTCAGAGAAGTCTGCAACAAGGCCCGGTTTAAGAATGGGAAGTTCATTGAAGTGAAGCTCAAGCTCTTCCTGGTTGAAAATGGCTCCCGAGCGACCTGCTGCGGCTATGATTCTGCCCCAGTTGGCATCCTCTCCATGTATGGCGGTTTTGACAAGGCTTGACTGGGCAATGGTTCTGGCAGCAAGCTCAGCATCATGGTCATCCGCTGCTCCTTTGACCGTAACTCCTACAAGTTTTGTGGCACCCTCGCCGTCAATAACAATAAGCTTGGCCAGAAAGGTCATCAGTGCTTCAAGTGCGTCGCAAAACAGAGAGAAATCGCTGCTTTCAGCCTTGATTACGGGGCCGGTGCCACTGGAGAGAATGGATACCATGTCGTTGGTACTGGTATCGCCATCAACGGTAATGGCATTGAAACTGTGGCGGTTTGCCTTTTCAAGCGCTTCATGAAGAAGGACAGGTTCAATTGTAGCGTCGGTGGCCAGAAAGGCCAGCATGGTGGCCATGTTCGGGCAAATCATTCCTGAGCCCTTGGCGATGCCGCTCAGACGGATGGAACCACCAGAAAGCTGAAGCTCAAGGGTGAAAAATTTGGGAAAGGTGTCGGTGGTCATGATGGCACCGGCAGCATCAAGAACGGAGTCGCGCTGCATTGTGGCAACAACGGAGGATATCCCCGCCAAAACATTTTCCATGGGCAGAAGCTGGCCGATAACCCCGGTTGAAGCAACAAACACCTCTTCAGGTGTGATTGACAGTTCATGCGCCACTGCTTCGGCCATGGCGCGAGCGTCATTCAGCCCCTTCTCCCCGGTAGCAGCATTTGCATTTCCACTGTTACAGACAATAGCGCGAATTGAAGACGGAGAGAGATTCAGATGTTTACGTGACAGTGTTATCGGTGCAGCAACACAGAGGTTTCGGGTAAAGAGGGCTGCAGCAGTGGCAGGAACATCTGTCACAAGAAGCATGAGATCCTTTCTGTTGCTGTATTTGATATTGGCAGAGACGGCGCCTGCTGAAAAACCGGCTGGCCAGAATCCTTTTGAGCCGTCTGAAGCTGCCGCCATTGGGGTAACTGAAGATGGCCATGGTGTTATGGCAGCAAGTTGATGGATGACTTTAAGCCCTTTGGCAAGTTTTTCCAATGCAGTGTACAACGTTAATGGTTAAAAATTATCTGAGTCCTGTTCTTTCATCAAGAGAGAGCATCAGATTCATGTTCTGTATCGCCTGGCCAGCAGCCCCCTTCAGAAGGTTATCGAGAGCGGTGACAATGAGCAGCGAACCGCTTCCGGTTACTCTGGCAATATGAACATCGCAGAAATTGGTATGAACCACATGCTTTATTTCGGTCATGGTGTCGCGAACCCTGACAAAAGGAGCGTGCTTGTAGAAGCTGCGATAAAGTTCCTCGATCTGTTTTTCCTCCACCGGACTTTCGAGCTGAACATTGAGGATGCTGTAGATACCCCTGACCAGTGAACCAATCATCGGTGTAAACATGAAATCAAAAGAGGGGTTCGTGGCAGAAGTGCCGAGAGCCTGCATGATTTCAGGAATATGCTGATGAACGCCCACCTTGTATGCCCTGATATTCTCACTCATCTCTGAAAATGAAAGCTCGATTTTACTGCTGCGCCCCGCTCCGGAAATGCCGGATGTGGAGGTACAATTGATGGCTCTAACCTTCACGGCACTCTGTTTGCCAAGAAAAAGTGGAGCAACCCCGAGAATGATACTGCTTGCATAACAGCCGGGATTACTGATCGTTTTTCCTCTGATGATCTCATCACGAAAAAGCTCAGGCATCCCGTATGTCATAACCGCTTCAGGTGATTTTACCTGTTTATAAAACTCTTTATGCTCGTCTGAATTTCTCAGTCTGAAATCACCGGAAAGGTCGATGACGATTTTTCCGGCCTTAACAAGGGAAGGAACAAGTTGCAGCGCCTCGCCGTGGGGCAGCGCAAGAAAATAGATATCACTCTCAGTTTCTCCGCTGTATTGTTTATACACCTTGTCGCATCCAAGAGCGGGGTAGAGATCGGAAACATGGTTGCCGACCTGCGAAAAGGCGTAAAGCTCCTGCAGTTCAACATTATCATGTCGAAGCAGAATTCGCGTCAGCTCGGCTCCGGAATAACCTGAAGCGCCGATAATCGATACTGAATATTTTTTCAATCTCTTTGATACAGATGATGTCATCTCAGGAATATGCTTATGCAGAAATTTTCAGAAAAAAGTATATAATTGAATCAGAGTAAATGAGATGCGCAAAATCTTAATTTCACTATCCGATTGTTATGTTTATCCCGATCTATGGATAAATATCCAGTAAGGCGGAAATATTAAGCTTTTTTAACGTAAACAGCAAAATACTTATGTCTTTAAGGAAGAGTTCGAGTCAAAGAACAAGTCTCAAGGTTATCAACGCTTTGGTGCTGCTTTTTTCGGGCTTTATTTTGCTGAATTGCACTGAGAGGCAGGATGAAGAAACTGCCCGCAGCGGAAAGATGACATTTGCGGTTGATCAGCAGCTTGAGGATATCGCAAGAATTCAAACCGGGATGTTCAGCCGTTATTATCCTGAAGCCCATATAACACCTCTGCCGGTCAGATCCGACAACACCATCAAACTTCTCCTTGACCGAAGCGTAAGAGCAGCAGTGATCGATGGTGAGACTGCAGCAGCAGAGGATTCGCTTTTTGCAAAACGGAACTATCCATTACGCCGCGAACCGATTGCCCGTGATGCTCTTGTGTGCATTGTTAACTCAAAAAATCCCCTCAAAGCAATATCAGTTAAAGAGCTTGGAGAACTTTTTTTTACTTCGAGCAAAAAGGGTGTAACTCCACTGATAGAGAATGATTACCGGCTTCGTTCCTTCCTAGTGGCAAAAACCGGGAAAAGGGGGAGCGATTTACGTGCATGGACATGCGGCAGCAACAAGGAATTGATTATGAGGGTTTCAACCGATAAAAACGCATTCGCGCTGCTTTTCAACTCATCTCTCGACAAGACGCTTGATTCAGGAAATGAGCCGCAAAATACCAGAATTCTTCTCCTTTCCGGAAAATCCGGCAACACTCCTGCATGCTTGCCGACACAGCAAAATATGTTTGAAGGCAGCTATCCTCTTGTTACGACTCTTTACTATGTATATTACCCCGGTGATGCCCTTGCCGCAGGGTTTGGCGCTTGGCTTGGCAGTTCGGGGCAGAAAGCATTCGAAAGAAGTTCTTTTGCTCCATACCGACTTGTTGAAAGGACTATAATTCTTAAATAAATTTATGGATAGTACTCGTTACAGGATAAAAAAAATCTCTCCGTTACAAGCAATTGTTTTTACCGGAACAATCAGTCTTATCATTATTATTGCAGGCACTGCAGGCTTTTTTGTAACGCAGCACAACCTCCAGATACAGGTTGAGAAAAAGCAGGCATGTTATCTTGATCTTGTTGATTTCAGAGGAAAACTTACGGAGCATGGCTTCTCCAGGAACCAGGTACAATCACCACCTGTTGCCCGGAATTCCGAAGTTCTGCTTTTCATGTACAAAAAACTTCTTGTTCAGATGCAGCACGCAGGGCTGGACCATTTTGCATCCATGCCTGCAGCAAATGAAAATTGGCAGGCACAGCTTACAGGAAAAAATCTTGAGCTTTTCAAACTTGAACTGGATAAAAATATTGAAAGCGCTAAAATTGCATCAAAAGATGCCGCAGTAAAACTTGTTGTTATTAACGAGTTTTTCCTTTTTTTCATTCTTGCGGTACTGCTTACCCTGAGTATCACGGCTGGATGGCTGCTCCACAACAATTACCGGCAGACACTTATACCCCTTGCCCAGCTTGTCGGACAACTGAAACTGCTCAACAAAAACATACCTGAGAGTATTCACGATACTGCGGAGGGGATGAAAAAGGAGCTGACTGAAACAGAACATTCCAGTGATATTACCCAGATTACCAAATCAATCATGAGCTTTTGCGGAGATATTGAGGCAAAAAACAAGAAGCTTGATGAACTTTATATTCGGGATGAAAAGACAAATCTTTATAACTATCGACATTTTAAAGAACACCTCATTATCGATGTCGAAAGGGCCAAACGCCTTCATGACAGGGTCTCCCTTGCCATGATCGATATTGATAACTTCAAACTTTATAATGACACTAACGGGCATCTTTTTGGAGATAAAGCACTTAAGACTCTGGCAAGTATCATCAGCAGTCAATGCCGAGCTTATGATGTGCCAGCAAGGTTCGGTGGAGATGAGTTCGCACTTCTTTTTCCAAAAACAGGAACTGCAACAACACAGGATATTGCGGAGCGTCTGCGCAAGATTATCAGTGACGAACCATTTCAGCATGAGGAGGGTCAGCCTGTCGTAGAGTTTACGGTGAGTATTGGTATAGCAACCTTCCCCGACGATGCGCATGACTGGGCCACACTCATCAGCAATGCCGACAGGGCACTCTACAAGGCTAAAGCTGAAGGCAGGAATAAAGTTGTGGTTTTTTCGTCAATGGAAGAAGTTCAGAACATCACGGGATGAAACCCGAGTTGTACATTGCAAGGCGCTTTGCATTCAAACGGCGTTCAGCGTCGAAACCAACCTTTATTGTCATTGTGGCTGTGGCAGGTATTGCTGTAGGAACTGCAGCACTTATTCTGACACTCTCCATTGTAAACGGATTTGCGAGCAGTGTTGAAAAAAAACTGATCAGTTTCAGCGCCCATCTGCAGATTCGTCATCCTGACGAACAACTTTTTCAGGAACGTCGCACTGATCTTGCGAAGATGGCAAACAATGTAAATATTGCAAACGCATCACCAGTTCTGGAAAAAAGTTTTGTGCTCCGGAGCCGCAACAATGGAGTTGGTGACACATGGCTCAGTAAACCGGTTCGTATCAAGGGAGTCAACGAAGAATCTCGAAAAGCATTTCTGAAAAAATTTCTCCTTAAGGGAAATATTGAGCCAATTCATTCTGACGAGGGAATCGCACTTTATGCAGGACAAACATTGGCCGAAAACCTTAATCTAACGGTTGGTAAAAAAGTCATGCTGGTTAGTCTTGGAGGAGATCCTTCCGGGAAAAAACTTGTCGCTGACCATAATAACATTGTGGATCTGCTTTCTTCTCTTGACCTTGAGACTGGAGTGATTCGTGGAATTTACGATACAGGGCTTCAGGAGGGATTTGATGATTACATTGTTCTTGCTGATTTAAAAGAGCTTCAAGAGCGCTTTAATCCAATGATGATCAGTGGTTATGATGCGAATGTTTACAGACTTGACCAACTGCGGCACACCGTTCAGGAGGTTACTGATGCTCTTGGAGATCAATATTATGGCTATACGGTTTTTGAACGGTATGCGAATCTCTTTGAATGGCTGAAGCTCCAGAAAAACATTACACCGCTGTTGATTGTAACCATCACCATTGTAGCCGTCTTTAACATCATATCGACTCTGCTGGTGCTGATCATTGAAAAGACCCGTGAAATCGGCATGCTCAGTGCACTCGGTCTTGAACCCGGTAAACTCAGTTCGATTTTTATGGTACAGGCATTTCTTATCTCGCTTTCAGGGATCGCTGTCGGCAATATAATGGCCATTTCGCTCTCCCTTTTCGAAATGCGATATCACCTTATCACCCTGCCGGAAAAAAGTTATTTCATCAAATATGTTCCACTCTTGATTAATCCTATGGATTATGCGCTGGTCTCTCTGGCCGTTATGGTACTTACGCTATTGTTTGCCTTTATTCCGGCTCGTATTGCCGCCTCACTGAAACCTGGAACCGCTCTGGGAACTTAAGTATGAAACCTGGTTTTTGGATTGCTCAACGCTTCAGTTTTGCCCGCAAACGCTTCCGGATTATCAATATTATTTCGGCCATAAGTCTTGCTGGAATAATAATTGGCGTCAGCACCCTCCTTGTGGTCATGAGTGTGTTAAACGGCTTTCAAAAACTTGCACGTGATCTTTTTATCACCGTAGACAGCCCTGTTCAGCTTGTTCCTTTTGAAGGCAGAACAATCAAAGTATCCGATAGCCTTTTGCTGGCTGTAAGAGCACTGGAAGGAGTTGAATCTGCAGAGCCATTCGCTGAAGGGGAGGCGATTATCGCCAGCCATGATAAAAGCGAACTGGTTGTTGTTAAAGGACTCAGTGAAGCGGCTCACCGTCGGCTGATGCGCCAGACCAATGCAACACGCCCCTTTTTTGCGCCAGAAACCATTGCCGTCGGAGAAATTTTAGCCTACAGGACAAACCTTTACCCCTTCAAGTCAGTCAAGATCTTCAGTCCGCAACTGATCTCTTTGGGCCTGGAATCATTATCACAACCTTATCTTATAACGGCACTCCGTATCCCTGAAACAACAATTTCATCACTTTTCACGCTGCAGAAAGTCTTTGATGACCGATATGTACTCACCTCAGACCGGTTTGCCCAGAATATTCTGCTGCTTGGCAAGGGAGAGTATTCCGGCATCGATATCAGGGGAAAGAAAGGCGAATCAGGCGACATTGTCACAAGCCACCTCAGAGAATGGCTTGCACGAAGTCCATTGAAAACAATCTGCAAAGTGCGGACTCTCGAAGAAAAATACGGCAATATTTTTGCCGTCATGAAGCTTGAAAAATGGATAAGTTTCAGCATTCTGATGCTTATCATTCTTGTGGCGGCACTCAGTTTGACCGGAGCCCTTGCCATGACCGCAATCGACAAACAGCGTGAGCTCTTTTACCTTCGCTGTCTTGGCCTGGAAAAACCGCAGTTCATGTCCATCTTCATTATCCAGGGAGGAATAACAGGAGTTGCCGGTACTGCTGCAGGAACAGTCATCGCCTGGAGTCTCTGCAAGCTTCAGGAACTCTACGGCTTTGTCGAACTACCTTCAAGAAGCGCTTTTATTGTCCACTCCTATCCAGTCAACATGCAAGCGGGGGATTTTATTGCCGTAGGAATCACAGCGATCCTGCTTTGTTTCGCTGTCAGCCTCTATCCGGCACGGAAAGCGGCATTGATTGCTACAAGCCGCTCTCTTGACCTCAAGACAAACTGAAAAGGCTGCTTTGCC
>JBAXFV010000005.1:0-32960 GCA_037139755.1 Chlorobiaceae bacterium
TGCGACCGTGTCGCTGCGGGGATTATAGAAGCCGCAAAAAAGATTGGCCTTAATTTACCAGTCATTGTCAGGCTTGAAGGAACAAATGCACCTGCTGCTCAAAAAATGCTTGATGAGTCAGGATTGAACCTCATTTCTGCCAAAGGACTTCGCGATGCAGCACAGAAGGTGCATGACGCACTTGCTGTATCCTGAACTGTTAGTTCAGATAATAGCAGACATAACTTTCGAGCCCCGCAATGATTTTTGCGGGGCTCGAACTTCTCTCTTTTCAAGACGTTACTCATAACGGAGGGCTTCTACTGGTTTCAGCTCTGCTGCTTTCCTGGCGGGCCACAGACCAAAAAAGATACCGGTAACGGCTGAAAAAAGTGTTGCGAGAACAACCGAAATAAGTGAGGTCTTTACAGCCCACCCCGCAAAAAAGGAGAGGATGAGGGAAATACCAATACCGGCAAGTATCCCGATAAAACCTCCACTGATGGTCATACCGACCGATTCGACCAGAAACTGAAGCATGATGTCGCTTTTTCTTGCCCCTATAGCCTTGCGTAAACCAATCTCCCGGGTCCGTTCAGTTACTGAAACCAGCATGATGTTCATGATACCAATTCCTCCTACCACAAGCGAGATAGCTGCAATCGAACCCAACAAAATGCTCATGGTCTGCGTGGTACTGCTGAGCATTTGCTGAATTTCAGTCATGTCCCTGATATTGAAGGTATCATCATCATCCTTCAAGCGATGACGTTTGCGAATCAGCTTGTTAATGGCGCTTTTTGCCTGGTCAATCATCGTGGGGGAAGTAACTTCAACAAAGATTCCACTCAGATAATCCTTGCCAAGCACCCGGTACATGGCAGTCGTGACCGGAATGATCACCACGTCATCCTCATCCTGGGGCCCTGAAAAACCTTTTGCCGGGGCGATCCCGATAACAGTGAAATTAATCCGATTGATTTTTACGGTCTTGCCGAGAGGATTACTTGTACCAAAAATCTCCTTGACAACCGTTACACCAACTATGGCGACCTTTGCCCTCGTCTGAATCTCTTCCTGGGTAAACCACCTCCCGACCGATGGGATTGACGCACGCATGGTGCCATAATCAAACCCTGCACCAGTAAGGCTTGTGCTCCAGTTTTTATTGCCGTAAACAATTCGTCCAGCTCCGTTGACTACCCCTGTCGCATTTTTCACCAGCGTGGGAAGCGCAGCAATATCGTACACATCAGAAAAGGTAAAACGGGCAACAGCTCCTGCACCCTGAGCTGCACCTCTGATCTTCGCAGATCCTCCCCTGATTGAGAGCATATTGGAACCCATTGATTTAAGTTGTTCCTGCATGGCCGCTTTTGCACCCTCACCAAGCGCCATCATGGCAATCACCGATGCGACCCCGACAAAAATTCCGAGAACAGAAAGAAAAGAGCGCAGCTTGTTGGCCAGAATGGCCTGAATAGCTTGAAATATAAATCCCTTAAACCGCCCATCCTGCCATAAAGAAACCTTCTTTGCCACTTGCGCGTCAAAATTCAGCTCTCCTGCAACTTTCACCAACGGCTCCAGCCCGTTCTTGCGTTCATCAGAGACTATGACACCATCCCGCATGATAATAACACGCCCTGCATAGGCTGCAATCTCTGCTTCGTGCGTTACCATAATGATGGTTTTGCCCTCTTCATGAAGTTTTTTGAGAATCTTCATGATTTCCGCTGAATTTGTTGTATCAAGATTACCAGTCGGTTCATCAGCAAAAAGAATCATCGGATCGCGGATGAGCGCCCTCGCAATGGCCACACGCTGCTGCTCACCACCTGAGAGCTGGTTTGGGGTATGGTCAATTCGATGTTCAAGTCCAACCAGCGTAAGGCGTTCTATTGCCTCCTTGCGAAAATCCCCCTTGATGCCGCTGTAGATATGAGGAAGCCGCACATTATCGACAATATTCATTCGTTTGAGCAAATGAAACTGCTGAAAGACAAAGCCGGCAACAGTATTGCGAAGTCCTGCCTGCTCATCTTCCTTCAGAGTATTGACATTATGACCAAAAAGCAGGTAGTTGCCTTTGTCGGGAGTGTCAAGAAGACCAAGAATCTGAAGCAGAGAGGATTTTCCTGATCCCGAAGGCCCCATAATCGCAACAAACTCACCCTGCTCAATCGTCACAGAAACGCCTCGCAACGCTTGCACTGTGCTTTCTCCAATAAGGTATGTCCGATGGACATCAACAAGCTCAAGCATGGCGTTCATTGTCTCTTCCTGTTCCGTTGTGGTGTAAACGGATTTGAACCTGCATTGTTTTTCGGCAAAACAAAAGTGGTATCCGGAAGCAATACAACGGAGTTATCAGTCAAGCCGTCAATGATCTCTATATTGCGATCATCCTGTAATCCTGTCTGCACCGCCCTGTAGCGATGCGCAGAACCTGTTTCGCCGCTTTTCTGCAGTACCACACTCTTGCCGTTTTTACTTTGCACAGCCCCGACAGGCAACAGCAGTACATCATTTTTTTCCTGAACAATAATCCTGATATTGGCGCTCATGCCTGAGCGAAAAACATCGGGAATACGCTCAGGAATAACATCGACATTATAGATATTGACATTATTCTGCAAATGCGATTCATAGTAAATATGCCCTACAACACCTTTAACCTTGATTTCTGGATATGCATCAAGCCCTATCAACGCCTTCTGACCTGCCTTTATCCTTCCAATATCAGTTTCATCGACGTACGCCTTTACTATAAGGCGATCGGAAAGAACAAATAGTGAATCACTCGCTGTTACCGTTTGTCCGGGATCGACGCTGCGAACAATGACCTGACCCTTCATCGGGGCTATTACCGCAGTTTCTTTGTAGACCTTCTGCCAGTACTCCTGCTCACTCTTTCCCTGCAGCTTGGCTGCATCAAGCAACGCAGCCCGCTCGGTTGAACTGAGCATAGCAAGCACCTCTCCTTTCTTGACAATTTGCCCCTCTTCAACAAGAATATCCTCTATTCTCCCTCCAACCGATGACTGAATTTTAACACGGTTTTGCGGTTCAACCGCGCCGGTTGTCGATACTGATGAACTGATGCTTCCTCTTGAAGGCCGAATTTCATCAAAACGTTTCTCGGAAGACCGGTTTCCCTTGAAGACAAAAAACGATGCAACGCCTAAAACAAATAAGGTCGCCGCAATACTCCATAGAAGCCTACTCTTGCTGATCATCAAGCCCTCCTCCTTTTACCTGGATCCATTGAGCCTCAGCAATCAGCAGATTAGCTTCGGCATTGAGATAATTTTTTTTAGTTCCAACAAGATTGTTTTCTATAATTACCCAGTCATTGAATTTAACAAGGCCGTTCGAGTATTGGGCATTGGCAATGGCAGAGCGATCGATTGCCGCATCAAGCTGTTTTTTTTGAACAACAACCAGCCGCCTGGCATCCTGAAAATTCTTCCAGTTTTGCTCAAGAGTATCAAAAATCTGGAGATAACCGCTTTTTTGCTGGGCATTCTGCTGGCTCAAAACAGCTTTTGCCCTGGAAACCCTTTCCCGGCCGCTGCCTCCTTCATAGATCGGGACTGAAAGGGTAACCCCCCCTCTCCAATCCACCGCATTGACAGGCCAGCGATCAGGAGAACTTCGTCCAACTGATGAGGTCAGGGAGAGCCGAGGTGAAAAGGCACTTCTGGCAACATCAAGAGCATAGCGAGCGCTCTGGGTTTTGGAATCAAGCTGATGAAAGAGAGGATTATTTTTTGCCAGCAAGGCGAGATCAGGCTTTTCAGCAGAAAGGTCACTTGCCCTGTAAGAACCCTGAACCCTTAGAGGTTTGTGGATATCGCGTCCAAGCGCTGATGCAAGTCTTGTCTGGGCAAACACAAGACCTCGCTGTGCCTGGGAGACTTCGAACTCCGCCTGGGCAAGATCAGCCTGGGCTTGATGAAGCGAACCGATATGTTCCTTTCCTCCCTGGTAATAGAGGTTGATCAGCCGTACATTCTTCTGTCGTCGTTCAGCAATCTCAACAGTAAGGCCGACAAGATCCTGCGCGAGAAGCAATTGGGTAAATGCTGAGCGAAGCGCATAACGGACATTGGAAGAAACAGCGCTGTAATTATATTTGGCCGCCTTGATTGACTCTTCATTGCTTGCCACCTGATTCGATGTTTTGTGGCCATCATAAAGAAGCTGCTCTGCCGACAGCGAATAAGCAGCAATTGATGACGCACCGATCCCTTTTTCTGTCGTACCGTTTTGCTGTGAGCTTGCGCCAAGACCAAGCTGTGGAAGAAGCGATCCTTCGGTTATATGCTTGTCAGCTTCAGCCTGCTGCAAAAGTGCAAAAGCCGAAAAGAGGTCAGGATGCGCTTGCCGGGCCTCGCTGACACACTGCTGCCATGTCAGTGACTCTTCAGCCCGTAGCGGCAATACTGCGACAAAAAACAGCGCCAGAAATATCAGGAATCTTTCTCTCATTGCAGAAATACCCAGTCAGTTATAATGGAAGAACTATATCGTGCCTGTAAAATAAATCTTACCTCAGGTGAGACGTTCTTTTCCCTGCAACCTTTCGCCCTGGAAATATTTTGTTGATAATCACCTCTCTTCAGCCGTCCCTCTAAACGTCCTGGATTTATAAAAAACGGACCACCTCTGATTCATCTCTTAAAGCTTTCATGAAAAATCGTATCTTTTCCCCCATGTTACAGAATTATTTCAATGATGACGATTATTTCTACAAGGCCTTTTTATCATGCTCGAAGCCAGAAACCTTTCCCTCAGCGTGGGAACCAAACAACTCTTGACCGAAACCTCATTCCGCATTGGAGATAAAGACCATGTCAGTCTTGTCGGTCTTAACGGAACGGGAAAAACAACACTCCTGCGTCTGATAAGCGGACCAACAACCGACTCAGCCCTCATTACCAACGGACAGTTTCTCAAATCGGCAGAAACCACCATTGGTTATCTCCCCCAGGAAATATCTTTTGAGGCCGATCTGGAGAAAACTGCACTGCAGTATGCTCTTCAGGCAAACGCCCGACTGTTCGAACTCTCGGAAAAAATAACCCGGATGGAACACGAACTGGCACTACCGGAACAAGATTATGAAAGCGAAGCCTATCACCACCTTATCGAGCGTTTTTCTGATGCGATGCACGAATTTGAGCATCTCGGCGGCTACACCATGCAGTCTGATGCTGAAAAAGTTCTTGCCGGACTCGGGTTCAGTGAAATAGATTTTCATAAAAAAGTCAAGGCCTTTTCAGGAGGATGGCAGATGCGTCTGCACATAACAAAGCTGCTCCTGCAAAACCCAACACTTCTGTTGCTTGATGAACCAACAAACCATCTTGACATCGATTCGCTGCGCTGGCTTGAAAATTATCTTCTTAATTATGAGCACAGCTATGTCATTGTCTCGCACGACCGTTTTTTTCTTGACAAGCTTACAACAAAAACGCTTGAAATAGCTTTTGAACGTATCAACGAATACAAGGGGAACTACTCCTACTATGAAACGGAGAAGGCTGAACGGTATGAATTGATGATGGGCAAATATGAGAACGACCTGAAGAAAATGGAGGAGCTGAAAGCATTTGTTGACCGGTTCCGCTATAAAGCTACAAAGGCAAGACAGGCGCAGAGCCGCCTCAGGCAGATGGAAAAAATGGAAAAAAACCTTCAGTCACCCGAGGAGGATCTCTCCCGAATCTCTTTCCGATTTCCTAAAGCCAATCCTTCCGGACGCGAAGTCATGCGCCTTGCAGGGGTTAAAAAAGCCTACCTGCTGCCCGACGGAACAAAAAAACAGGTCCTGAACGGAATCGATCTCGAGGTTATGCGCGGTGACCGCATCGCTATAGTCGGCTCCAATGGTGCAGGAAAAACGACCTTCTGTAAAATTCTGGCAGGAGAGATTGATTTTGAAGGCAAGCTGACTATGGGTCACAATGTTACCCTGAACTACTTCGCCCAGCATCAGACAGAAAACCTCTCCCCCGAAAAAAGCATCTACCTGGAGATGATGGATTCCGCTCCCTCATCAGAAGCCCAAAAAAAGGTGCGGGACATACTCGGCTGTTTTCTCTTCAGCGGAGATGCTGTCAACAAAAAAATACGAGTGCTTTCCGGAGGAGAAAAATCAAGGGTCGCTCTCGCAAAAATCCTGCTGCAGGCTTCTAACCTGCTGATTATGGATGAACCAACCAATCATCTCGACATGCGCTCAAAAGAGATGTTGATCGACTCCCTTGAATACTATGACGGCACTCTGCTGATTGTCAGCCATGATCGCTATTTTCTTGACAGTCTTGTAAACAAGGTTGTTGAAATTAAGGGCGGGGCCTTGCAACTCCACCTTGGCACCTACGCAGAATATCTCGAAAAAGCCGAGAAAGCCATTGAAGCAGAGCGCCAGCAAGAGATTGCAGCAAAACAGAAAAGCCTGCGTACAGTAGCAAAGACAACCGAAAAAGAAAACGAGCAGGCGAAGAAAAGCGCGGCATCCAAGAAAAACAAGAAACTAATTGAAGAGATAGAGCAGAAAATAAACCGACTTGAGCAAAAGAAAGAGTCGATTGAAACCATTATGGCGACTGAGGATTTCTACAAAAAAAGCAAGGAAGAAAACGCCACAATCCTCGACAGCTACCATGCGCTGTGCAGCGAGCTGAATGCACTCTTTGCCGAGTGGGAAAAGATCTCCTGACGGAATATTTCAGACTTGAGTTAAATTTTCACCCAGCGGTGAAGCTTGTCTGATTTTCTGCCAGCCTGCAAGACTTTCTGGATCATAAGGCCATCAGAAAAACCTGCGGCATCATGCAGGGTACTTTCGTTGTTTTTGAGCGCCTTGACAATCCGGTTTGCAAGAAAGGCAAAACCGACGGCAAAAATTCCATGCACGGCAAGTGATGACTGTCTGATCTTTTCCTGCAAAACCAGCTCGTCCCATGCAAGCATTGGTTCGATCAGCTTCCAACGCGGTGCATCGATGAGGCTCCGCCCCCCTTTGGCGTTGTCATTATCAACTTCCCAGAGCCTGCCTGCACCATCAAGCCTGATGGTTTTGAGGCTTCCGACCACTTCATAGGAAAACCAGGTGTAGGCGCCAACGGTGGTAACATGCATCAGAGAAGAGCTGCCAAGGGCAACGGATGAAGCGCCAAACTTCATCATCATGGCAAAATGGTCATCAGACGTTACCGCTCGGGGCTGACCTGACGTATCGGGACGAAAGGAAATGCTGGTTGCGAGATTGCATGAGACCTCCGAAATTTCGCCAACCAGGAATCGGTTCATGTCAACCAGATGTGAGCCGATAGCGTTAAGGGCTCCCCCGCCTTTTTCGGCATCGCACCACCATGACCAGGGCATGTCGGGCCTGTTGCGACTGGCAAGATTGACCACAGCACGCACTTCGTACACTTTGCCTATTTCACCGCCGTCAATCATCTGTTTCATGCAGGATACTGCGGGATGAAATCTGAGTTGATGGTCAAGAAGCGCAAAACCTGGAGTTCTGGAGGCGACATCAACCATAGAGGCTGCATCCTCGACATTGAGTGCAAAGGGTTTTTCACAAAGCACACTCTTGCCGCTTTCAAGCACTCCGGTCACCATCTCCTTATGCAGGTAAGTCGGCGTGGTCACGCAAATAAGGTCAAGATCGCATCGCAACAGGTCGCGCCAGTCGGCAAACCCCTGACTGATATCGAACATTTTCATAAACTTCTGTCGGTGCAGCTCTGTTGGACTTGCCACGGCTGAAAGCTCAACATTATCCATCAGTGAAAATGATGGTGCTTGCGCCAGCTTTGCCCATCCACTTCCGATAAACCCTATCTTTATCTTTTTTGTCATAAAACGGACATAAAAAAAGGGCGACCAGGGTCACCCTTTATAGTTACAGAGCGCCCAGGCGGTCAGCTACTTGTTTGTGCCTTTGCGAGGCGGGCTTTTTCGATATAGGTCTTCTGGATATCACGAGACACATTATATGCCTTCGAGAGGCTGTCGGAACTCCATAGTCTTGCATCAAAAGCCATACAGATATTCCTGAGAAACGGTATACCTACCTCAGTGACACGAACACTCTTGTCGCCCAAAACAACCAGTCCGTCGTTCTCCATGTCTTCAAGTCGGTAAAGAGCGATATCAAGTTCTCCAGTATAGAGCTTCGGATCTGCCCAGGAGGTCTCCTGTTTGCACATCAAGTTGAGAATATGACGACGAAGCACAAGATCTTCGTCAGTCAAGAGGTGCCCGCGGTGCAGAGGAAATCGACCTTCGTTGACAACCCTCATATAGTCACCATCTTCGCGCTCATTCTGTGCAAAAGCGTACCAGGTATCACTTATGGAGGACGACCCAAGCGCGAGCATCATCTGTGTGGTATTTTCGGTATAACCCATGAAGTTGCGATGCAGTGTACCGTTTTTCGCGGCAATATAGAGTGCGTCACCTTCGATGGCAAAATGATCCATGCCAATTTCATGATAACCAATGGATTCAAGCATCGCACTGCCTTTATCGTAAAGCTCCTGCTTCGCATCGCCGACCGGCAGATCTTCCTCCTTGAACTTCCGCTGCCCTTCGTACATGTGAGGGTTGTGGCCATAAGCATAAAAGGCGAGACGATCGGGCTTCAGCTCCATCACCTTCTGAATAGTATCGGTAATCGTAGCCATCGTCTGCTTTGGCAGACCGTAGACAAGGTCAAAATTGATTGAAGTAAAACCGATTTCACGGGCAAGATCGATCTTCTCCTTGACCAGTTCGAATGACTGGAGACGATTGATCTCCTGCTGAACAATCGGGTCGAAATCCTGTATTCCAAAACTCATGCGGCGAAAGCCGACACTGTAGAGAGCTTCAAGATGTTCCTTTGTTGTTGACTTTGGATTGGTTTCGAAGCTGAACATATAGTTGTCCATCTTGTTGACATTCTTGCAGATACCGTCAATAAGCCTGACAAGATTTTCGGGACTGAAAAAGGTAGGTGTACCGCCACCAATGTGCAGTTCCTTAACATTGAGTCTGCCGGGAAAAACATCGGTATACATCTGCCACTCTTTGAGCAGAGCCTCAATATAGGGTGTCTCAAAAGAGTGATCCATGGTACGGTGAGCGTTACAACCGCAGAAGTAACAGTGGTTCTCACAGTAGGGAATATGAATGTACAGACTGATACCGGTGGTCTCATTACTGTCGTTGAAACCTTTAACCATCGCTTCTTTCCACTGATCCTGGGTAACACCATCGGTGCTCCATGAGGGAATAGTAGGATAACTGGTATAACGGGGGCCGGGATTGCTGTACTTTACTGCGAGATTGGTTGCCATTGTTCTCTTCCTCAACAAGGATTATTTTTTTAAATTGGTTCTCGTGAAAATACATAAAACTCGGCAATTTCATAAATCATTAGCCCATACCTGGCTTGAAATCATTGTTTCCCAAGGCTACCAATATGTCGACCCTACGGGGCTTGCCAGCGAACTCGCTCAAAAATAATTAATAAGAAGTGCTATTATATGAGACAGAAAACAGATAAAAACAGGGCTATTGTAGGCATCATCATGGGTTCAGACTCTGATTTCGATATTATGAAGGAGGCCGCAGAGGCTCTTGATGATTTTCATATTACCTCAGAGATCTCGGTTATTTCTGCGCACCGCACACCGCAAGACCTTGAACAGTATGCCTCTTCGGCCATTGAACGCGGCCTGAAGGTAATCATTGCTGGAGCTGGCGGAGCCGCGCACCTTCCAGGTGTTACGGCTGCCATGACGGTACTGCCGGTTATCGGAGTGCCGATTTTCAGCAAAAAGCTCAATGGGCAGGACTCGCTCTACTCTATTGTGCAAATGCCGGCAGGTATTCCTGTGGCCACCGTCGGGATTGACAATGCCCGCAATGCGGCGTTGCTTGCGGTTCAAATACTTGCACTGTCTGATGAGCCACTGATGGCATCCCTGCTTGAATTCCGCAAGAAACTTGCCGAGGCTTCACGTCAGAAAACAGCGAAAATCCGAGAAAAGCTGAATGCAAAAAGCTGAATTCTGGATAGAGAGCCTGAAGCTTTCACCCCATCCTGAAGGTGGCTTCTACCGCGAAACATACCGGAGCGGTGGATTGTATGCCTTTGCCCAAAACAGCAGCTTCAACGGCATGCGCTCTTATGCGACAGCCATCTATTACCTGCTTAGAGACGCGGAATGCTCCAAACTGCATAAGATTAATTCCGACGAACTCTGGTTTTTCCACGAAGGTGATCCCCTGACGATACATGTTTTTCCCGAAACAGGTGACCCCGTTTCATTCATACTGGGCCATTCACCTGAAGATAACCAGATACTCCAGGCATGGGTACCTGCCGGAGCCTGGTTTGGTGCCTGTCTGGATGATACAACGGATACTGCCCATTACGCTCTGGTCAGTTGTGTTGTCGCTCCAGGATTTGATTTCAGTGACTTTACTTTTGCCGACAGAGATGCTCTGCAACAAAAATTTCCGCCGCAGGCTGACATCATCGAACGCCTCACTTGATTCCTGCACTAAATCCCGAACAGATTCGGAAATTTCTGGTATCCAGTTATCTTGCGGGATAAAGAATGTGGAAATAGTTCATGTATTTTATCAAAAGTGACACTGGAAATGAAAAAGAGGGTTGTAATTGTAGGTGGCGGATTTGCAGGGCTCAATGCCGCCAGGGTTTTGGGAAATAAACCTGATATCGAGGTTACCCTCATCGACAGAAAAAACTACCACCTGTTTCAGCCACTCCTTTATCAGGTGGCTATGGCGGCTCTGGGAGAGGGCGATATTGCCGCACCGCTCAGAAACATGCTGGCCAACGACCAGAACATCACCGTCTTCAAGGGTATTGTGGAACGTATTGATGTTGAGAACAAAACCGTCATTACCGATTTCAGCGACATCCCCTACGATTACCTGATTCTTGCATGCGGCGTACAGCACCACTATTTTGGCCACAATGAGTGGGAGGAGTATGCGCCTGGACTGAAAACCCTCGCTCAGGCAAAAGAGATACGCCGGAGGGTCATGGAAGCTTATGAAAGTGCTGAACGAACGACAGATTTTGTTGAACGTAAAAAACTGCTCACCTTTGTCATTGTCGGTGGTGGGCCGACCGGCGTTGAACTGGCTGGTTCCATCGGTGAAATGAGCCGCTACACGCTTTCAAAATTTTACCGGAACATTGATCCGAAACTCACCAGAATCTTTATTGTTGAAGCGGCCCCGCGAATTCTCAGCTCTTTTTCGCCTGACCTTGCAAGCAAAGCAACACGATCTCTTGAGAAACTTGGCGTACAGGTGTGGACAAACAGCATGGTCAGCGATGTTGATGCCGATGGAGTGCAAATCGGCAATGAACGCATTGAGGCCGCAACGGTGCTCTGGGCGGCTGGTGTTACCGCTATTGGCATTGGAAAAACCATGACAGGAGTGGAGACTGACCAGATCGGCCGGATCATTGTCAGCGAAGATCTCAGTATTCCAGGACATCCCGAAATATTTGTCGGAGGCGACCTTGCACACTTTGTTTCTCAAAACGGAAACCCCTTGCCCGGACTTGCTCCGGTTGCATTGCAGCAGGGAAGATTTATTGGCAGGAATATTCTGCTTGACCTCAAAACAAAGGCAAGAAAAGCATTCCGGTACAGGGATAAAGGACAAATGGCAACCATCGGAAAAAACAAGGCAATTGTTGAGTTCGGCAGTCTGAAGTTTGATGGTATATTAGCATGGTTCACTTGGCTGCTGGTGCATATTTATTTTCTGACCAGCTTCCGCCACAAGGTTTTTGTGCTGTTGCAATGGGGATGGTCATATTTCACGTTCAGTTATGGTGCGCGCCTGATTGTCAACCGGGAATGGCGATTCTATCCTGATGCTGGCCTTTTTGCGCATCGTACTGAAAAAAAGGAGAAGAGGTGCTGAAAAACATTTCTGCCGCAAAAATCACCGGCCTGCTCCTTGGAATAACGTTTATCGGGATAGCTCTTTATCTGTTTTTGTTCCCTGAAGCGGCACCTGCTGTAGCCAGAAAAGATCTTAACCATTATGTACTCCTGACAGGATCTTATGGGATATGGAGGATCATTCGCGTCTCTATGACCTGGAAAAATGCACAATCATTATAAGCATGAAACCACTACCCGTAACACAGGAAACCGAACAGAAACTTTTTTTTCATAATTATGCCCGACTCCCCATTGCCGTGACGCATGGCGAAGGAGTCTGGCTCGTCAGCGATAGCGGAATCCGCTATCTCGACATGATTGCAGGCATTGGCGTCAATGCCCTCGGTTATGGCGACCAGCGCCTTGTCGATGCCATTAGCGCACAGGCGGCGAAATTAATACACGCATCAAACCTCTTCATGATGCAGCCCCAGTTTGCACTCGCGGAAAAACTGATAGCGCTCTCCGGCTTGTCGAAGGTGTTTTTTGCCAACAGCGGCACTGAGGCGATTGAAGCTGCCATCAAAATTGCAAGAAAATGGGCGTGTCAGTTTGGCGTACCAGAGAAAAAAGAGGTACTGTCACTGAGTAACTGCTTCCATGGCAGAACGTATGGCGCCATGTCGCTGACCGCAAAAGCGAAATATGTCGACGGATTTGAGCCGTTACTGCCCGAAACAGGCATGATTGCCTTTAATGATATTGGTGACCTTGAAGCTAAGGTGTCCGACAAAACTGCCGCTGTTTTTGTTGAAGTGGTGCAGGGCGAAGGGGGCATTCACCGGATATCACAGCAATTTATTGACCGTTTGAAGGAGCTGCGGCAACAATACAGTTTTCTGATTGTTGCCGACGATATCCAGGCAGGCTGCGGAAGAACTGGGACGTTCTTCAGCTACACACAGGTCAATGCTGAGCCTGATCTGGTATGCCTTGCCAAACCGCTTGGCGGCGGTCTGCCCTTGTCAGCCGTTATCGGCAGTGAGAAAGTGGCGGATGTGCTGAGCTATGGCAACCACGGCACCACCTTCGGAGGCAACCCTGTTGCCTGTGCGGCAGGCCTTGCCTTGATCAACGCCATCGACGAAGACAACCTGCTGGAAAATGCTGAAGCCACCGGCAAATACATCAACGATGAGCTGGAGAAACTGGCAGCGAAATACTCCAGGATTCTTGAAATCCGTCAGTATGGTCTGATGATCGGTATCACGGTCAACAGGGAGGCTAAATATTATGTCGGCAAAGCACTCGAAAAACAGGTACTTATCAACGCCACCAGTGTTAACGTTATCCGACTTCTTCCTCCGCTGACCATCAGCCGGGAAGAGGCGAAACACTGTATCACAACACTCGATGAAATCTTTAACGAAGAAGAAGCAGAAGACGCCTGCTGAAAAAAAAGCAACAGCTATGCCCCTTGAAGCCATTAACTATCTCATGATTGCTCTTGGGGCGCTGGTCATTGCCGGAAGCTACTGGGGAATGTACCTTGAAAAATCAGTTGACGGCCCCTTCGCCCTTTTTATCAGTCCAGTCGCCCTTGTCGGGGCTTATGTCTGGATTATCTTTGGAATACTCTATCGGCCAAAAACCCAAAAGACGCGACAGGGTTAATCGAGCTGAAACCGGATCGGAACGGTGAACCACACTTTTATGGGGCTGCCGTTCTGTATCCCTGGATAGTATTTCGACTCCATCACAGACTTTATGGCAACGGCATCAAACACTTCACAATCTGCAGGTATGCGTTTCATAACCTTTGCCTTAAGTGGACGACCATCTTCAGCAATGAGAACGCTGACAAAAACCTTTCCTGTAATACCGGCAATTCTTGCCATCTCGGGGTAAACCGGCTTTTTCTGCTCCAGAAAACCCGGCATTTTTTCGCAGGGAACAAACATCGGAACTTCATCGCCTGAAGCCGCGCCGCCAGATCCCGCCCCCTGGGTCTGGATAGCCTGTTTCAGCTCTTTCTGTGTCGCAACGGTCTGCTCCGGAGGCACCTCATCCTGATTCACCTTTTTAATTTTGCCGACACTCGGCGGTACCGGAACTGCAGGAGATGATGGAGTCACTGGAACGGGATCAGGTGCATTGATCGGAGGCGGAGGCGGAAGCTGCGTCACACTGGTAACAACTTCATAACACTCAACCATGGGTTTATCAGCCTTGCCAAACAGTCCGGTCAATGAGACAAGGCTCTGCCAATTGGCGGTAATCAGCCAGAAAACGCCAAGAATGGCGATGGCAACAAGAACTCCGTGAGTAAGAAAAAGATGGGCCTGACGCCTCAACACAAGGTTGCCATAAGCCAACTTTCGCAAACGATCGGTATCAAGAAACTGCTCACCGAATGACCATGACGACAGTGCTTTTTTGCGAAATGTTTCCTGATGTATTTTTTTTAGTGTGGAAGACACCTTATGGAACTCCTTTGCTGATTGCAGCCTTAAATAGCTCTTTTGATTTCGAGTGCATCCTGCTCAGTATAATCATCAAGGCTGAACCGGTCTATTTTCATAAGGTTCAACTCATCGATAACATCGACAAGATGACGGTACTTTGCTTTTTCACTTATTTTAACAACAATCACCAATTTTTCGTTGGACTTTGTCTGCTCCCTCAAAAGCTGGCGCAGCTCACCACTCAAGGCCATCCTGCGGGTATCGTAGAGGGGGATTTTTCTTGGCGCATTCTCTCCCAGCGAGTAATAGGCCATCGCATCATCGGCAATTCTCAGCGTCAGGACATTGTTTTCCGCAACCCTCACTTCGGTTTTTTCCGGCGGAATATTAATCTCCATGGTGTTGGATTTTGAAAAGGTAGTTGTAAGCATAAAAAAGGTCAGAAGGAGAAATGCCACATCAACCATGGGGGTCATGTCAAGATGAAACCCAATCCTTTTTGACTGCCGTCTTCCTTTTTTTTTATGGCGTCGGCCGTTGGGAGAATCAACAATACCCATAATCAGCGAACCTCCTTTTCCAGAACGGTAATCAGGTTGAAGGTGAGCATGTTTGCTTTTTTATAGACCTTGATGACCTGGTTCACCGCATCAAAACCGGCATCAGCATCGGCCCTGATAACTGGCCGGAGCTTCTGATTGGCAAAGCGTGCCATAACGACAAATTTGTCGAGTTCACCTGACTCAACCCGAAAATTTTCTGCCAGTTTAAATTGCTTCAGGGAATCAGTAATCGCACCTGCAGAAAACCCTGCTGCCTGAAGTTTCGACTTCACAACCGCATTGAAAATTTTCTCCCTCGATTGCTGCGAGGAAACTCCCATAAAAAAAGTATTGTCGCGACTCACTGTTACTGTCAAAACATCCGACTCAGGAAGCTTTAGCTGCGAATGAGATGAAGGAAGATCAATCTTCACCACTTCAGGCGGACGAAACTTGGTGGTCAGCATGAAAAAGGTCAAAAGAAGAAACGCTACATCCACCATCGGCGTCATATCAATCCTGAAGCCTACCCGTTTAGCCTTGATTCTCGACATCAGCGATCCGATTTACCGGTTCCAAGTGTCTGTATGATGTAGAATGCCGCCTCATCAATCATATAGCTGAAACGGTCGACCCTGCTGGTAAAAACGTTATAGGCAACAATACCCGTAATACCACCAAAAATACCAAGAGCCGTGTTAAACAGTGCTTCAGAGATGCCAAGCGAAAGCTGTACGGCATCGGGCGCTCCGCTTGTCGCCATTGCGGCAAAGGCGCGAATCATACCGAGGGTTGTTCCCAGAAGTCCAACCATGGTGGAAATTGATGCAATGGTAGAAATTGCCACCAGATTATTTTCCAGAAGCGGCATTTCCATGACTGTGGCCTCCTCCACCGCCTTTTCCATCTCGCTGACCTTTTTCTCCCTATCGGTGACATTGTAATCAGAGAGTTTTTTATACCGGTCAAGAACCGCACGAAGCACTGCTGCAAGGGAGCTTTGATGGTCGTCACACTTCGCAATAGCCTGATCGATTGATCCATTATCGATATCCTGCTTGAGGCTATGAACGAATTCAGGAATATTTCCCTTTCCCGAAGCCTTCTTCAGGGCAATGATACGTTCGACGGTGTATGCAATCACCATCAGTATCAGCGACATGAGGACGGAGACAACCGGCCCTCCCTTCCAGATGGCATGAAAGATTGACTCCGGCGGAGTCGTGCCCATCCATACATAGAACCCCAAAGAAACCACGTATGTTACAACAATGAGCAGACCGGTAAAAAAACCCTGTTTCATAGACTCTTGATTGTTTTGACTATCCTGAAGAGAAACGAAGCATTATGAACCACGATGTAATTTGCTATACTATAGCATATCGTTGAAAGTCACCGCAAGCCTCTCTGCCTGAACCCATCAAAGTCTCAACTGAGAGCTGACCGCCAACTCTGGCTACAAAAGCGATACTATCTGGCTGTCAATTTAGTAAATCTGCATGTTATTTTTTAACTGTAATCATTGATCAAAAGAAAAAAGCACGTGTTCAGGCAACAATTTCAAAGACAAAGAAGATGCGCATGATCCCTCCTGCGACCATCGATGAAGTCCGGCAAGCGGCAGACATTGTTGATATTATCTCTGATTATGTGACGCTTCAGCCTTCAGGACGCAACTATAAAGCACTCTCTCCTTTTACAATAGAGAAAACCCCTTCATTTATTGTTTCGCCTGAAAAACAGCTCTACAAATGTTTTTCAACGGGCAAGGGAGGCAATGTTTTTTCCTTTGTCATGGAAATGGAAAAGGTACCCTTTCCTGAAGCACTCGAACTGGTGGCAAAGCGATCGGGTATTGATATCAGCCAATTCACCAAAAAAAAAGCGCCTCAATCAGCGCATGAAGAGAGTCAGACCGAAATCCTTCGCTGGGCAGCCAGGTTCTATCATGAAACGCTGAAGCGCCAAGCGGGAAAACGAGGGCTCACCTATCTTGCAACTGAACGGGCTCTTTCGGAAAAAACCATACAGACTTTTGGCCTCGGTTATGCTCCCGACGCATGGGACGATCTCTTCAGTGCAGCAAAACGGGAAGGAATTGCACAGGAGCACCTGCTTGAGCTCGGCCTTATAACCGCCAACAAGCAGAAAAACTCCTGTTATGACACCTTTCGCAACAGGGTGATCTTTCCAATTTTTTCAGTCGGAGGACAGGTTGTTGGTTTTGGAGGACGCACCCTGGTGAGTGACCCACAAACACCGAAATATCTGAATTCCTCAGAGAGCAAGCTGTTTGAAAAATCAAAACTTCTTTACGGACTTCATGCCGCAAAAAATGAAATCCGGCGACTGGAAACCGCAATACTTGTTGAAGGATACATGGATGTTCTTGCGCTGCACCAGGAAGGTATGACCAACGCGGTAGCCTCATGCGGCACATCGCTGACTCGCTATCAGGCAAAAGTGCTTCATCATTACACAAAACGGGTCTTGTTCATGTATGACGCCGACAGGGCCGGTCAAAAATCAATGATGAGCGGCATTGACACGTTGCTTTCCGAGAACATTAGCCCCTCTGTGCTGATTCTTCCTGAGGGTGACGACCCTGACAGTTTTGTTCGTCGTGAAGGGAGAGATAATTTCGTGCAGTTTGCCGAAAATAATATGCTTTCGTTTCAGGATTTTCAAATCCGATTTTTCATGGAATCGGGAAATTTTGCACAGCCTGATCTGAAATCAAGATCGATACGGGCAATGGCGCACACCATTTCACTGATCCCCGACCGTATCCGGAGGGAGCTCTATCTTCAGGAACTCTCAAAAAAAATTGCGCTCAGCCTGCCAGCTCTCCAGGAACTGCTCGACAGAGAAGAGAGTGCGACCGATAAAAAAAGAGCGGCTTTTGAAAACCGCCAGGAAGTCCCGCCGCAGCACAAGTCTGCGCCGAAGATTTCTGTACTGGAAAAAACTTTTTTAAAAGCTTTGCTGGAAAGCACCAGCTACGGCAATGCTGTGCTGGAATTTGCCGCTTCACATGAAGAGATGCTGGAGTTGCCGCACAAGGAGGCTCAAGAAATATTTACCCATCTGATCCGCCGCTACCACGAAATTGCTGACTATCCGGAAGAACGGATTGACATTACCTCTGAAATAAGCTCATTCCAGAATCCTGAATCGAGGGATCTTGCATCCGGCCTGCTGATTGACCCACCGGTCAGCAACAAATGGCTTGAACAATCCGACGTCCACGCCGATAACGCAAAACGGTGCCTTGCGATGTTCCTTGACGCGTTCAAAAACCTTATTCTTGAGCCGCTTGTCCATCAGAAAAATGCACTCACCGAAACGATTCGTCTTGAAAACGATACCGATCGGGAAATTGAGCTGTCAAGGGAAAAGATCACCCTTGATAAAAAAATCAGAAAAACCTCTGATGAGCTCAAAAGCATGATCACGACCATCCTCGAAAACAGTTAGCCCCCCCACCTTCCTCAGACAGGGGAGGCTTTTAAAACCCGGTTAATCTCCTACACGCTGTATCCTTCGATAGGATGACTCAGGCAGAGTTCCCTGATTTCCTGTCTGACGGTGCGACAGATATCAGCGATATCCGGCTTGTCAGCAGAAGAGATCACCCGATCAATCAGCTCAGCAATAGATTGGCTCTCCTCCTCCTTCATGCCCCGTGTAGTCATGGCTGGAGTGCCAATGCGAATGCCGCTGGTGACAAAGGGAGACTTGTCGTCAAAAGGAACCATGTTCTTGTTGACGGTAATACCTGCTTCATGCAGAAGGTTTTCGGCAACCTTGCCTGTAACATTCTTGTTGCGCAGATCAAGCAGCATAAGATGGTTTTTGGTTCCACCACTCACAATATTGTATCCGAGATCAAGAAACTTGTCCGCCATCACCGATGCGTTTTTGATGACCTGTGCGGCATATTCCCTGAAGGATGGCTGCAACGCCTCGCCAAAAGCAACAGCCTTGCCTGCAATAATATGCATCAGTGGCCCGCCCTGAATACCCGGCATCACTTCAGCATCCATCACTTCGGACATCATTTTCAGGCGTGAACCGCTCTTTGTCTTGATGGTAATACCCATAGGGTTCTCGAAGTCGGTGCCCATCATGATCATGCCGCCCCTTGGACCGCGAAGAGTCTTGTGGGTAGTGGTGGTCACAAAATGGCAATGCGGCATCGGGTCGCCCAGAAGACCGGCCGCAATAAGGCCTGCAGGATGAGCGATATCGGCCATCAAAAACGCACCGATCTTGTCGGCAATAACTCTGAACGCCTTCACATCAAAGCCCTGGGAATAGGCGCTCGCACCACAGATAATCAGTTTCGGACGAACCTGCAAGGCAAGCTCCTCAACTTTATTCATGTCAATACAGCCGGTCTCGGGATCGACACCATAAGAGTGAGCCTCAAACATCTGACCGGAGAAATTAACCGAACTGCCGTGGGTCAGATGCCCGCCATGGGAGAGATCAAGTCCCATGATCCTGTCACCAGGTTTCAATACAGAAAACAGCACAGCCATGTTGGCGCTTGAACCGGAATGTGGCTGCACATTGACATATTCACAGCCAAAGAGCTTTTTAGCCCGATCACGGGCAAGATTTTCGGCCACATCAACATATTCACATCCGCCATAATAGCGCTTGCCGGGATAGCCCTCGGCATATTTATTGGTCATCACTGATCCACAGGCCTGCATCACTGCACGGCTGGTGAAGTTTTCCGAAGCGATCAGCTCAAGCGTTTCAGTCTGCCGTGTCATCTCACTGGCAATCGCGGCAAAGAGCTCTTTATCCTGCCTCTGAAGGATATCAGTATCCATCGTCTTTCAGTCCTTTTCCTGACGGAAGTTTACGGTTTGGGATTTATTGTTTCAAACTAACGACTTTCAGTTCCGCATGAACAACCAATCATGTGGCCAAGTTTATCACGTTTTGTGTCCAGATAGCTTTGATTCATTGGATTTGGTGCAATTTCAAGCGAAATTCGTTCCACAATCTCCAGACCATACCCCTCAAGACCTACCACTTTTTTGGGATTATTGGTCATGAGCTTCATTTTTCTGACTCCGAGATCCTTTAGAATCTGGGCGCCGATACCGTAATCACGCAGATCGGCCTTGAATCCGAGCTTTTCGTTGGCCTCAACCGTATCAAACCCCTCATCCTGAAGGTTATATGCTTTGAGTTTATTGATCAGACCAATGCCACGCCCCTCCTGCATGAGGTAAATCAAAACGCCGCGACCCTCTTTTTCTATCATACTGAGTGCTGAAGCGAGCTGGTTGCCGCAATCACAACGCAATGACGCAAAGGTGTCTCCAGTTGCACACTGCGAGTGAACCCTGACAAGAACCGGCTCGTCAGTGGTAACGTCACCCTTCACAAACGCAATATGGTTCTGCTGGTCGGTAAACGATTCATAGGCAATAAGCCTGAACTCCCCATAAGCTGTCGGTAATCTCGATTCAACCGCCCGGTTCACGAGTTTGTTGCGCTTCATCTGATAGGCAACAAGTTCCTTTATCGTAATAAGCTTCAGTCCAAATTTCGCCTTAAGCTTGATCAGTTCGGGAAGCCTGGCCATACTCCCGTCGTCATTGAGAATTTCACAGAGCAGTCCAACCGGACTGCACCCGGCAAGACGGGCAAGATCGACTGCAGCTTCCGTATGCCCCACGCGCCTGAGCACACCACCATCCATAGCCCGGAGTGGGAAAATATGACCCGGACGGGAAAAATCGTCAGCCTTCGACAACGGATCACCCAGCATCTTGATCGTCATGGTGCGGTCATAGACTGAAATACCCGTAGTGACGCCTTCAGCAATCGCGTCCACAGAAACCGTAAAGTTTGTTTCATGCTGGGAGGTGTTCCTCTGCACCATCGGATCGAGCTGCAACTCTTTGGCCCTTTCCATAGTGACAGCAACACAGAGAAGACCACGAGCTTCTCTGGTAATAAAATTTATCATCTCATTGGTCACCAGTTCAGCCGCGCCAATAAAATCGCCCTCATCCTCACGATCCTCATCATCGACGACAATGACAAGCTTTCCCTGCCGAATATCTTCGAGAGCAGCATCTATTGAGTCAAAATTTTTTTTATGCATACACGTTATTAGACCTTTTTTTCATACCTGAGCGCACTCGATTGAACGATAATGTAAAAAAATCCCGCGCCATTTTCAGAGAGTGAAAAAAGAAGATCGGGAACGGCGAACCGGCAACTTTGAGAAGGATATGCATTTTTGTATAATGCACCGGCTTTTATATCAAGAGGTGAATTATTACCTTTACACAGCTCTTTCCTGAAGCATCGTAAAACTATCGAGATTGCATGACCATTCAAGCTTCCGACCTGACGCAGGATGTTATTGACCTTTCCCGGAAATTTCCTGAAGAGTGGCTTCTGAAAGCCAAGCAAAACGGATTTTCTGATTTTCAGCTTGCCAATATTTTCAATACTACAGAACCCTCCATTCGGGCGCTCAGAAAACATTATGGCGTTGAATCCGTCTTCAAGACAGTCGACACCTGTGCAGCAGAATTCGATGCTAAAACACCTTATCATTACTCGACTTACGAGGAGGAAAACGAATCTGTTGCATCTGATCGAAAAAAAGTCATTATCCTTGGCGGTGGTCCGAACCGGATCGGCCAGGGAATCGAATTCGACTACTGTTGTGTTCAGGCAGTTTTCGCACTCAGAGAGGCTGGTTATGAGACCATTATGGTCAACTGTAATCCTGAAACCGTTTCCACAGACTACGATATTGCAGACAAGCTCTACTTCGAACCGCTCACTTTTGAAGACACCATCCGTATCATAGAACACGAAAAGCCTCTCGGTGTTATCGTCAGCTTTGGAGGCCAGACGCCCCTGAAACTCTCTACCAAACTTCATGAGGCCGGTGTCACCATTCTCGGGACTTCATCAAAAGGCATTGACCTTGCCGAAGACCGTAAAAAATTTGGCGCACTTCTTGAACAGCTTGATATTCCCCATCCCGAATACGGAACAGCCGTAAGCTTTGAGGAAGCCAGGGAGATCACCCGGAGAATCGGCTACCCTGCACTGGTCAGACCAAGTTACGTTCTGGGCGGACGAGCCATGAAAATTGTCTACAATGACGACTCTCTCAAAGAATATGTCGATCAGGCGCTTTTCATTACCGAAAAATATCCTCTGCTGGTCGACCGTTTTCTTGAAACCGCAGTAGAATTTGATATTGATGCCATTGCCGATACCACGGACTGCGTCATCAGCGGCATCATGCAGCATGTTGAGGCCGCAGGTATACATAGCGGTGACTCCACCTCCATTCTTCCCTATCACAACATCAGCCAGAACGTTATTGCCACCATGAAGGCATACACCAAAACCCTTGCAACAAATCTTAAGGTCGTAGGGTTAATGAATATCCAGTATGCCGTCCAGAACGAAAGTGTCTATGTGATTGAGGTCAATCCAAGAGCGAGCCGGACGGTTCCTTTTGTGGGCAAGGCAACCGCCATCCCTGTCGTCAAAATAGCCACCCGCGTCATGCTTGGCGAAAAGCTCAGCGATCTGCGCAAAGAGTATGACCTGAAAGATTGTGATGAGCTCGGCATGAAACACATGGCAATAAAAGAACCCGTCTTCCCATTTTCCAAGTTTGTCAAATCAGGCGTCTATCTTGGCCCTGAAATGCGTTCAACCGGCGAGGCAATGAGCCTTGCAGACAAGTTTCCCGAAGCCTTTGCCAAAGCCTATCAGGCAGCTAACATGCAGCTTCCTCTCTCCGGCTCAGTCTTCATCAGTGTGAACGATCAGGACAAAAACCCACGCATTATCGCCATCGCAAAGGCGCTTTTCCGCATGGACTTCGATCTGGTAGCAACCGCTGGCACACACCACTTCCTGACTGACAACGGTATCGAATGCAAGAAAGTTTTCAAGGTCGGGGAAGAGGGACGGCCCAACATCTTTGACATTATCAAACACGGAAAAATCAACTTTGTCATCAACACTCCGAGAGGCGAAAAAGCGCTGCACGACGAAGAGGCTATCGGCGCGGCATCGGTGCTGAGCAATGTGCCGTTTGTAACCACCATCGAAGCAGCAGAGGCATCGGTTCAGGCTATTGACTGTATCCGCCACCAGGAGTTCGGTGTTAAAAGTCTTCAGGAGTACGCATCCTACCGCAACAATTCCTAACATTCTATGACCATGCCCGAACAAATCCGGAAACATCTTGACGAGTCAATACAACTGGAATTGAACCTTGCAAAACTCTACACCATCTTCAATGACTGTTTGCCGGATGATGAGGATTTCTGGTGGGATCTTGCAATGGAGGAACAAAGCCACGCCACCCTCCTACAGCAAGAGAAAAAGCAACCTCAACAAAAAGAGTTTTTTCCTGAAAATCTTCTGGCCAAAGACCTGCAATCCCTTATTGATACCAATACCAGAATCGCTGAACTGATCTCAGCCTGGTCGACCACTCCACCCTCAAGAGCAGAAGCATTCAAGACCGCATACGATCTTGAAATGGCAGCAGGAGAATCGCATTTTCAGCAATTTCTCGACAGCCCGACAAACTCTTATTCTTCCAATATTTTCAAGCAACTGAATCAGGAAGACCGCGATCATGCCGCCAGAATCCTTCAATACATGCAAGAAAATAAAATTAACAACAAGTAAAGCATCTCTTCAGGGAAGCAGAACAAACTTCTGTTGGCAGCTTCCCTGCCTATCGACAAGCAGTTCACTGTAACACAGTGGATTGTAGCGAAAACTTCCCCCATTGATAAAGGTTATTCCGTCGACAGTGTAGCTCTGAAAACGGTGAAAATGGCCATGCAGCACCAATTTTGCATGCATAACTTTCATAAGAGCAAGGAACTCTTCACGGTTTTTCAGCTCCATAGTCCAGTCAAAAGCCTGATCGATCAATGAATCGGTTCCATATACTTTATATGCATGATGGCAAAGCCCTATCACAAAACACTCTTTCACGGAGGAAAGAACACGTTTTGTACCCAAAGCATGCAACTGCCCCGGACTGATTGATCCTCTGGCTCCGAGAGGATTATCGGCAGGATACCAGGGATAAGCCGAGTTAAGAGCCGCAAAGGCAATCTTCACCGATGGATAGTTTATGATCTTGATAAAAGGAAAAGCGTTAGTTCCCTGTTCTTCCCCGGTAATAAGCTCCTGAAAAAAAACACAAAACGCTTTTAATTTGCGGTCAAAAGCTTTTTTTCTGGCAAAAGGAAGAGGATTCAGTGCATTATAAAATCGCATCTCTTCTTCAAGATGGATCAAATCGTGATTACCGGCAATAACGGTCGTTTTTTCCCAGTGGTAAAAATTATGACTTTTCAGTTTTTCCCTGACAATATGCCAGTCTTCAGGATCAGCGCTATTGCTCAGATCACCCGAAATGACGAGATGATCAAAACCTTCGGTATTGAAGTGATCAAGCAGACGATCAAGAAAGCCAAGTTGACGACGATCCTGATTACCGGAAAGATGGAGATCCGATATATGCGCTATTTTTGCTGTCTCTGAAATCAATTTAAATAAGACTTGCGGTTTTCAATTCTAAAACTGTAAATTGAGCACTAATTTATTCACCAGGCATTAACAAAAAGCCGAAAAAGCGTACAGTGCTGTAAGATACAGCCTTACTTTCAACAGCGGCTTCAATGCAATTATTATACCGATCTATTATGCAAAAAAAAATCATTGCGCTTCAAGAACTGTCAAAAAACCTCTGGTGGTCATGGGATACAGAAGCAAAACAGATTTTCGAAGAACTCTCCCCTCTCCTCTGGGAACGAAACAATCATAATCCAATTGAACTTTTACGGCAGATATCTGATGATGAACTGGCGGCCCGATGCAATTTCAAATTTGGCGAAAAATTAGAAAATGTCTATGCACGCTTTACAACCTACCTCAACGAGAAAAATACCTGGGCAGCAAACAATACTCCTGAACTTGTCAAAAATCCGGTTGCCTATTTCAGTGCGGAATTCGGTATTCATGAAAGCGTGAGAATATATTCAGGCGGACTCGGCGTTCTTGCTGGAGACCACCTGAAATCAGCCAGCGATCTGGGTATCAACTTTGTAGGTATCACCCTCTTTTACAGAGAAGGATACTTCCGCCAGCATCTTAATCACGAAGGTTGGCAAATCGAAGACTATCCCCTGCAGCACCCTGAAAACCTTCCTGTGGAAAAAGTTACCCGCGCTGACGGCAAGGATGTGATTATCTCTGTAACTATCGCGCAAAGTGAAGTTTTTGCACAAGTTTGGAAGCTGAAGGTAGGCCGGGCAACACTTTTCCTCCTTGACACCAATATTAATGCCAATGAATCGCACTATCGCGACATCTGTTGCCGAGTTTATGGCGGTGATCAGAATATGCGCATCAATCAGGAGATACTCCTTGGAATAGGGGGCGTAAAACTGCTTGACCAGCTTAAGATTGAGCCTGCTGTCTATCACATGAACGAAGGACATTCCGCATTTCTCACGCTTGAGCTTCTCGCCCAGGAAAATTCCAAAGGTGTCAACAAACAAGAGGCAATAGATAATGTCAAATCACGCTGCGTCTTCACAACGCACACACCGGTTCCTGCCGGTCATGACCGCTTCTCAAGAGACATGATGCACTACACTTTTGACAAGTATCTTGCCAGGATAGATATGAGCTTCAATGATATGATGATGCTCGGGAGCGAAGACAAGGAGGATACTCATGGACTGTTCACCATGACCGTCCTTGCGCTTAACCTGTCACGATCGGCCAACGGCGTTTCAAAACTGCACGGAGAAGTATCCCGCAATATGTGGCAACACCTCTATCCCGGTAAATCTGTTGCAGAGGTGCCCATCGGGCATATCACTAACGGTGTGCACGGCAGTACATGGGCATGCGGATATACTGAACAGTTTTGGAAAAACTTCACCGATGACGTTGACGAAATGACTTTTTCGCGCGAAGCCACTGAAGCGGTACTTGCAAAAATCTCCGATGAAGAGCTCTGGGCGCTTCGTTACAACCTGAAGCGTAATCTTATCGACTTCATCGACCGGTATCTGGCCAACCAGCTTTTTCACCAGCACCAGCATGTCGGGTTTCTCCAGAACGATTATTATGCAATGCAATCAGGAACAAATACCCTCTCACCTGACGTACTGACCATAGGGTTTGCCAGACGTTTCGCTACCTACAAGCGCGCTCCGCTGATTTTCAGGGATCTTGACCGCCTTGACAGAATCATCAATCATCCGATCAGACCGATGCAGATCGTTTTCGCCGGAAAAGCCCATCCTCATGATGATGCAGGAAAAGACTATATTCGTCAAATCATTGACCACTCCCGCAGGCCCCAATTTGCCGGAAAGGTTATTTTCCTTGAAAACTACAACCTTGGCATTGCAAAACGGATGGTCTCTGGTGTTGACATCTGGCTGAACACCCCGGTAAGGCCTATGGAAGCAAGCGGTACATCAGGAGAAAAAACCGTCTTGCATGGCGGACTGAATTTCAGTGTTCTTGACGGCTGGTGGCCGGAAGCGTTTAACGGTGAAAACGGTTTTTCAATCGGAAACGGAGAGTCTTTTGAAAACCATGAGATGCAGGATAGTTTCGATGCAGAAAAAATGTACTCTACACTGGAAAACCAGATCGTTCCATCCTTCTACGATCGCGACGAGAACAACATCCCTGTGAAATGGATTAAAAAAATCCGGAATGCCATTGCAACCATAGCCCCGGAATACAACACCCATCGCATGGTACGGGACTATGCAACACGCTACTATCTGAACAGGAAAGAGAACTAAACTGAACAGCAAAGCTGTGTGTTATTATTCCTGACTGGTTTTACCCAGCCAGGAATACTTTTTTTGCTTTCACCTCTGTAAAGAGCCACAAGAACATGAGTCTCCACGAAACCGCCAAATCAAAAAACAGCGCGGCAGTATCTCTCGGCCGTGGACTTGATTTAAAATCCCCAGTACTCCTTGCCTCAGGCACTGTCTCTTTTGGAGAAGAGCTGAGTCAACTCTGCGATCTGTCAAAAATCGGTGGTCTGGTAACCAAAGCAATTTCCCTTGAGCCCAGGATCGGCAATCCACCCCGGCGAATCGCTGAAACAGCTTCAGGAGTACTCAATGCCATCGGATTGGCCAATATAGGGCTGGATCGGTTCATAGCCGAAAAAGTCCCATTTCTCCGCCAGCTTGATACCGCAGTCATTGTCAACATTGCCGGACGTTCAATCGAAGACTATTGCGAGGTCGTCTCAAGGCTTGACGGCGTTGAGGGTCTCAACGGCTACGAAATCAACCTCTCCTGCCCAAATGTCAAGGATGAGTGCATGATTATGGGGGTAAGCAAGGAGGCGACCTTTGAAATTGTTTCGCAGTTGCGCAAAATAACTGCCCGACACCTCATGATCAAGCTGACACCAAACGTCACCTCTATCAGCTCAATTGCCCTGGCAGCCGAAGAGGCCGGGGCTGATTCTGTTTCCCTCATCAACACCGTAGTCGGCATGGCGATTAACTATAAAACCCGCAGACCTCTTTTGAAAAACATTACCGGGGGATTGTCCGGGCCAGCCATCAAGCCGATTGCCCTTGCTAAAGTTTGGGAAGTGTACAATGCAGTAAAAATTCCGGTTATCGGCATGGGCGGTATTACCGGATTTGAGGACGCTATGGAGTTTTTCCTTGCCGGATCACAAGCAATACAGATCGGCACCATGAACTTTATCTATCCCGACATCGGCGAAAAAGTTGCCACCGCCGTTGAGCAGTTCTTCTCGGCTCCCGAAGCACCCCTCTTCAGTGAATACTGTGGAAGTCTGGTCACCGGCTAACACTACCGACCACCTGTCCTTTTGTTCGCAAGATATTTCCTGGCGCGGCGTCCCCCAATTTTAACGCTGGGACGGCGGTATTCACGTGTAAGACGGTTGCGTGACAAAAATGAGGTATTGGTCAGATAAGAAAATATGCGGGATTCGGACTCTCTGATATCAACATCTGAAGGCCCGACATCGGAAAGCAGCTTTACAATAAGCGGAGCACATTCAAAGGCAATAAAAAGCAGGGTAATAAAATAGACGGCATTCGCAGAAGAGCGGCTGATATCATTTTGTGAATGAGTCAGTTCTCCCAAGGCCCAGTTCCTGTCGGCAAAACCTGCATGTGCCGCCTTTTTGTCAAGCATGTCGTCGGCCAGCATCATCTGATTGTTAATCCCTTCCGTAGCTTTCTGCCGATTCATATACTCCTGCTGCCCAGCAAGTTGAGCTGCCAGAAATTCAAGACGTGCCTGCTTGGCCGACACAACAAGTTCCTTGTTCCTTGCATAAAGACCATATCCCTGTACTCCGGAAGTCGTTGATGTCCGGGAACCAAACACTTCTGCTTTCAGCTCCTCGCGCAACCGGTTCACCTCATTGCTCAAAGCATCATACTCTTTCTGATACGTCGCAATCTGGCCAAGCTCCAGGGCGTATTTCTCCTTGAATGAAGTTTGTACCTTGACAATGCGCTGCTGCTGGTCAGACAAATAACGAGTCCTGAGCTGTTCTCGAATCTCCTTGTCAAAAATTTTCAGTTCAAGAGGACGAGCAATAACCACCGCAATCAACACTGCAAAAATAAGCCTTGGCGACGCCTGGTAGAACTGTTTCAGTCCTTTAGAACTCTTTTTTATGCTTGAAACAATATACCGGTCAAGATTGAATATTGCGACACCCCAGATCAATCCGAAGAGCAAAGCCCATAATTCTGCAAAAGCACTCCCTGAAAAAACAAAATACAGCGCATAGCCACCAGACAAACCTGCAAAAAGCGCCGTAAAAAAAATTGTAGCTCCGATACCAAGATATTTGCTATGCTCCGTCGGATACTTTTCAATTACTGATACCGGTGTGCCGGCACAAATCCAGAAAAAACGCTGTACTTGAGAAAAGGTCATAGGACTACCAATTACTCACTGTTATGACGATCCAACAGAGACTCACTTGTGTGTTTCGGGGAAAGTTAGCGCTTTTTTCATAATTTTTCACCAGATGACAAATCAGCAGATTCTGAATATTCACAATTTATTTTATCTTTGATGCCTGCGGTTATAACCCTTAAACCTCTTTTCTCATGCGTATTGGAATTGGTATCGATGTACACCCTTTTGCAGAAGGCCGAAAGCTTGTGATCGGTGGTGTTTATATCCCTGAACACGACGGGCTTGACGGCCACAGCGATGCCGATGTCCTGCTTCATGCCATCAGTGACGCGCTCCTTGGTGCAGCAGCACTTGGAGATATTGGGTTGCACTTTCCGAATACAAGCATGGAATTCAAGGATATCGACAGCATGATTCTGCTCAAACAGGTCAGAAAACTGCTTGAAAAGCACGGTTACGAAACCGTAAATGTCGATGCCATGCTCCTTCTTGAAGCTCCTAAAATAGCTGCTTATATAACCGGGATGCGCAAAAATATTGCACACTGTCTCGACATTGAGATCGGGGCCGTCTCAGTCAAGGCAACAACCAACGAAAAACTTGGCTACATAGGACGGGAAGAGGGTGCCGCAGCCCATGCTGTCTGCATTATCCGGAAAACCTAAGCTCCGACTTCCCCCCTGAGAATACTGACCGGCACATAGCGTGTCGCCTTTCTTGCCGGACTCCAGGAAGAGAGAACGGCAATCAGGATGCCGAAAACAATCACCATCAGATGCGCGTCCGGCAGTTCAATAATGTTGATCCGGTCACTCTTCAGCACTCCTGCGGTACTTGCCTCGAAACGGATAGATGCTACTAAATGGCAAATCAGATGTCCTAACGGACTGCCAATAAGCACCCCGAGAATACCGATCATCAGTCCTTCAAGCATGAAAATAGTGCTGATGTTTCTGCCCGGCATACCCATTGATCGCATGATGGCGATATCTTTGACCTTTTGCAGAATCACCGTGGTCATGACCGATGAAACACCGAGACCGGCCACGACAAAAACAAACCCCACCAGCACCAGCGTAATCAGAGCATTACGGTTGTAAAACTCAATGATATTACGGTTAGTTTCATCCCAGCTTTCACTTTTATAGCCACTGAGTGCCTCCACCTGACCTGCGGTCTGGCGAGCACGCTCAACATAAGCTGTTCTCAAACCAATACCGCTCACCGAATTCGAGGCAATTCCCTCCATTCTCTGGGCAAGAGAGAGATTAACATAGGCCTCCCGCTCGTCCTTTGCATTAAAGCCGCTGCTGAAACGCCCTACTACCGTTACGGGAAACTCTTCGCTTTTTTTGGTCACCAGTACGATCCTTCCGCGGTAACTGACGTTCAGTTTTTTAGCGAGGAGATCTCCAACAAGAATACCATTCGGAGTTGCGGCCAACTCCTCGATAGCGTTTTTTTCAATCAGGTTCTTTTTCAACCCGGCAATATCGGCTTCAAGATGAGGAATGATACCACGAGCCACGCAGGGAGTAAAGCGAGTTTTATTGCGTGCAATCAGTTTACTGAGCACAAAGGGTGAAATACTGCGAAGTTCCTCGACAGGCAGAATACTCTGTACAACCTCAGAATAGTTTTTGATAACCTCCTGTTCATCCAGATTGATGTTTTTTGTCACCATCGAAACGCTCCCCCCTGTCGGCACCAAAATATTGTCGGGCACCAGAGGAACAACCCTTTCGGCGCTGATCAGCACATGAGGAGCCGTATCAATCACCTTGGCGATAACATTTGATGATGACCCACGCGAAATAGAGATGGTTGTCACCAGCATGGCAGAGCCGACAGCCACACCAAGTGCAGTGAGGAGAGTTTGTCGTTTTCTTTCCCTGAGATGCACAAAAGCGATCCGCGCCTGATCTCTGTAGTTCATGAAAAAATCTGTAGTTCGATCATCTTCTGATGCGTGAGCAGTTATTTAAATTTTGAGACTTATCGTTGAAAAATCACACAAATAATCTATCTTAATTCCCAGAAGCGGGAAATATTATTTCCTGACAAATAAATAAATTCGACCATTAAATACTAACCTTGGCATTGAATAGGAGAGCATAACTGTGAAAAAAATTGGTATCCTGACCAGCGGCGGGGATTGCGGCGGGCTTAATGCGGTACTGAAAGGCGCTGCAATGATGGCCCTGTCCAAAGACCTTGAACTTTATATCATTCCTAACGGCTACGCCGGATTATACAACCTTGTTGATCAGGAACATATTGTCCGGCTCGACCTGGTTCGACTTGACCGGTTTGACGCAAGTTTTGCCGGCTCCGAAGCTGGCCATTCAAGAGTTAAAATCAAGGCTATAAGCAATCCTGATAAATACAACCGCATCAAGGCCGGCATGAAAAAATTCGGCATTGATGCACTCATTATCAGCGGAGGTGACGATTCCGGCAGCGTTATGGTTGATCTCAACCAGCAAGGAATTCAGTGCATCCATGCACCAAAAACCATGGATCTCGATCTGCAGACTTACTCGGTCGGCGGTGACTCGACCATCAACCGCATCGCGCAGTTTGTGCACGACCTTAAAACAACCGGTAAAACACACAACAGGGTGCTCGTTACCGAAGTATTCGGGCGTTATGCCGGCCATACAGCTTTCCGCAGTGGCATTGCCGCAGAGGCAGACTGTATACTTATCCCGGAAATTCCGGCGAACTGGGATATTGTATACGAACACCTGGCTGAACGCTTTACCCGCAGAATCAGGGAGAGCGACGTGCATAGCGGTACCTATACCATTGTTGTTGCCGAAGGGCTGAAAAATGCCGATGGCAGCGATATTGTTGATGAATCGGCAGGCATTGACGCCTTCGGTCATAAAAAGCTTGCCGGCGCAGGGAAATTTACCTGCCAGCAGATTCAGAAGAGAATGAAAGCCGACCCAGCGATGCCGTTATTTATGAAAGAGACCGGCATGTTCGTCGAAGGGGTCTATGAAATTCCTGAGGTACGCGAAATCCATCCCGGTCATCTGGTCCGCTCCGGGAACTCTTCGGCTTATGACATCAACTTCGGCTTTGAGGCTGGAGCAGCCGCAGTATTGCTGCTGATCGACGGCAAAACCGGCGTCACCATCTCCAAAGTCAAGGGACGCAAGATAGAGTTCATTGAATCAGGAAAGGCAATTGTACAACGTCACGTCGATCTTGACCATGTCGCCATGTATGAATCACTCGGCATCTGCTTCGGTCGCAAGCCCACTGTTTATGAACCGATTCTACGCGAAGTAGAAGGTGTTTACGAAAGGATTTATTGACTTCTTCAATATCTGGACATAAAAACCCCGCAACAGGACTCGGGGTTTTTATATCTTGGAGCTTACGACTGATAATGTTTTAACACCCAAAGCCTGCATCATGAACAAGTCTGCTAAAATCTGGATGAATGGTGAACTGATTGACTGGATTGACGCAAAAATCCACATTCTTTCACATGTTATCCACTACGGTTCATCTATTTTTGAAGGAATACGCTGCTATGAAACCCTCAAGGGCTCAGCCGTTCTCTTTCTTGACGAACACATCAAACGCCTCAGGGACTCATCAAAAATATACCGTATCGAAATTCCATACTCAGAAAAAGAGCTGAAAGAGGCGATAATCAGTACTATCAAGGTAAATGATCACAAATCCTGCTATATCCGTCCTCTGGTTTATCGCGGACAGGGAGCCCTGGGAGTCAACCCGCACAGAGCGTCCATAGAAGTTGCGATTGCGACCTGGGAATGGGGCTCTTATCTGGGTGAAGATGTTCTGGAAAACGGTGTTGACGTCTGCATCTCCTCATGGAACAGACCCGCCCCCAATACTCTTCCAACTTTGGCAAAAGCCGGTGGGAACTACCTTAACTCACAGCTTATTAAAATGGAAGCCTTGATGGACGACTATGCTGAAGGCCTTGCGCTTGATGTCAATGGTTATGTCTCTGAAGGAAGCGGTGAGAATATTTTTGTTAT
>JBAXFV010000006.1:0-31021 GCA_037139755.1 Chlorobiaceae bacterium
GTCAAACGATGCAATCAATGATTTTTCCGTTGCCTTCAACAATCTTCTGCAGACCCTGGGGACACTTGCCCAGCAGCAGCTTGACCTGGTGAGCATCGGAATCAAAACAGCAGGACAGCTTGTGGAGCCTCTTGTTAAATCATCTTCAGATCTTGTTGGCAACCTTTTCACCAATTGCTGCCAGATTTTACAGAATATCACATCAGCTCTTGCTCCCAAAAAGTAAGGGATGGCATCATTTATTTGACAAGCACCTTATGCTCCTGGCATAGGGTGCTTTTTTATTTTTCCAAAATGCTTCCCGATTTCATGCCGCTTTTAAAATCTGCTCGGCACTTTCTGAATTACCGCAATACACTCAGCCAACGACATCACCCTTCTTTTAAATTTTCTTGCAGGTTTGCGAGGTAGTTCTCTATCATACCGGTAAACTCCATCTCAACAAGGGGAGAGATGATGAACTGGAGAAATGATGGGAAATCGACTGTCAGGTCGCCTTTGGTTTTGATGGACACCCTGGCGCCACCCTCTTTGGGTGCAATAGTCCACCCTCCGTCGACAATGGCGTTGCCAACGCCGGAAACAGGCGTCCAGGTAACCGTCTGTGCTGCAGGATCAGAGGCATAGTGACAAGCATAGATTGTCTGTTGCAGGGTGTAGCTGCCAATACCAATTTTCTCCATCTCCCAGCGAAAAGTGTTGTCGCCCAGATCGACAAGCTGATCTACTTTCGGAAAATGAGAGGCCGAACGTTTCACATCGGCAAGAAGCTCGAAAACCTTTTCGGGAGAACAGGACGTCTCAAACTCCCTTTGAACGTTGATTTTTACAGAAAATGCCATAGTTTTACAAGCCGAAGCTTTCCTTTTTAGGAATTGTATTAATGAACAGGTTTCTTCAGTGCTTTCAATACGTTGTCATCAAGATTATAAACATCATCCAGAAACAGGAGTTCCTCACCTTTAGCCACGACTGTCAGATAAAGAATAAAAACAGGAATCTGTTTCTGAAGAGCAACCATTCTTGTTTTTCCGGTATTGATAACTCCCAAAATCTGTGATCGGCTCCAGCGACCCTTGTCCTGCAACACCAGTTCAGCAAGATCTACAGGGTTTTCCACCCTGATACAGCCTGAGCTGAACGTTCTTCTGCTTTTTTCAAACAGCTCTTTGTTCGGCGTGTCATGCAGGTACACAATATACCTGTTCGGCAACAGAAACTTTATCCTCCCCAGTGCGCCATGGTCTCCGGCACTCTGCTGCAGGCGGAAGGGAAAGTCCGCTGCCGAATACTGTGACCAGTTGACAGATGCCGGTTGAACAACATGACCGTTCCTGTCAATAACTTTCAGCTTTTTTTTGTTGAGCCAGGATCCGCTTTTACGGAGAGCAGGAAGTGCATCTTTGGCCAGTATGGTTGGAGGAATGACCCACTGGGGATTAAGAACAATATACTGCATATTCGCTCTGAAAACAGGAGTTTTACGGGAAGGCTGCCCAACAATAACCCGTGTTTCCCAGCGATAGTGGCCGTTTTCGACATATTCCAGAGTAAAATCGGGAATGTTCACCACGACACTGGTCGGTTCAACATCACTGAAAAACCATCGGGATCTTTCGAGGTTGAGGCGAATCTGTTCGATTCGACGCTCTACAGGAATATTCATGACATGAAGAGTGGCGGCGCCAACCACTCCATCAGCATCGATACCGTTCTGTTTCTGAAACCGCTTGACAGCATCAACCATCTCTCTGTTATAGACCGTTGAAGTATCATGACCTATCACTTTATTGTCAACCGAAACATTGAGTCGTTTGCGCAACATTGGAATGCGACGATCCCTTTCACCCTCCTGAAGTTTCTGCCCGTCCGCCACAACCGGCCATCCGCCTTCACGGGCAATGACACGATACCTGGCAAGCCATTTTCTGAGCTCCTCGTATTTGGGGTGGTGCGGCTGAAGTTCTTTCAAAACAACGGCGATTTGTTCTGAATCAATGGCATATTGAAGCCGCTCCTCAAGAGGCTTTCTGCTTCGGAGATCAGTGATGTTCCAATTTTTGTCAAGGCTTTCAGGGTGAACCTTTCCATAACGGAGATGACCAGCTAAATCAAGAAACGCATCGCTCAGGAGAAGATCGCAGTTTGCCTCTTCTTCAGGAGTTGTCGGTGGTTTGTTGTAAAACTCCCTGATTTCACTGAGATGATAATCTGAGGGATCAAGGCCGTCATCAATCGATTCTTCAACCGCTTTAATCAGTTCGGCAACCATCGTCCTCTTTGTCCATAAAGGCTGAAAGCCCCTGGCAGCATAAAGATGTGCCAAACGGGTCTTTGAGCTTTTTTGCAGGGATAATCGCTCAAAATGAGCACGGATCTTTTCCGCTGTTGCATTGTTCACCATGCTCTTTTGCAGACCGGGGGGATGCTTTATACTGGTCTGAAGCGGCTCCTGCCGATAAGCTGAGGGCTTTACCGGAATAAGCTGAACAGGAGAGAATGCAAGCCAGAAAAGAAGAATACCGATCATACGGGCAATGTGCGTTATGAAACATGCTCAGAAACGGCCTGCCGCCGGGTAATATCAGACTTGAAAAGTGTGGAACTGCTTACGTAATCCTTGCCACCATGATAGATAAACAGGCAGCTTCCCCCTTTGATCAGGTTTATAACTTGCTGAAAACTTTCAAAAGAGAGTGCAGGGCACCCCTCACTTCTGCCAAGTCGCCCATGCTTTTTGATAAAATCGTAGGAAACATAATCAGCACCATGGATAACAATGCTTCTTGATTCGGCTTTATCATTAATTCCCCGTTCCAGACCCAGCAGCCTGAGAGAATAACCGTGCTTGCCGTCATAGGTATTTCCTGTTGTATAAAAGCCGAGACTGCTCTGATGAGAACCGGGTGCATTGGAAAAACTCTGGGCATAATTATCACCACTGCCTCTGCCGTGAGCAACAAGCCCTGAATAAAGTAATCGACCCCGGTTAATATCGATAACAAAAAGACGTTCATCTACCGATGGTCGGTTAAAATCGATAACTGTCAAAATGCCGTCACGGCTGACCATGCCCTTCTCTTTGAGGGTATAATATCCGTTGAGTGCCATCCTGAGCACCCCGGGATTTATCCTGTTGCTGAGATCAGGAAATTGAGTGAGTACGGAAACGTTTGTTCTGAAGAAAGGGATATCAACAGTCATTGAGCGCCCCTGCTCGGGAAACGCCATCATGAGAGCCATAAAAAGAATGGAAATCAATCGAATCATAACTATAAGCTGTACAGTCGTTAAACAAGCGCCGTCCTGACATGGATGTGCCAACCGCACGATGAAGTGCAAAAAGATAAGTTATTTTTCAGCATGCTCAAACCGGTAAGTCTTCTGGTGAACTTACAGAAGTGACAGAAAGAACAGATACGTCGAGAAGTCGCACTTAAATTACTTTACAATTGCGGCGCCCATAAAACGCCAGCGGGAATGAACCGTAACGACTATGTCCTGCTCAGAAGGGGCTATTTCAGTCGGTGCCTGCATGGGAGCCGCCTTCAATGACATTGCCTCCATGGAGGGGCGGTCGCCATATACTGGCTGACTGACACTCGCCTCAATCAACTGACCAAGACATCCACCTGCAGCCTGGGCCATGATAACGGCATCCCTGCGGGCATTGACGACCGCAGCAGCAAGTGCCTGTTGACGGAGCATTTCGTAATTGCTTGATGAAAAGCTGATACTCTGCACCTCATCAGCCCCGGCCTGTACAACAGCATCAATGGCCTTCCCTGTTTTTCCGAGAGAGCGCACCTTGACCATGATCGTGTGACGTGCACTGTAACCCTTCAGAAGACTCTTCCCCTGAGACTGATCCCACTCCCAACGGGGAGAAACCGTATAACTTGACGTTGGAGCATCCTCAAGAGAAATGCCTGCACTTCTCAATGCATCCTGCACTGTACGGTACTTCTCGGCGGTTTCGGCGGCAGCCTTCTCTGCCGTTTTTGCATCCGATTTTACCACTATTCCGAACTCGGCCATGTCAGGCTTTACAGAAACCTTTCCCGAAGCTGATACCACGACCTGACTCTCTTCAGCATATCCGGCAACAGAGATACCCAACATCACTACGAAACAACAAATCGTGATAAAAAGCAGCTTCTTTTTCATAAAAAATCCTGATTTTCTGGTTACGTAACTCAATTTTATATAAATGATTACCACTCCGAAGAGTAGAGCCCTACAATCTCCTTGTAGGCAATTGCTGCTGCGCAAGAGGTCACTGGAATAGTGACCAGCAAACCGACACCAAGGGCAAGCGCCCCGAGCAGGTTAAGAACAAGAAGAACAAGGGCAAAACCAAAAAAAGCAAACCAGTTCCTGGCAATGATTTTACGACTCATCTCCATGGCCTGCCAGAACTCCATACGGTAATCAATGACAAGGAAGTTAGTAAACATATAGCCGACAGCAAGGTAAATACCCGGAACAAGGAGCAGGACAAAGCCAATGGTTACAAGAATACTGGTTGCAAGAGCGGCAAGAAAAAGAGGCAGAAAGTAATTGAATCCTCTGAAAAAATCATTGAAGAGGATCGGCTGCCCACTTGACAAACGGAATGCCGCAATAGTATATCCGGCTGAGAGTGCCGCGCCAATTGCTGAAAAAACAAGAGGGCTCGCTGAATAAAAAACAGAGCATACTGCCGAAACAGCAAAAATAATAAGCGTAAACCCTGTAAATTCACCAATATTCTCCCTGAACATCTCCCATCCCTGCATGATATAGTCCTGCACATTGACAGAGCAGGTTGTATGAAGCTGCTTGTCAAACAAATCAGGATCGACTTTTACCCCAAAATCAAAGGCTGCCATCTCTGTTACCATTTGTTAAAATTATTTGAACACGGCAAGAATCCCGAAAAAATCAATTCCAACGCAAAAAAACATGCATCGTAAAATATCGGTTAAAGTTACGCAATGACTCCATGGAAGCCAAGAACTCTAACACCAATGGAACCTTTCTGCTGAACCTCGGGGTTTTATTGCAGGAAGAAGCAATTGCAGTTATAGAACAAGGCCCTGCATGAAAAATATTGAATATCAAAAATGAATACTTTTGCACAAAACTTCCTCTATAGTGGAAATGAAGCTGAGATAACGATGCACGCTGCGGCACTCATCATTGCTGAGGCGTATCGTGCCGTTGCTGATCACAAACGGTTTTCACTGGTACTCGCCGGTGGAAACTCTCCCCGGCTTCTTTACGCACAACTTGCACAAGGGGTTTCAACCGCAGTACTGGAGCATTATGCACTGCCTGTTCCCGAGAGCAGCTCCGGCAGCAAGCCGACACTTCACCCGCTTCCCCAAAACACATGGCTTTTCATGGGTGATGAACGGTGCGTCCCGATCGGCCATCCTGACAGCAATTTCCGGATGATAACAGAGTCACTGTTCCTGAAATCATCTATTCCTGAAGATCATCTTTTCAGAATGGCTGCGGAACATGCTGACCCGGAACTTGCCGCAAGAGAGTATGAAGCTGCCATCCGGAGGTTTTTCTCTTCAGCAAACCCTATGGAGAGCCAGGATTTTCCAGTGTTTGATCTTGTCGTGCTCGGCCTCGGCGAAGATGGCCATACCGCCTCACTCTTTGCCGATAATGTCGATTCAATTCAGGAAATAAAGCGATGGGTGGTTGCAGTCAACGCACCTCAAGCAAATCCACCGGTAACGCGGCTGACCATGACTCTGCCGCTCATCAACAATGCCCGGAACGTGCTCTTTTTTACAACCGGCAGCTCAAAGAGCAAGCTGGCTGAAAAAATATTTCTCAAACAAGAGAAGAATGTCCCGGCAAGTCTTGTAAAACCGCAAAACGGAAGGATTTTCTGGTTTACGACGAGTAGATCCTCTCCACCGACTCCGGCCCACGGGAATGAACCGGGTACGATTCCGGCGGTTGAGATCCAACCGCATCTCTGATGGAATCAACTATCGACCATGAATATTCGACACTGTCCTGACGGATAAAATTCATCTGCTCTCCTGCCATGGCATCAAGCAGCAATCGGTGATAGGGGGTCAACCCTACCACCATGGTAAAGTAAATATCTTGGGCAAAGTGAACCACCCAATTCTGGGCGGATTTGATAAAGAAAACACTCAGGATTTCATTCTTCTCATCATCTACCCATCAAGCTCAATCCGATGCACATTTGGGGTCAGTCGATCCATAAGATCATCAGGCAAAGTCGAATAATTTATTACGTCATAATATTTTCAGACCGGCAATGGAGAAGTGATGATAATTGCCTGTTTACCATACCGATCTTCACTGATCTGCAAAAGAACTATTCGCATGGTGATGTCAGGCGACTGTAGACCGATGTCGTCCAGAATGACCAACCAAGGATCGTTCATTCTGATCCAGTACCTTAAGAAATATACCATCCAATTTTGACTGGATGATTTTTTCAATGAACCGATTACCGCCAAAGAAAGTGTTCAGTAGTTCAAGTGACCAGGCCTGTCGGGCAAAGGCACATACCTGATTCCGAGATCCGGTGTAGTGATGTAACAAATTCCTTCAAATAGTGGATCGCAACAGACCCTTTTCCGACAGAGTCGGTCACAGCCTTTTTAAAGAAATCAAAAACTACAAGTTCAAAACCGCGATCCTGCAGATGCATATTTTAAAATTATTTAAGAGCCATTGCTTCATAATAGAAAGCCTCAATGGAGGGCACCCGGAACTGGATCACAGGTTCCGACAGGAACACTTTCCCTACAGCGAAACAAGCGATTATACGTAAGAAACAGTCCTTGGACTAAACCATACCTTTTAGTAGAAATGATCGAGTAAATTGAACAACTTGGCTGAAAACGACAGACAACATGACCATGAAGAATTGGCCGTCCAAACTGCTGGTACCGTTCGACAACAAATACATACAGTCGGCCGCAAATCTGCTGTGCAGGAGGAGAGTGGAGATCGAACAAAAAACACCCACTCAAGCTTATCATCCAAACAAATGGAATAAATCTAAACCAATATTTACGCATTTAAGTAATAACTAATCCTCAAAAACACAGTGTGCTATTTTGCCTTGATCGGAGGACGAGAAAACAGGTAAACTAAAATACCAATCAACGGCACAAGAAAAACAAACGCCATCCAACCCAAAGGGCTTTCAATTCCCCGAGCACGAGAGTCCTTTACGACCCACGCAAGTATTGCGACTTGAATAATGATCGGTAAGATCATCATTATAAATATTCCTCCGCTACAGGCAGCGCATCCCCCAGCTGCCTGAGCATCATCAGATGCCGCACGTGCAACCTGTGCGAAATACGTGACCATGGTGATAACAAGGGGTGTTACTTTGAGCACATTCATCAGCTTTCTTCCAGTTTAAGATTAATAATTACGTTAAAACAAATAAAAAAATATCCTTAACAGAGGTACGGAACACACATCCATTACTGTTGACAAAAGCAAAATACCACGCATTACCTTGGAGGGCCAACTGGAGCATTTTGAAACACTTGATCAATTTCGTCAAGTTTATTCCGAGCCATATTAATGTATTGTGAAGCTCGATTATTGCTTCTATCCCGTTTAAGAACTTCCTTCATTTTTTCAATTGAAAGTTCATATTTTCCTGATTCATAGTAACGAATTCCATCCTGAAGATAACTGGAAACCTCCTGCTGATTAACTTGGGATTTTGCGTCATCTTTTATAAATATCAGCTGCGATTTTTCATACGTCCGACCATCAACCGTCAGGGATGCATAATGTGTATATTGACCGGCAACTAATCCTTTCGGTATGGTAATAGAAATAACGGCTTCGGTTCCCCCTCTGGAACGAATACTCTCTCTTCTTAATCCAGGGTAATCGATGCGATGACCATTTGATGCAATAAGTGTATTATATTCAACTACATTGCGCTGCTGATTTCGGCTGTCTTTAGGAATAAGAAGTTCATATCTCATTCCCAATGAGACCGCTTCCCCACTTTTTATAGAAGCGATTGGGCGTTTATGGGCATCGAAAATCATTGGAGTGAAATTAACAATGATATCTTTTTTATTTCCAGCATCTGTTGCGCCTTTTTTTTGAGGATGATCCGAGAGTGTAACTTTCAGTTTATTCGTTGTTACAGTATTATTTTTCTGTTGACTATGGTTGTTTGTTGCAATAGATGGCAATGATTTTACCACAACTGGCGCACTATTACCCTGAATTGCAACATCTGTCTGATTTTTTTTCTTCGGAATAAATAAATAAACAACTCCTGTAAGGATCAAAATAACACTTATTGCAACTAACAGTATATTTTTAAGATTTACTTTATCATTCCCAATCTTATTATTTTCATTCCCTTCAATGCCATTCCAATTTATCTTCAGCTCTTCTTGTATTATCTCAACCTGTTCCGCCTCAATAGCATCTGATGAGTTAGTATCATTGATGAATTTATCATTATCAATATCTGAAGAAAAAGTACTTTCGACTACATCAATAACTTTTTCTTTTTTATTATTTTCAGTTACGATAGGGTTTATATAGGTTTTTGCAGCATTAATTATTTCTATAACTGGAGACAATTCAATTCCACAAAAAGGACAATATTTTACAGGCCCAAACAGGTTATGATTACAATGCCGACAAATAATTGGATAATTCATTATTTTAGCGAATATAAAAATCAGCGAGATCTTCTTATGTCATATTATTTTGAGATGCCCCGATGAATAACATTGCTTCAGTTAATGTGCGGATGATCGTTAAATAGACAGAATAATCAGTTGGGCTCTTCAATTCAAACATATCAGTCAATCGGTGGCGGTTCATCATCAAGCGAAGGCGGTAGATCAAATAGGCCAATCAGTTCGATAACCTGTTCGGCCTGTAGCCAGCCAGTCATTCCTTTTTTCCATACCTTTGTTTCTCTTGTCAACAACCCTGAATCAACCATTTCCTTAATTTTCATTTCTCCATACGGCCCTGTTGACTTCCCATCAATAGCGACATGAAAAGATATCGCTGTTGAATTAATAGATGGCGATACGGCAAAAGGCACTGCGGACATGTTACCCTGTTTAAGTTCAAAAGTCCAACCCGGCTGCAGTACATCTTGTCTCAAAAACCGTTTTGAATAAATCTCTTTTTCATTTACCTCGTATGGGTAAGCATCAGAAACTGATCCAGGAATTTCCATAGAACAATCACGCATCATAATACCAGCCTGACGTCGAAGGGCTGCTGCAGTTCCTTCTCCTGCTTTCAGCACCAGTCTCCGACTCCATTCCTCAACCAGTTTCTCACAGATTAATGTTGGAAACTGTTTTCTATCAATATCTGTCTGATCGCTTCTTATTGTCGCAACAGGATAGACTGAGGCCGCATAATAATCAAGTAGCGCGACCAACATCGCCAACTGTTCCGGCATAGCAAGCCGTTCTATATCAGCATAAACCTGCTCAGAAATAATCGAACGATATGCATCAGGTATTCCAACCAATCGAAGCTTTCTCTCATCTCCAATTGACTGTGTTCTTCCGCGCTTTGTAACACTGTAAAGCCCAGCATCCATACCATTTTCAGTTCTTTTGAGCACACCTAATACCACCGCAAGTATAAATAATTTAAAATCTTCAGCACGGGAAGCCAACTCGTCTAATGTCAGTTCCCTTGCATGAACAAAAGTACTAGTAATACGATGGGTATGCACTGGTATTCTATCTTCACTGCGATAACTGACATACCACTGATCCAAAGCCTTGATTGATGGCAACGGAAGTCCAGATAATTCCGTATAGCAAATGAGCTTTCCAGGAGCATCAATTTCTACAAACCCCACTTCCTTTTGAGTCATCATAGTCATTGCCGGCAAACGATTCAAAAGCAATGCTCCATATTTCTCTTTAAATTTATCGGCATCTTTGACACCAATAAAACACTTGTATTGATCATTGGGATTCTGGGGCTTAAGGTAGCCTTCCAGTTTTGCAGATACCCAAGGCATTGCACGCTGAAGAAAGTCAGAGAACAACAAGGAGAGATTTGAATGCTGATCAAGTGCCGCAAAGAGGGGATTCTCTTCATCAATCTGCGTATCGCCTCCTATAAGATTAAGAGCACGGTTACGCAATTTGCCAAGGAGTTCAGCGCGCCCCTCCTCTTCATGCAACATTTTAAACAACTGCTGCGTGCCGCCGAAATCTTCAAAAGCTTCTTCAGCCCATTGCCTGGCCTGTGATGGAGGAAGAAGTTCCAACTCATCAATTCTGCTCTTCGGCGCAGGCAAAACAAAATACATGGCATGCCCCTGCTTCATCGCCTCAATGGTGAGTGCAATCTGATCTTCCGCATCGTAAATGATTTCCTTAACAAGATTTCGGCCCTTTTCCAGTTCACCGATAAACCCACTCCAAATGGGGTTACCGTCTGCATCAGTTCCCTGCTGCTTACCTAATGCCTCAGAGAGATTTTGAACAAGTTTGGCCGCTTCCCGACTTGCTGCTGCATATAAGTGATAACGAACATACAACTTTACTGCCTCAGAAATCTGCTTGAGTTTTAACTCAGACAACGATTGAGAGGAAAATAATTTTCCAATTGCCTGAAGAAGATGCTCCTGTAATTGTGCAGTTTCTTCATTTCGTAAAAAACCTGAAAGATCAGAGAACCACTTGGCATTTTCTTCCAGAATTTGGACAAGTCCTGTGTTGGCATTTTCAAGCCTGTCTTTAAGACGAATAATTAATTCAATCGTATAGTCTAGACCACCTCGCTCTTTATTATCAACCCGCATCCAGAGAGCCTTTATCAAACCATGATCCCGGTTTGGATCCAGCAATTCTGCTATCAATTCATTGCGGCGTCTCCTGATTGCATCTTCATGCAGACCACTGCCAGATTCAACGGCCTTGAAGGTATCGTGGTTGACATTATTAATAGCTTCAGCAATTTTCCCCGGCCATTCCTTGTAATTGCCGCTTGTGCGGATTTCTTCAAACCGGTCAACAATCCTCTTTTCAATATCATCCAGCTTGGAGATTCCATTCACTCTCAGAAGTTCAGTAACCATCGGATAAGTTGTCCGCTCAATACCCTTTTTATAAAGATCGCTTTTAGCAGCAAAATCATATCCAATGATTTCATTATCTACACCGAGATGCATCCGACTTGCCATCAACTCATCCCGCTCTCCATCGGTTGGAATATTGCTTTTAGAATCATCAAGAGCTACTCCAAAAAATGCCTTAAGCATTCCGTTTACTTGACGAAACAGTATTACATTCTTTTTCTGCTCAAGATGAGTATCAATGATTGCCTGACCAAATGATGAGTATGCTCTTGAAAAAGTAATACTCATATCTCCGTATGTTTCTCTTGGCAATAACATCTCATACGGAACAATTTTATACTGACTCTGGTTAACAGAAACCGACCGTTTTCGATTTGCAAAAACTGAAGTCGAATAATCCTCAAACAGGGTGTCAGCGACCATGTCATAAAGATCCGTTATTTCACCAGTTTTTGCGCCAGCAAGGTTTCCTGTATCAATAAGGTATACATCACTGTATGGTGAATTCGGCATATCACGAGGTATTTCGCCAAGTGCCCATTGTTTTATGAAACGCGATCCCTGACGCATACAGGTCTCTAGTTCCATCAGAGCTGCATAAGTATTTGCTTCTGTCCTTGTCAAGCCCGCCCCCTTAAATCCTGAAGGCAGCATGAGGACAAGATTAGTTGTCACTCCCTGATTTGCTACAGCTTTACCAATCAAGGCTGAAAGATATCCTAAATCAAGAAAACTCCCCGAACCTGTACCTCCTGCAGTAGAAGCAACTACAACTATTTTTAGGGCTCCAGTCTGTACATTCAGTCCTAACCGCTTTTGTGCCATACCTGATTTAACATTGTCCAGCAACGAATCAGCTTTAGTTCGAATTGCGCCTTTTATTTCCTGATACTTATCAAAGAAATATAGTCTTGAAATCGAACGTATCTGCCCCGCACCTTTTTCAGGATCAATATTAAGTTCATTTATAGTTTTTCTGGAAAGCGGAAACCACTCTTTGATCAATGGATAACAATCGAGAGCCTCCTCACTTTTTATGTAACTGTTTAGATCAAGTTTTTTAACCAGCCTTTCCGACTCTTTGAAACGTACTTTATTAGCTAAGATATCACTTTTTTCTGCCTTCCCTTGTTCTGTTTCGAACGCACTCAAATCAATCTGAAGAAATTCAGCAAAGGGAAACTCCGTAAGGTTCTCAAGGCGAACTGTCGTTCCGGTACCCGATCCCCACAACGTATTCAAAATACGCCTGCGAATCCGGAATAAAACCTGAGCACCGGTACCACCTAATGCAATAAACAGCGTAGGAACTACTTCTGTAAGGGTAACTTCGGTTTTTTTACCTGCTCTTATCTCTTCTGACATATTTAGATCTCCAACAAGGGTTCAATCAATTGATTTATTTTTTTAATGCCAACACAATCGCAAGGACAAAACAAATAAGAGAAAAGAGTGTCAGTGGAACGATAATCATTGCTGTTAATAAAATTTTTCCGAACAACGCGATACAACCGAGAGTAGCGGCAAAAAATAGACCTCCAAACAAACCCCAACCTGCCAATCCTGCATTGTTTGGCGATCTTTTGAGAGGTTCCCCAACTAGGTATTTGACAAAAGCACTCTGAATAAAGAAAAACAGTAACGTCAGCAACAGCAACAAACCAAAACCAATCATAATATCTTTTGATGATGGGCCAAGCACTATTTCTGGCCCACCTGATATCTGTTGAATGCTTCCTGACTGCGAATTGTCTGACGAAGATTGTACAGGAGGAAGTGTTGATGTATTTTTATCTTCCATGGTAAAGTATTTTTGAATTTATTTAAAAAGCCCACTTACATTATGCGCACGTTGTAATTCTTTCCCTTATCCAAAACAGAAACCGGCTTTCCTAAACCCTTTTTAAGCAAACCAATTCTTTCACCTATATGATTTTTAATTACAACCTGACCAAAGGGTCTTAAACCATAATTTTTCTGTACACCATCAACCGAGACTTGGAAAATTTTTTCCCGTCGCAGTAATATCACTCCAGCAATAATACCGCCAAGAATTATCAACAAAAATACCCCAAGAACAAAAAGGGTCCAGCTTGGATATACCACCTCTACAAGCAATGGCTGGTAAGTTACAGATGTATTAGACGACCTGCCTGGTACAAACAAATCGGGCAAAGGATCGTTTGGAAAAAGTTCTGACATCGAGCTTATAAAATCCTTTGAGATTTCAAGTTTCTGATCTTTCAGCTCAAATGTAATCAAACCAATTGCACGATATCCGGAACTGAAGATAACTTCAGGGCTCCATGGGGAGGGTATTGGAGGCACACTGATGGTAACAAATACATCTGGCGAATACCCGCAGGCAGGGATATTTAAAATTTTATTCGTAGAAAGGTGTGAATTGATACCCTCCTTGCCGCCACGAAAAGCAGAGATTATATCAACGCTCGCTGAATGTATATCATAAGGGAAAAAATCATTGCGGAATTGCCCTGTAATTTGCGCAATCTCAGGTTTACTAGCTGCATCAAAACTCAACACAAGGGTCTTCCCACCAAGAATGCTTGCCTGCAGGCTATTGCTTCCTTTGACTGATTTTGGAATAAAGGTTAACGCCTCAGCGTTAAGCGGTTTGAGTCTCGCCGCTTTCCTACCAAACGGCGCATTCGCCGCAAGCAACTTTTGAAGAAACTGATCCGCCTCTCCACCATAAGCCAATGCGTAAATCATCAAGCCATTCGCCCTGAAATCCGACCGTGTACTACTTTGAACCTTCATCGGATAAGGAAATGCGACAATACGCTTTATCTCATCCGTCTCCTGTAAAAAGCGGTAAAAATCCCTGTTCTTTTCTACTGTTTCAGGACTGTTATCTGGGCTATTCTTATTATTGGTCAGAATCCACAGTATACAAGGCTTACCCGGCGAATAATGGGTAATCGCACCAAACACTGCCTCCTTAAAATCAGTATCAGCATAAGTCATCTTCCCTGATTTACGGGCGGGTTCAATCGAACGTATAGCCTGGTTAACTTTGTTCTGTTCATTTCCTCGATAATACAATCTTGGAGATTTATTATCCTCCCATGTCTGATTGAAGCTTGCAACGACCTGCTGTTCCCCTCCGTATTTCCGAATTCTGTTGGAGAGTTCAACACCAATATCTTTAAACCGAGATGTGGGATCTTCATAAAAAGGAAGCATCCAGCCCGAATTCTGAATAAGATAAATTTGCGTCACGGAAGAAGCCCGTACCAATGGGGGAACGTATAGCAAAAAAATTGCACAGAAAGCTATCGCTTTCATGGCACGAAATAGAGTTAGCGTCATTACCCCTCCGCTAATTCAAGTGGCCAGCAAAAACAATCGTTACGTTCAGGGAAATAGACAAATAACAAATCATTGTATATAAAGGGTGTAATATCCGGTAATTGCGCAAGAGTGATACGAAAAAGAGTTCCATTCAAACCGTTTACGGTTCCATCACACTCTTCTGCATACAACACATGTTCCGGTAATCCAGAACCCTCCAAAACCAGACGAACCATAACCGTGATTTTAAGGTTCCGATTGAAAAAGATATCGGTGAACTCCCCCATTTCATCTCGGCCTTCCCATGGAGCTACTTTAGCAATTAACGACAAACCTTTTTCTCCAAACTGAATCAAAGGAAAGCGCAGCTCTGTTTGCTCATAATCCCTCGGATTACGTGTATGGACATCATCCCAATAATCGTTACTCCAAGAAAAACATGACCTCCCTGTTGTCAGGAATTGACCATCAAGAACATTTTCAGAATCAATTCGCTCATCGCCATCTATCTTTATAATTTTGTTGATAATGCCATCACGAACAGCCTGGTCACGATCCACACAAAGCTGCCAGAATCCTGAATCAGCTCCGAATCTGCGATAAGGTGGACCCAGCTCAATGAGCGCTGTGGCCGGATGATCATCAGTCTCCCAACACTTGAAATCCCATATTGGACCACTGGATAAATCTGCGCCAGTCACTCTGACATATCCTCCACGACAAGGCCAATATGCAATCATCTTATTTTCATCTACCACAGGAATACCAAGACATGCCACTTGATCAGAACTCCTTTGCAACTGACCAAGAACTCCTGCTGCATTACCGTTTGAGAAACAATCAGACCATTTTGAGTCGCCATCTTTTCTGAAAACAAGAAAAAAAACATCACCACGCCGCACAGGCGCCACAAGATACTGCCCAACCCTCACAGCACCACCAATTGACGTGCCTAACGCATAGTCTACTTGTATGCTGCCTGAAGACCAATCAACAGTTAACCAAGCTGGCCCATGATCTGTCGGAATACAAAACCCAGATTCTGATGAATCGACAGCCATCGACCAAGACCAGGCAGGAAGAGAGTCGCCGCCAGCTTTAACAGAAAGCACTTCCCAGTTTTTCACGTTATCCGGTCGATATACCCACAATTGGCCACAGTCACGCTGCACGGCTATAAGCAAGCGTTTCTTTGCTCCAAATTTCACTGAACAGAACGCAAAACGACCATCCCTATTTGGTAAAATAAACTGTTTTGCCTTATAGTCACGATCTCCAGTTTTTTTCTTGTTTACAGTATCTCTTTTATACAATTTCAAACCTGTTCCTGAACCATAGGGAGGAATCCATAAATCCAGAATATCTTCATTTAATAATAATTTTGCCTGGCAAAAAGGGCAATATAAAAACTCAGCCGGAAAAAAACCTTGTGCACAAGGTGCTATTCCTTTTGGATGACAGTGCGCTCCAACCAATAAATCAGAAGGTGCTACTGGAGCAATAGTACATTGTTGCCCAAAAAGACTCTGAAGTTCAAATAGTTGCTTAGCATCATCCTGTTTCCAGGAAACATCGTTAAATTGCCAGACCATTTTTTATATCAATATCCATAAACTGTTAATATAATATGGTTAAAACCCGTAATTCATAGAAATAGGAACCGTGCTTAGTTCATTGCGTATATAATCTTTTCCCCGTTTACCTTTGTTACTTGAACCGGACGTTTTTTTTCATATTTATGGCCATCGATCGTGACCGATGCATAATGAATATATTTTCCATCTGGAAGGTTTTTTGGGATTTCAACTGGTATTGCCGCCTCAATTGCACCACAGGAACGATTCATCTTTCTTCTTAATCCCGGCGTATCAATACTATGCCCATTAGAAGCAATCAGAGTATTATACTCAACTACTGTACATTGTTGATTTTCTCTATATTTAGGTATATGAATTTCATATTTCATCCCCAACTGTACTGTCTGTCCATTTTTTATATATCTGGTTGGCTGTTCTCTGTAATCAAAAACCATTGGTGTAAAATTAACAATTGCTGGCTGCTGATTTCTAGCACTACGCATCGCAAGCTGCGGCCGCTCCTTATAAATCTGCTCCGCTGTTTTATACTGCCGCTCTCTTTCCTTGCCAACAATAAATCCTGTAAGCCCCCCAACTGCCGCACCAATAACTGCCCCTTTCACGGCACCATCCAACTTTCCTGTAGCAAAAAATCCTGTGAGTGCGCCACCCAATGCGCCAAAAAACGCACCGCTTTCAGCAGATTTAGAAGCATTAGGCCGCCCGCTTTGATCTGTGGTAACACAACTTGATAATGAAAACGTAAATGTAAAAATCGTAAAATAAGTTATAATTTTTTTCATTTTTTCATTTATTTAATTTTTCAACACTTCCATCAATAAATCCTTTTGCCTGATCCAAAACTTCTTTCGTTTGATCAAAAACTTTTTTAACCTCTTTTTTCAGCTTCAATACATTATATGCTCCTTTTATTTTACCAAGAGCATATTTATCTTTTTCAGTTAACTCTGCTTTATATTTATTATAATATTCAACCGTATATTTTTCATATTCCTTATCTGTACTTACCCAGTCCGCTTCGGTATATTCTTGATAATTTTGTTCAACCTTATCTACAAATACTTGAAAGTCATTTATATATTTATCCTTTGAGTAAAAAACATTACAGCTACTTAATAAAAGTATTATCAAAGCATTGGTAAAATTATTTATCAATTTTAAATTTGAATTTCGCATACTTAATTATATCCCCCTTTTTATAAATTGCTTAAATAAAATAAAAAATATAGGGCTATTTGTAGCTTGTTGAAGCTTTAAATCGATGGTTAACTTGTAAATTTTTTGATCATAAGTGTTGTTTAATGTACAAAAGAATTACGTAAAAAAGAATTACTTATCAAAGTCATCAACTTTGCGGCAGAATACATCGCCTCAACAAGGACCAAAAGCCCGAATTCATGCTCGATATAGTGAGAAAGTTTCATCAAAACGGAAGGATTTTCTGGTTTACGACGAGTAGATCCTCTCCACCGACTCCGGCCCACGGGAATGAACCGGGTACGATTCCGGCGGTTGAGATCCAACCGCATCTCTGATGGAATCAACTATCGACCATGAATATTCGACACTGTCCTGACGGATAAAATTCATCTGCTCTCCTGCCATGGCATCAAGCAGCAATCGGTGATAGGGGGTCAACCCCACCTCTGTGAATGATGTTTTGTAGTCAAATTTCATATAAACGGGATCGGTAATCACCGCTTCACCGGGACGCTTTGCACCGAACTTTATAGCAATTGTCTCTTCCGGCTGAATGCGCATGATAACCTGGTTGGCCGTATAGCTGCAGCTTTCGGCAGGACCGAAATAGTTCTGAGGCGGACATTTGAAGGTAATAACGATCTCGGTTGCTGTTTCGTCAAGATTCTTGCCTGCCTTTACAAAAAAGGGCACATCCTTCCAACGCCAGTTATCAACAAAAAACTTTACCGCGGCAAAGGTTTCAACGGTTGATTCCGGAGCCACATTTTTTTCAGAACGATACCCTTCGTACTGTCCAAGCACAACGGATTGCTCCACATTGTAAGGATTAAACGGACGGATAGAGCGAAGCACCTTGGCTTTTTCATCACGTACCGCATCAGCAGAGAAGTCAACCGGTGGCTCCATGGCAACTGCGGCAAGAAGCTGAAGAGCATGGTTCTGTATGATATCACGAAGCAGACCCGCCTCTTCATAAAAGGCGCCACGGTCACGGATACCGAAATCTTCGGCAATGGTAATGGTTACATTGGCGATGTTGTTGCGGTTCCACAACGGCTCAAATATTCCATTGGAAAAACGGAAAACCATGATGTTCTGTACCGTCTCTTTTCCGAGATAATGATCGATACGGAAAACCTGCTTCTCGCTGAAAACTTTTCCAATAACATTATTCAGCTCGCGTGCTGTCTGCAAATTCCTTCCATAAGGTTTTTCAACAATGATTTTGCGCCATCCGCCGCAAAGACCATCCTTTTCCCCTAGTCGAGCCAGTTCTATATTTCTGACAATAACGGGAGCAAGAGTGGGTGGAGTGGAAAGATAAAAAAGCAGATTCTTGCAGATTCCCAACTCTCCCGAAGCATCCATGAGCTCATGATAAAGAGCGTGGTAGCCATCAATCTCAGCCAGATCTACCCTCACGTAAAAGAGTCTGCCTGAAAACAATCTGAAAGCCGCATCATTCTGAAAGGTTTCCGGAAACAACCTGCTCATCTTTTCCTGGATGGTTAAACGGAACGCTTCATGGGAAAGATCAGCGCGCCCAACACCGATGATGCGATAATCATCAGGAAGATTCCCCCATTGGGCAAGTTCATAAAGCGAAGGAAAAAGTTTGCGGGCGGCAAGATCACTGTTGGCGCCAAAAATAATAATAGAACAATTATCAGGCCTTATCTGCATGATGGTGCCTTATGATGGTTTTTCAAGAAAGGCGTGTCCTCCGAACTCATGGCGCAGCGCCGCTACAACCCTGTCAGACAAGTTTTCATCAGAACGTGAGCGGAAACGGTTGAAAAGAGAGGCCGCAATCACAGGAATTGATACCTCGTGTTCGAGAGCTGCCTCAACCGTCCAGCGCCCCTCGCCAGAATCGGCAATGGCTCCCTTGAGATAACCAAGCTTAGGATCCTTCTGCAACGCCTGAACCATCAGATCGATCAGCCAGCCCCGAATCACCGATCCATGCGCCCAGACACGGGAGACCTCTTCAAGATCAAAATCATAACCACTTGCATCAAGGAGGTTGAATCCTTCGCCGATGGCCTGCATCATACCGTACTCAATACCGTTATGAACCATTTTAGCGAAGTGGCCTGACCCGGATTTGCCCATATAGCCATACCCGTTTTCAACACAGAGATCATTCAGCAAGGGTTTGATAACCTCATAAGCCGCTTTTTCACCGCCAACCATGATGCAGGCGCCATGCCGGGCCCCTTCAAGTCCTCCGCTTGTACCTGCATCAAGAAAGCTTATACCCTGCTCTTTAAGGCGAGCGGCTCTTTGTTCTGAATCCTTATAATGTGAATTACCTCCATCAACAAGGATGTCTCCCCTGTCAAGCAATGGAGCAAGATGGTCGATTGTATTGTCGACCGGAGCGCCGGCAGGTACCATCAGCCATATCAGGCGGGGAGATTCCAGCTTACCGGCAAGCTCTTCCAGAGAACTGGCGGCAACAGCTCCGTTCCCTGCAAGGGCGGCAACAGGCTCTTCAGAGAGATCAAAAACCACAAGCTCATGACCGCATTCAAGAAGATGCTGCGCCATATTGAACCCCATTTTTCCCAGCCCTACTACTCCTGTTTTCATAACCCTCTTAATCAGTATTATGAGCTGAAACCGCCAACCGGTCACGTATCTCAACACAGCTTTTTGACTGGTTCACCATCTTTTGGTAGTAATCAATCACTGCGCCGTTGACGGCGCACCATGACTGTGCCTTTGCAAAAGCAAGGCCCTGTGCTTTCAACTCCTTATATCGGAAAGAATTATCAAGCAGCTCAAGACATTTTTCATAAAAATCTTCGACATTTCCTTCAGAGGCAACAAGTCCGGCAGCCGACCGTTTAACAATGTCCCGACAGCCACCTGCATCCGAAACCACCACGGGCAAGCCTGATGCAAGCGCTTCAAGGGCGACATTACAAAAAGCCTCGGTTGTTGAAGGAAACAGAAAAATATCTCCACACGCATAGGCCACAGGGAGCTCAACTCCAGTAAGATACCCTGTAAAAATAGCTTCCGGCATTCTTCGCTTCATCTCCTCCTCCTCCGGACCTGAACCAATCATCACAAATCTCACCTTGTCCGCATATTCACCCTGCATAAACCTGTCGTAAACTCTCATGACAACCTCGATATCCTTGTAGAGTACAAAACGACCGGCATACACCACAACAGTCCGGTTCCCGACATTCCACGCTGACCGCATTTTCTCGGAACGGCGCGAAGGGTCAAAAAGCTCTTTGTCTATCCCCCGCGACCAGATTGCAATGTTTCTGATATTATAACCAGCCAGCTTCGATCGAACACACTCGTTCGGGGCAAGCACAACATTACAATTGTTATAAAACCAGGTCAGATATTTCCATGCCGGCTTTACAGCAAACCCGAGACGATAGTAGACAAGATAGGAAGGAAAATCCGTATGAAAGGCGGAGGCAACAGGAATGTTTCTTTTTCTGGCATAAAGAAGAAACTCCCTGCCGATGATATCGGGTGTTGAAATATGCACAATATCAGGAACAAACGCGTCAAGCTGCCGTCGAGTTTCATCCCTGAAAAAACCAAGTTTATAATCAGGATAGAGGGGTATCGGCACAGAAAGCATGGTGTGGACGACTAACCCATTGTGATTATCTTTGGTTGAAACATCAGGAGACCATACCGCCACCTCATGCCCGTTTTTCCTGAATGAAGAAACCAGTTGATAGATGGATTTTACCGCGCCGTCCTTGTCTTTGACATAAGTCCCCGCGTATAAGGCTATCTTCATAAGAATTAAGTTTCCATGCCGCCAATCTCAAACATCGTTCCAGGCACGACCAGCAATCATGAACTTGAAGGTAACATTTCCCATGAAAAATCCATCATATCACCCTCATTCAACTGACGGCAACAGAGAGTTTCGCGACTTTAGGATGAACAAGCCTTTTGTAATTCTCATAGGAGAGCCTGAGCAATTCGGTATGAGCTCCTGCGTTGAAGGCAATTTCATCATCATCTTCAAGCTCTTCAGAGACATAAACATCCATACCATAAAGATTGCCAAAGGGCGGCATGGCTCCTATCTCGCATTCAGGGAACACATCAGCAAATTCTTTTTCACTGGCAAGTTCAACCTTGCGTGCTGAGGTCAGTTTACGCAAAAGGTCAAAATCAAGCTGATGGGAAGCCGGCAAAACAACCATCGCCATTTTACCGTCAAGAGTAACGACAACGGTTTTGGCGAGTTCTTTTCCCGGAACATGTGCGGCAGCAGCTATCTCCTGAGCCGTGTAGGCCGGAGAATGGCTGACCACAAAATACCTCACGGCATGACTGTCAAGAAACTCCCTCAATTTGCGGATAGGCATATCAACCTCCCCTGTTAAACGGTTAAAGGCAAGAGATTAAAATTCAGGATGCATCACGGTTCAGAAGCCGACCCGCAGGCCGAGCATGAGATTATTGGTGCCAATACTATATTTTCTGCCTGCCAATTCAGGAGTGGCTGTTGTAAAATAGCGATACTGCACATCAAGGGTTACAAGAGGGACAAGAGTGAATCCCCCTCCAGCGCCGACCTGCCAGGCAAATACCCTGTCTTTAACGTCAATACCCGAGCCATTATTTTCATCAACATTCGCCACACCAACCCCGCCCATAACAAATGGCTTGAAAGAAGAAAGAGGAAGTTTCAGTTCTATATAGCCGTTACCCATACAGGTAGCCATCGACACATCCTTGAGACTATCCTTAACCCCGTTGCTCTGACTTCCAAGTTCAACTTCAAGTCGATAGAGACCACTGTCAAGGCCAACGGCTCCAACAAGATTATAACCGGTATCGTAAGATCTTGGTGTATTATCAGAATCACCCAATACAGCAATACCTGCGGAACCGCTCAAATAAGGCTTTGCTGCATTTGCTGAACGCGGGGAACAGGCGAATACCATAAAGCAAAGTATAAGTCCCGCAGATGTTATTTTCATTACCGGTTCTCGTTTTTCATCGTTTATTATAAAACTACCTGCACTACAGCTCTTGATGTAAAAGTAACACATTACAGCAAGACGACCAAGCCGAACGACTACCAGTTGCCGTAAGCCCATCTTTTCAGTGCGGGAAGAGCTGTCTGGTACCCCGCGTCAATAATATCAGAGATCTGACAACAATCGACCAGGTTAAATTCCGAAAGATCGGGCGAAATACACAAATCTACCATCTCTGTCTGCAAGGCAGTCGTATTGGTGATGGTTGTGTAAAAGGCATTCAGCAAAAGGCCTATAATATTGGATGGTTTTTTGAAGGCATGGCGAGCCAGAAGATCAACACAGATGATAGATTCAGCACCACTGTCAATGAGAGGGGAAACAGGAACATTTTCTGTAAGAACGCCATCAACATGGAGCGCTCCGCAATATTCAACTGGCCTGAAAAGACCGGGAATACAACTACTTGCCATGATTGCAGTTGCCACGTCACCTTCAGTAAAGACTACTTTTTGGCCAGTCCCAATATCAGTAGCAATCATTGAAAGTGCTATCGGAGCATCCTCAATATTTTTGTGGCCCAGCAATTCGGTTACAATACCACCAAATTTTTTATTCGACAGAAGGCCATACTGTGAAAGCTCCAGACCCGAAAGATCAAGCCAGTCAAGATCGAGAGCTATGTCGCGAACCTCTTGCCAGCTTTTACCAAAGGCGTGTAGCGCCGCAATAAAAGAGCCGATACTGGTTCCGCTGATCATCGAAACAGGGATATGCAGTTCGGCCAGTGCCCTCAGCACTCCAACATGGGCAGCACCAAGAACGGCACCACCTCCCAGCGCAAGAGCAGTATGTTTCATAGAGAAAAAAAAGAGACCAGTTGTTTGAGAAAGCCGAACTTTCTGTTGCTGTAAGGTGGATAACGCAGAGAAGGATCTGGATAGAGTGCTCTTTTCAGCACGCTTCGCTTAAAGGAAAATGTTTCAAAGCCAGCCTTGCCGTGACAGGCACCAAATCCGCTGCTGCCGATCCCGCCGAAAGGAAGAGTGTGAAGAGCCGCATGAAAAAGCAGATCGTTGATACACACTCCACCTGAACGTGACAGACGCACTACCCGCTCCTGCACATCCCGGTCAGAAGAAAAAAGATAGATCGCCAGCGGTTCCTTTGTGCTTCGGATGATATCAAACACTTCTTCAAGCTCTTTATAAGCAATAACCGGCAGCAAAGGGCCGAAAATCTCCGACTGCATGATCCCGGAAGTCGGCGTCACTCCGCGAAGTATCGTCGGAGCGACATAATGTTCGTTAAAGTCAGTTTCACCCCCGCTCCAGAGCGAGCAATCGTCAAGAAACATTGCAAGCCTTTTGAAATGCTGCTCATTAACAATGCGGGGATAATCAGGACTCTGCCGGGGATCATCACCGTAAAAAGCGGTTATGGCCTCCCGCATTGAGCGGAGAAGTTCAGCCTCTCGCTTCTCATGCACAAGAACATAATCAGGCGCAAGACAGGTCTGGCCTGCATTCAGAAACTTGGCCCATACGATGCGGCGAGCCGCCACCCGGATATCCGAATTCTCATCGACAATGCAGGGGCTTTTCCCTCCAAGTTCCATGGTCAACGGAGTCAAATGCTTTGCCGCAGAAGACATAACCTCACGGCCGATCGCCTGGCTACCAGTATAAAAGATATAGTCAAACCGCTCTTCAAGCAGGGCCTTGGCCTCTTGCACACCACCTTCAATCACACATACCGCGCTACGATCAAGATAGTGCTCCAACCCTTCAGCAATAATAGATGAGGTATGCGGAGCATGTTCTGACGGTTTGATAACTGCACAATTTCCGGCTGCAAGAGCACTGACGAGGGGAGCAAGACAAAGATTCAGCGGGTAGTTCCATGCCCCGATGATGAGGACAACGCCATAAGGTGTTGGAAAGTAATAGCCTTTGGCTGGCTGATAGATGAGAGGTACAGAGACCCTGTGGGGCTTCGTCCATGATTTGAGATGCTTCAGGGCAAAGCGTATCTCTCCACGAAGATATCCTGTTTCGGTTAAAAAAGTCTCTGCTGCCGACTTTCTGAAATCATCATGCACCGCATCTGCAATATCTTTTTCCCGCTCCACAAGAAACGTGTCAAGTGCAAGCAACTGCAATCGCCGCCACTTCAATTCACGGGTTATACCTTGCTGAAACGTCTCTCTCAACAACGCCAATTCGGGCAACACCTTATCTTTTTGCATTAGAGATGTTTCTAAACCATTACCATCACACTCCTGCTGCCAAAACTTCTTGTTGCAATGTAACGAAAAAGGGGTTCAGCCGGATGACTGGTTTTTTGCCGAAGACGCCTGAACAATCGACCTTCAGTGCAGCACCAAACGTTCCATAAGAATAGCGGCAGATATAGAGGCATTGAGCGATTCGACCTGCTCTTTTTTACCACAATGCGGTATCCTGACAAGTAAGTCCGCCATCGCTTTTACCGGTTCACTGATGCCATTGGCCTCATTACCGATCACCAGCACCATTTTTTCAGGCCAGCTCGCGAACTCCCTGAAATCCTCTCCCTCCAGCGACGAGCAGACTATCGTATAACCAAGTTTTTGAAGACGATGAAGTTCATGAGCAAGAAATTCCACACCGTAATGGCGGAGCGCAAAGATGCTTCCCGCGCATGATCGTACAACCTTTGCATTATACCGGTCGGCGGTGCCGACACCACAGATCATTGCGTCAGCACCAAACCAGACTGCCGTTCTGAGAATCGTACCTACATTACCCGGGTCCTGAACATCATCAAGGGCAACAATGAGTGAGTGCCCCGGCTTCTCCTTACCTTCATAGCCTTTCGGCAACTGCTGGCGAAAAACGCCAAAAATTCCTTGGGAAGTCGAGGTCTGGGCAAGCTGATCGCACTCTTTTTCGGTGAGAGAAAAAACCTTTCCCTTGTACGTTTGAGCGAAGCGGGCAACATCCGCTTCTCCCTCCCTGATCAGCAAGGCAACAAGCATCTCTTCGTCAGGCAGGTTCAGACAAAGCTCCCTGACCGTACGAAGCCCTTCGGCAAGAAAAAGCCCTTGCAAATCCCTGAACTTCTTTTGGTGGAGTTTTACAAAGTCCCGGAGTCTGGACTTGCTTAACGCAACCAGATTCATGACTGCGCTCCGGCTCTTTTCAGACTTGAAATCACCGATGTCGGATCATGGGAAAAATCAGCAGGGGGAACGCCAGCGCCCCGTGAAAGAGCCTCGCTATCCAGTTCAACGGAGAATCCATCTGCGTCCTTCGAATCATCTGCTGCACCGGTCATACAACGACGGATGTACTCATCGAAACTCTCCCTGTCCATTGAGTGTTCTTCGAGAACAGACGGCTGTTCCCCGCCGTCAACTCCTTTTGTGTCGCGAATCGAAGAAGAGGATGCTTCAATCATGACCGTAATCCTGCACATTACCTCCTCCCGTGACAGCTCACCCAGACCAGCTTTTTTCACCAACCGGCAAAAAGAGGCTTCATCAATTTTTTCCATCATCTGAAGCAACGGCCCAAGCCCCCCGTACATCTCCGCGTGAACCCTGATTGCCTCTTCAAGAGATACCGCAGGTTCACCTGCTGAATAATTGCGTTTTTTTTGCGCAGTGGTTATCGGAGATGCAACAGAATTTTCTTTTGCACCTTTTACAGCCCCCCCGCCAAGAAACTCCTCATCCACACTGTATTCCCTGAGCCGATCCCGCATGATATCAGTACGCTTCTCCCTTTCACGCCGTATCGAAACAGAGTCCATCTCAGGAGGCTGCTGCAGCAGAAGTCGCACGACCAGAAGAATGCCCGTCAAGGCAACTGCCATAATAAAACAGAACAGCATCAGCTCCAGCCTGAAGCCAAACAGCACCACCACGAGCAACTCTGCGGCTACAAGTCCTGAGAATAGAGTGAGAAGGAGTTTCAGGAAAAAACGCTCATTCATAGTGCTGTTTTATAACAGTTGACATTGATCAATGCAATAACTTATTTCCGACGCACAGAGTGATAAGCGCTTCGAGAGCAATTACCGAAGCAAAAACCCTAAGAATTCACCACACTTTTGTTCAGTAATGTAACTCCCCTTACACCGTAAATCAAATTCGACACTTGATTTCTCTTGCCTCATGCGTACATTGTCAGCTCAACACAACCACACCTTCAGACGAAAGGAAATCACCGATGGCCTTGACCAATGCGAGATTGAGCTCGTCGCTTCAGGCGGGTTCTGACATAAAAAAAATTGTTGAACTCATCTCCCCCGCTGGCGACATGACCTCGTTGATAACTGCACTAAAGGCTGGGGCCGACGCCGTTTATTTCGGTGCTGAGGGCTACAATATGCGGGCCGGAAGCAGCAATTTCAACTCGGCTGACTTCCCTGTGGTAAGAGATCTCTGCAATAAGTACGAAGCAAAGGCTTATCTGGCTCTGAATACGATAGTCTATGATGGTGAGCTGAAAAAGATGACCCGGACGGTCACTGCGGCCAGAACGGCGGGAATTGATGCTGTGATCTGCTCGGATATGGCGGTCATCGAAGCGTGCCGGAAGATTGGTATGCCGTTTCATATCTCAACGCAGGCATCGGTCAGCAACTACAGTGCCGTTCAATTTTATGCATCTCTTGGAGCAAAAATGATTGTGCTGGCGCGAGAGCTCACGCTTGATCAGGTGCGCCATATCACCGGAAAAATCAGGACCGATGGGCTTGCTGTGCGTATCGAGTGCTTTGTTCATGGCGCGATGTGTGTTGCCGTTTCAGGGCGCTGCTTTATGTCGCAGGAGCTTTTCGGTCGATCGGCAAACCGCGGGCAATGTGTGCAGCCTTGCCGAAGACAGTACCTTATTACTGATCCGGAAGAGAACGAGGAGCTTGAGCTTGGCACTGATTATGTGATGAGCCCGAAAGACCTTTGTGCCATTGAGTTTCTTGATGTTCTCATTGATGCTGGAATCAGCGGATTCAAAATTGAGGGAAGGAGCCGCAGTCCTGAATATGTCCATACAACCACCACCGCTTACCGCCAGGCACTCGACCTCTGTACCCGCCATCGCACTGACCCGGAGTTCCGGAATACATACTGTGAACTGACCATGAGCCTCAAGCATGAGCTGGCCAAGGTCTATAACCGTGGATTTTCCACAGGGTTTTATTTTGGAAAACCTCTTGAAGCCTGGACAAGAGAGTATGGCTCACTGGCTCAGGAGAAAAAAACCTATATCGGTGAGATCAAGAAATATTATCCAAAGGCGGGAGTGGCAGAGATGCTCATCTACTCCCGTGGCCTCAAGCAGGGCGACAAACTCTCTATTCTTGGACCAAAAACAGGGGTTGTTACGGTGATGGCTGAAGCTTTTTTCACGAACGACCTGCCAGATATCGACGCCGTCAAGGGCGACAACGTTACCCTGAAATGTGAAAAAGTAAGAAGAAACGACAAAGTTTATTTGCTTGAAAAAAGAAAATAAGACTCTTGTTCCATGGTGCTGTAGATAGTTGTTAATTGCTTTGCAAAAAGCTTTTGTTTACCTTTGGGTGTAAGGTGTTTCCATGTTGTTAAAGCGCTTCTTTGCAATGCCTGAATCGGGAACATGAGCAATGATCTACAAAGTCATTTCCAAAACGGAGTTCAAAGCTTTTATTGATGCACTTGTCCAGAATAACAGCTCCTTCGGACCTCGAAAGGTAGATACCGGAAGCAACGGCAAACCGATCTATCAGTTTATGCCCGTCAAATCGGTCGACGAAATCGAGTTTGATTACACGGTCACACACTCATCGGCCAAGCACTTTTTTCTGCCTTACCGCGACGAGCTCTCCCATTTCAACTTCAGCGACGGAAACTGGGAACAGGAGATCCGGTACGAGGCTCCCCCCATCATCCTTATCGGGCTCAGACCCTGCGACATCAATGCGGTCAACATCCTTGACGATGTGATGCTTCATGGTGCCTACCCTTCTCCCTACTATCTGGCACGCCGGAAAAATACCTTCATCATCGGCATGGACCACCTGCCGCAGCCTGACTGTTTCTGCCATTCGATGAACCGGCACACTGTCAATCATGGATTCAACCTCTTCTGCTCAGACATCGGCGACAGTTATTACCTTTCTATCAACTCCTCGAAAGCATTCAACTTCCTCAAGGAGTTCAGGATCGAAGAGCCGACTTATGAGAATAATTGCAGCCTGATCGAACGGCGCAAGAACATCAAGAACAGCTTTGAAACCAGGATCGAGGTGTCCGGGCTGCCCTGTTTCCTCGACATTGAATTTGACTCTCCGATTTGGCAGAAATGGGGCGACAAGTGTCTCAGTTGCGGTTCCTGCGCAATGGTTTGCCCGACCTGCTACTGCTACAGCGTGGAAGAGCGTTTTGATGTTGATCTCAAAGGCTCGACACGGCAGAACCATCTCTACTCATGCAATCTGGTTGATTTCGCGCAGGTCACCGGCGGGCACAACTTCAGACCGAAAAACGGCGACCGCCTCAAATATCGTTATTACCACCATTACCGTGGATTTGCGGCCAACGACAACCAGCAGATCTGCGTCGGCTGCAACCGTTGCGGACGGGCCTGCCTTGCCGACATCAACCCTAAAGACGTCATCAACGACCTCAGACTAGAGCGAGAATCATGCATGATATGCGTTTCACCATCCCCGGACAAGACCTGAACCGTGAACCTTTCGCCGTCAAGATCCCTGATTTTCAGAAAAAGTCAGAGGTCATGATCACCGACAGGGGCTACAAGTGCCGGATTACCAACATCGTGCCGCTCTCCGGCCTTGAACGGCTCTTCCAGCTCCGTATCATCGATCCGCTTGAGCGGGCAGTGTTCAACTTCAGGCCTGGACAGTTTCTCATGCTCGAGGTACCGGGATACGGTGAAGCACCGATATCAATTTCGAGTTCAACCAGCAACAACGAATTTATCGAACTCTGCATCCGCAAGGCTGGCCACGTAACCTCAGCGCTTTTCGAAGCTCGACAGGGGGCATTCGTCTCCGTCAGAGGGCCTTTTGGAACAGCTTTTCCGATGGCGGAGATGCAGGGACATAACGTACTCCTGATTGCCGGAGGGCTTGGCATAGCCCCGATGCGCGCACCCCTTTTCTGGATCAACGACCATCGCGACCAATACAAGGAGGTCTTCCTTCTGTACGGCGCCAAAGAACCATCACAGATGCTCTTCACCTACCAGTTTGAGGAGTGGAAGAAGGTCAGCCATGTGCAGATGAGCACCATCGTCGAAAAACCTGATGCATCCTGGACAGGCCGAACCGGTATGATCACCGCCCTGCTCGACGAATTCACCTTTGATCCAAAGGAAACCTACGCCATCGTCTGCGGTCCTCCAGTCATGTTCAAGTTTGTCTGCAGCCACCTTGACCGGCTGGGCATTCCGATGAACCGGATGTTTGTGTCGCTGGAGCGCCGCATGCACTGCGGCATGGGCAAATGCTGCCGCTGCATGGTCGGTTCCACCTTTACATGCCTCGACGGCCCGGTGTTCGACTACTGGTCAGTCATGAACCTCAAGGAAGCGATTTAGGGAAAGACTTATGAACCATCTTGGTTTTGAAATGGAAAAGGTGAAGATCGGATCGTTCGACTTTACCTGTTGCGAAGGGTGCCAACTGCAGTTGGCCAACAAGGAATCGACCTTGCCTGATTTTCTCGCCCTCCTTGATATCCGAAACTTCAGGGAAATATCCTCGGAGCGGCTCGACGACTACGATATCGCCCTTGTCGAGGGAAGCATCACGCGCCCCGACGAGATTGATCGCTTGAAGGCCATCCGCGCGCAGGCCAAAGTTCTGGTTGCCTTCGGTACCTGCGCCTGTTTCGGCGGAGTCAACAGTCTTAAAAACCGCATTCCGCAGGAGGCGGCCGTCCGGGAGGTCTATAATGGCAAAGCGGTCGAGACGATGCCCTCCATGAAAATCAGCGACATCGTTCAGGTTGACTACTCGATCCCCGGTTGCCCGGTCTCCAAAGATGAGGTGGAACAGATTTTGGTCGGTATTGTCACCCGTTCGCAGGTCAGCTTGCCGACATACCCGGTCTGCGTGGACTGCAAGCAGCAGTTGAACACCTGCCTCTTTGACCTTGGCGAAATATGCCTTGGACCTATTACCCGCGCTGGATGCAATGCGGTTTGCACAACCGGAAAAACCGCCTGCCTTGGATGCCGCGGCCCGGCTGAGGAGCTGAACATGTCCGCTTTTCTTGAACTGGTAACCGAGAGAGGACTAAGCCTCGACGACCTCCACGAAAAGCTGACTTTTTATAACGCCTTTGAACCACTCGCTACTGATGAAACGTGACTACTCACTTGATATCCATCACCTGACCAGAGTGGAAGGACACGCCAACATCCAGATCACGGTCAGGAATGGCGAGCTTGTTGATGCCCGTTGGGCTATTGTGGAGACTCCACGCTTTTTTGAGGTGATGCTCAAGGGGATGAGCGCCGAGCGGGTTCCTTTTCTAACCTCAAGAATCTGCGGGATCTGCTCCATCAGCCATTCGCTTGCAAGCATCAGGGCGGTCGAGCGGGCCATGGATATTGTGCCTCCGGTTGCAGCAGAAAAAACAAGGCTGCTGGCAATGCACGGCGAAACTCTCCAGAGCCATGCCCTGCATCTCTTTTTTCTCATTGCCCCTGATTTTGCGGGCACTTCCAGCGTTCTGCCGCTTATGCAGTCTCACCCCGATCTGGTCAGGGCTGGGCTTCAGCTCAAAGAACTCGGCAACGAAATCAGCACGGTAACAACCGGACGCT
>JBAXFV010000007.1:0-30891 GCA_037139755.1 Chlorobiaceae bacterium
TTCAAATGCGTCTGATGCGTTAAGCAAAGTGCGTTTCAATGCACTGACTGATCAGGACATTCTTGACAGGGAGGCTGAACTTGCCATCAGAATCAGCATCGATTCCAAAGAGATGACCTTTGTCATTGAAGACAGTGGCGTAGGCATGACGGAAGAGGAGCTGATTGCAAATCTTGGAACGGTAGCAAAGTCAGGGACACTCAGCTTTATGCAGTCACTGAAAGAGCAGCAGAAACAACTTGACGGCAACCTTATCGGTCAGTTTGGTGTAGGTTTCTACTCAGTCTTTATGGTTACCGAAGAGGTCACGGTTGAGACCAGAAGCGCACGGCCTGATTCGCAGGGCTACCGCTGGCGCTCGAGTGGTCAGGGTACCTATACGATTGAAAAAATTGATAAAGCTGGACGTGGTACCAAAATCTCTTTCAGGCTCAAAGAGGAGCACAAAGAGTTTGCTGAAGAGTACCGCGTTGAGCAGATCATCAAAAAATACTCCAACTTTGTTGACTTTCCGATATACCTGGGCGAAAAGCAGGTCAACAGTATTACGGCGCTCTGGCAGCGTTCCAAAAGTGAACTGAAGGATGAAGAGGTCAATGAGTTCTACAAGTTCATTGCCAACGATTATAATGATCCTCTTGATTTTCTGCCGGTTTCAGTTGAAGGTATGGTGACCTTCAAGGCACTACTCTTTCTGCCAAAAGAGGCGCCCCCGGAGATGCTTTATCGACAGAGTGAGCTTGAAAACCGGGGCCCGCAGCTCTATGTCAAAAAAGTGCTGATCCAGAATGAGTGTCGTGACCTTCTGCCCGAGTACCTTCGTTTTATAGCCGGCGTTGTCGATACGGAAGATCTTTCGCTCAATGTGTCGAGAGAGGTGGTACAGTCAAGTCCGGTCATGGCCAAGATACGCCAGATTCTTACCACCAAAATTCTCGGCTGGTTTGAAACACTTGCCAAAGAGCAGCCTGAAAAGTTCAAAACATTTTACAAGGCATTTGGTCCCATTATCAAGATTGGCCTGAATACGGACTTTACCAATCGTGACAAACTTATTGAGCTTCTTCGGTTTGAAAGTACAAAGATGGAAGAGGGTGAGTATGTGACACTCAGGGAGTACTCGGAAAGAATGGGCGAAGACCAGAAAGAGATCTACTATCATTCCGGAAGCAGCCGGAGTCAGCTTCTTGCACACCCTAATCTTGAGTATTTCCAGGATATGGGCATCGAGGTGTTGCTGCTCAGCGATCCGGTTGATGTTTTTGTCATTCCTTCGATTCACGAATTTGACAAAAAGCCTCTCAAATCGATTGAAAAAGCGGATATTGACTTTTCGAAGCAGAAAAAGGAGAAGGCCGAACCGCTTGCAGAGAATCTTCTTGCTCCGGTGCTCCAGCTCTTCCGCGAAACCCTTGGTGAAGGGATTGAGGATGTCATTGAGTCACACCGGCTTGTCAACTCTCCCGTAACGCTGGTGAGCGGAAAGGATGGTCTCGACAGCCAGATGGAAAAGATGATGAAGATGATGCAGAGTAACATGCCTGCCGCAAAAAGGATTCTTGAGGTCAATACGTCACACCCGATTATTCGTAATCTTGCCGGTATGATCATTTCTGATGCAAATAATCCTCTGATCAGAACGGTCATGAACCAGCTTTATGAAGGGGCTCTGTTTCTGGAGGGTGGCCTTGATTCGACAACTGCATTTTTGTCAAGAATGAACGAGTTGATTGAGGCGGCGACTCTTTCCAGATAAGAGGATTCAAAAATTTTTAAACAGTGCATTTGTGAACAAGGGAAGGGTGTTTGATGAAAGGGTTGTTGCGGTATTTCAGAAGAACGAGATAACCGAGCATCATATTTATAATAATCTTTCCAGCAGGGTAAGCGGGGTTAAAAACCGCCGCATACTCTCCCAGATTGCTGACGATGAGATGCGTCATTACAACGTCTGGAAAAATTATACCAGAAAAGATATCAGTCCTGATCGTTTCAGGGTATGGTTTTACACGCTGGTCAGTATGGTGTTCGGCTTTACTTTTGGCATCAAGCTGATGGAAAACGGTGAAAAAAGGACACATGATCTCTACAGTCGTATTCCGGGTTCATTCAAGGAGATCAACGGTATTGTCCGTGATGAGGAAGAGCATGAGCAGGCACTGCTGACGCTGCTTGATGAAGATCGGCTGAAATACACCGGTTCCATTGTCCTTGGTCTGAATGATGCACTGGTCGAGCTGATGGGGGTGCTGGCTGGCCTTACGTTTGCCCTTCACAATACAACCGTTGTTGCATTGACTGCTTCCATTACCGGCATTGCTGCTGCTCTTTCCATGGCGGCATCAGGTTACCTTTCAACAAAATCAGATCCGGGCGGGAAGAACCCCTTTGTAGCCTCATTATATACCGGTATTGCCTATATTTTTACCGTTTTGGCGCTGATCGCCCCCTATATTATTTTTGAAGATCGCTACGTTTGTCTCGGACTCTCATTTTTTATTGCGATATGCATCATCGGATTTTTCAACTACTATATTTCCGTTGCCCGTGACCTGCCTTTCAAAAGCCGTTTTTTGGAAATGGTCGGGTTGAGTTTTACCGTTGCAGCCCTGAGTTTTGTGGCTGGCTATGTCATCCATTTTGCCTTCCCCGATATTCTGATGTAGCCTTCATCAGGCAATGACCGATTGCAGCAGCGGAGCAACGGCTGCTGCGTCGACAGGTTGATCCGTGTTAATTTCAAGAGTGATTTCCTTCTCTTCGGCTGTCAAAGCTTCCTGTTTTTCGAGCTGTGAAGCAAGCACTTCGGTGTTTGCCTCTGAGGCATCGTTTCCTCTCAGAGAGCGTTGCTGTACTCTTTCCATGAGCACCTTTTGTGGAGCTGAAAAACGCAGAATCCTGCAAGGAGTGTTCAGGGTGTCGGCAAGATCCATGAACAGTTTCCGATTGTCAGCCTTCAGAAATGTTGCATCCACTATGACGGATATCCCTGCTTCAATACAGAGTCTGGCCACATCAAGCAGTCGGTGGTAGGTTTGGTGGCTGATATCATCCGTATAGAGCGACTTGTTTTGTGTGCTTCGCTCAAGCGGCTTGAGTCCGGCAAGCCGTTTTCGTTCTATATCCGACCTGATATGGATGCACCGCAGCGACTGGGCAAGGTCACTCGAAACAGTTGTTTTCCCGCTTCCTGAAACTCCGCAGGTCAGGATGAGAAGAGGTTTTTTGGGGCAGGAGTAGCCCTGTGCAAGCCGGATGTATGAGCGATGTTCTTCAAGAATCTGTTGACCGGTACCCTGGCCGCTGGTCTGCGAATAGCGGATGGCAGTTACTTTAGCCCGTACCATCGCCCGATAGAGGCTATAAAAGAGCAGGAGAGAGAGAGCGCTGTAATCGCCAGTCTCCATCATGTAGTTATTCAGGAGTCTCCAGGCGAGTCGCGGCTCTCTGCCATGGTCAAGATCCATAAATAGAAATGCCAGATCACTGATGACATCAATATTGCTGAGCTGCTCATTAAACTCAATACAGTCAAAGAGAAAAATCCGGTTTTGCCACAAGACCATATTGCCGGTGTGCATATCCCCATGGCATTGACGGATAAACCCTCCGCTCTTTCGCTGGAGAAGAAGATGGTAGAGGCGTTGATGTTCTTGAATGGTCCACACTTTAAGCTCTTCAAGCTGATCAATTTCTGTCTGGTTTAACGCAATCGACTCCATAGCGGTAAAATTGTGAAGCATCGGCTTGACAAGATTATCCGGATGGCCGCAACTACTCTCTATTGGCACTGAGGGCAGCGAGGTATGGAAGCGCGCGATCATACTGGCAAGATGGTCAATATGTTTTACGGTGAGCAGCTTTTGAGCAAGCATCCTGTCAAGCTCCATTGTCCGGTCAAATCGTACCATTTTAACCGCATAGTCAACAATCTCTCCTTCGGTGTCAACAAAAAAAGTATCTGCAGCGCGGACGACCGGCACAACAGAAAGGTAGATTTCCGGGCACAGCCTCCGGTTGAGGCGAAGCTCCTCGTTGCAGTAGTGGTGTCGCTGTTCAAGAGTTGAAAAATCCAGGAATCCAAGGTTCACCGGCTTTTTGATTTTGTAAGCAAGCGATTCGGTAAGGAAAATCCAGGAAATGTGTGTCTCCACCACCTCAATGGTTCCTGATGCATGAGTGTATGCTTCAGGATGACTCAATGCTTCAACCAGGGATTCCATAAGGTAATCGGTGAAAATGCTGAAAAAATTAGCCCTGAATTAATATACAGGAGGAAATCGAAGCTGACAAGAATCGAGGGGCCGAATGGATTCCTTTAAAAAAAATGTAAATTAGCTTTTCGTTGCGCAAATATGCCCCTTCATCACACTCATGTAGCCAACTAACTGTTATGATACATCTTACAAGGATACTTTGTCCGACTGATTACTCCCCGACATCGGATAATGCTGTGCGTTATGCCGTTGAATTTGCCCGGAAAGTTGGCGCTCATGTCAGGTTTGTGCATATCCTCTCTCCCGGAGCTGTTCCTGAGAAACCCGTAGTCACTCCAGAAGAATCGGCAGTTTCTGTTCTTCCAGCAGCTCCTGCAGCTCAGCCTGAAGAGGATGGAGATGCTCTTCCTGACATTTTTTCACAGGTACTCATGGCTGAGAAAAAGAAAGGGTTGAATGCGGATTTTCGTGTTCTCAAAGGGGAAGCGCCAAAAGTTATTGCTGAGCAGGCGCACTCCTGGGGTGCTGATCTGATCATTATGGGCTCTCACGGTCGAACTGGTTTGCAGAGGATTATGATGGGCAGTGTGGCTGAAGAGGTATTTCGTTGTTCTGATATTCCGGTACTGCTGGTCAAGGAGCAGGCGGCCGCCAAGATTACTGTGGAATGACACTTTCCACATCTAAAGTTTCTCTCAATTTAAGTTCTCTACATTCTATGGAAAATTTCAGGGAATCAATTCTTGCCCTTATTACCGAAACATCGGCCAATTTGCCGAGTGATGTTCGTTGTGCACTTGCTGCCGCTATTGACCGCGAAGATCCCGCCTCTCAGGCTGGTCTTGCCATGTCAACGATCTCGGTCAATATTGATATGGCCGTTGACAATGTTTCACCGGTATGCCAGGATACCGGTATGCCAACCTTTTTTATCCATACCCCTCGTGGCGCCGATCAGCTTCTCATGAAACAGGAGATTGAAGCTGCCGTCGTGGAAGCATCCCGAACCGGGAAGCTTCGCCCCAATGCGGTCGATGCCATCACAGGAAAAAACTCCGGCAATAATCTTGGCAGCCATTTTCCTGTGATTCATTTTGAGCCCTGGGAAAAGGATGAAATTGAAGTGAAACTGATTCTGAAAGGTGGAGGCTGCGAAAACAAGAATATTCAGTACTCACTGCCGGATGTCATTCCCGGATTGGGAAGCGCTTCGCGTGATCTCGACGGTGTGCGCAAATGTCTGCTTCATGCCGTCTATCAGGCACAGGGCCAGGGATGCAGCCCCGGTGTTATTGGCGTTGGCATCGGCGGCGACCGTACCAGCGGTTTTGATCTTGCCAAAAAGCAGCTTTTTCGCACCATTGACGACCGAAACCCTGACAGCGAACTTGATGCACTCGAACAGGATATTTTGGAAAAAGCAAATACCATGGATATCGGCCCCATGGGATTCGGCGGAAAAACCACTCTCTTCGGCTGCAAAATCGGCAAATCACATCGTGTTCCGGCAAGCTTTTTTGTCTCTGTAGCCTACAATTGCTGGGCATACCGCCGGCTTGGCGTTCTGCTTGACCCGACCACAGGCTCAATTGAGCGCTGGTACTACAGGGAAGCCGATGAGATCAAACGTATGGCCAAAGGTGAGGGTATGCCACTGACCGGAAAAGAGGTTGTTCTGCAGGCGCCAGTTACCGAAGAGCAGATACGCAGCCTCAAGGTTGGCGATGTTGTACTTGTCAACGGAACCATGCACACCGGGCGTGATGCTTTTCACCACTACATCATGCATCATGATCTGCCCGCCGGTCTTGATACAACAGGTGGAGTTCTCTTCCACTGCGGACCGGTTATCATGAAAAACGATGATGGCAGCTACCGGGTGACCGCTGCCGGCCCGACCACATCGATTCGTGAAGAGCCATTTCAGGCTGATGTCATCAAAAAACTTGGTTTGAGAGCTATTATCGGTAAAGGTGGAATGGGCCCGAAAACCCTCAAGGGGTTGCAGGAACATGGGGCGGTCTACCTCAATGCCATCGGAGGTGCAGCACAGTATTATGCCCGTTGCATTACCGGGGTGACCGGTGTTGATTTTCTTGAAGAGATGGGTGTGCCCGAAGCCATGTGGCATCTGGAGGTCAGCTCATTCCCGGCTATTGTCACCATGGATGCTCATGGCAACAGCCTGCACAGTTTGGTAGAAGAGGAATCTTTTCGTCAACTTGGCACTTTCGCTAACGAGACTCACTGAGCCCTTTTTTTCCTGTTCATCATGCTTATTTAAATGAAAAGAGAAGGGTTATGAAAAAGATAAGATTTATGGACGTCTCTTTTCGGGACGGCTTTCAGTCATGTTTTGGCGCCAGGGTAAAAACTGAAGATTTTCTGCCCGCTTTGGAGGCGGCAGTTCACGCTGGTACCGATAATTTTGAAATAGGAGGGGGAGCCCGCTTTCAGAGTCTTTACTTCTATTGCGAAGAAGATGCTTTCACCATGATGGATACAGCCCGCAAGGTTGTGGGGCCCGATATCAACCTCCAGACGCTTTCAAGAGGCGCCAACGTAGTCGGTCTTGTGTCACAATCCCGCGATATTATCGACCTTCATTCCCGTCTTTTCAAAAAGCATGGTATTACAACCATCAGGAACTTCGACGCCCTGATGGATATCCGTAACCTCTCCTATTCCGGGCAATGTATCCATAATGCCGGGCTCAAGCACCAGGTTGTTGTTGCCATGATGGGTCTTCCGCCAGGCTTGACTGAAACCTACTGCCATACTCCGCAGTTTTATCTCGACAAGCTGAAGGAGATTCTTGATGCCGATATTCCTTTCGATAGTGTCGCTTTCAAGGACGCCTCAGGAACAACAACTCCTGCGGTTGTTCATGAGACCATCAAGGGAGCAAGAAAGATGCTGCCGGAAGGTACCGAAATCCAGTTTCATACCCACGATACCGCCGGAATGGGCGTGGCCTGCAACTTTGCCGCCATTACCGGAGGAGCCGACATTATTGATCTTTCCATGGCTCCCGTCAGTGGAGGTACTGCAGAAGTTGATATTCTCACCATGTGGCAGAGGCTCAGGGGTACCGAATACACCCTTGACATCGATCAGGAAAAATACCTTGAGGTTGAGGCGCTCTTTATCGATCAGATGTACAAATACTACATGCCCCCTGAAGCGACAGCCGTCAATCCGGTGATCTCCTTTTCACCCATGCCCGGTGGAGCCCTTACGGCAAACACCCAGATGATGCGCGACAATAACACGCTTCACCTCTTTCCTGCCGTGATCAACAATATGCGTGAGGTGGTGGTAAAGGGAGGTTTCGGCGCATCGGTGACCCCGGTTTCACAGTTTTATTTCCAGCAGGCATTTGCCAACACCATTCAGGGTCACTGGAAAAAAATCACCGATGGCTATGGCAAAATGGTGCTTGGTTACTTTGGTAAAACTCCAGCCCGTCCCGACGATGAGGTTGTACGGCTTGCTTCAGAACAGCTTGGGCTTGCCCCAACGGTTGAAGATGTGCACGATATCAACGACCGGAACCCTGAACTTGGCGTAGCCTATAACAAGTTGCTGCTTCAGAACGCCCATATTCCGCAGACTGATGAAAACATTTTTATCGCAGCAACCTGTGGTGCTAAAGGGATTGCCTTTCTTCAGGGAGACTGCTCAACCGGCATTCGCTACAAGGCAGACATCGCTGTTGAAATAAAGGCAACACCAAGAGCCGAGGTGGTGGCAGCTTACCACGAAGCACACAAACACGACATCCATCAGAAAGAGGTGAACCACCGCCTTGAGGAACTTTTTTCAAAGTTGCCGCCTGCAGCACCAGTTCAGGTGCCTTCTGCATCAAAAGTCATTTCAATGGCAGGGAACTTTACCGTTTTTGTTGATGGCTCACCCTATACAGTCTCTTTTGCCGAAGGCTCAGCCATCAATCCACAATCCATCACAGCTCCGGAAGTTTCCGCTGCACCTGCAACGCCGGGAGAAGCGGCGGTATCAGCAGGGATACCCGTACCGGCAGTTATGCCGGGCAATGTTTTCTCTATCGCCGTCAAGGTGGGTGACGAGGTGCGGGAAGGCGAAGAGGTGGCCATCATCGAAGCTATGAAAATGGAAAACTCTGTCAAGGCCCCCTGTGCAGGAAAAATTCTCTCTATTACGGTAGCCAAAGGGGATACCGTGGGAATGGGAGAGATCATGATGACCATTGGATAAAACCGGCGATTTTGGATTTCCTGTTCAAGCGGATCCTGCTTGAACAGGGGAATTGCAGAAAATATGAAAAAATGTGAAGCTCTATGTTCAGAATACACTCATCGGCAGTGTCGGAATAGCAGAACATGAGGGGAGTATAACCAACCTCTTTTTTGCAAAGGACAAACTTCCCGCGGGTATTGAACGCGTTGAAACGGAAGAACTCAAGGAGGCGTTCCGGCAGTTGGACAGTTATCTTGCCGGTAGCCTGAAAGCGTTTTCACTGCCGCTGGCTCCTGCCGGGACACCATTTATGCATAGAGTTTGGGGAATTCTCTCCGAAATTCCTTATGGCACAACGGTGAGCTACAGGGATGTGGCGGTTGCTCTCGGAAATCCTCTTGCAGCCAGGGCTGTGGGGATGGCAAATCATCGGAATCCTCTTCCGGTCTTTATTCCCTGCCACAGGGTTATCGGCAGTAACGGTACTTTTACCGGTTATCGTGGCGGGCTGGCATTGAAAAAGTTGCTCCTTGAGCTTGAACGGGGATGGATGAGCTGACTTAAGGGACTTGCCGACATGTCGCCCCGCCGATGGTGAGGGGCAACATGCCGTGTTTCAGAAAATGGTCATGTTGAAGCTGCCAACTGCTTAAGCGAATACTTTTTCGGTGAGAGATTCCGCTGCTACACATTCGAGCTGAGGCACCTGAGCATAACCCGAGGCTTTGATATTTCTGCATATCTGGATGTTGAGGTTCTGTCGGGTGATTGTTACGCCTGCACCTCTTAACACTTTACAGAAGTTAAGGGTAAACAAGCCCCGGTAAACTCCATCGAAGGAAGCTTCGGCTGATGTTTGGTTGGATCGGCATCCGGCCCACAGGACTTGATTCAATCCCGGGGCAACTATCGCTTCCTTACCTCCTTTTCTTTGTTTAAGTATCCCTCGTACCGGAAGCGATGGATAAGAGTCAAGAAAGAAACTCACATCAATGGGAGGTTCAACGTAGCGGTAAGAGACAGACAACTCGTCTGAAGTGGTTGCGAGGGCTGAAAGCTCTCTCGTTCCTGTACCGGAATGACATGAGTCGAGAATAACGTCCAGATTTACTCCTGCCGACAGAGAGGAAAAGATTTTACGTAAATCGTCATCGAGGATCATGCCTGCGGTTGCAAAGTCGTGTGGACAAATGGTCTCGTCTTTTCCGTCAGGTTCATCACCGCTTACGTCAATAACTTGTGATCCGTGGCCCGAGTAGTAGAACACAAGGCGGTCTCCTTTTCTTGCTCCAGTGATCAGCCACTGTAATGCATCCATGATTGCGGCTCTGGTTGCGCGGCAATCGGTCAAGATCCTCATTGAAGGCGGGGTTGCCGGTACGATGCCAAGCATAGAGAGAGTATTTGCCATATCATGAACATCATTTACGCATCCACGCAGATCAGGACCTCCGGGACCGGCTGGGGCGTAATCATTAATTCCAACAAGTAAAGCTTTTTTTGCCATGAGCGGTACTCTGTTTATTGAAGTGAAAAGAGTTGCAGAGCTCACGTTATGGTTTCAGGACCACTTCGCAATTCGGGTGGAGCTCGATAAAGCGTTCAATTTCTTCTTCAGGAACCCTGCCAGTCGAGAGTTCTATTTTTTCGAGTTGCGGCAGGTGCATGATCGGGCCGATGGTGGTAACAAGGGTATCCGATATATCAAGTTCTTCGAGGTTGGCAAGTTCCTCCAGAGCATCGATAGATGCAAGCGGCGTGCTTGCTATGCTTAGCTCTCGAAGCTCGGAAAGCTCTCGAAGCGGTTCAATGCTGTTGATTCCTGTTTTATTGCATCGGAGATATTCAAGATTTTTGAGCCCCGTGAGTGGCGTTATATCGTCAATCCTGGAATTGTCTATACCAAGCTCAATAAGATTTTCGAGGTGACTGAGCGGTTGAAGGGAAGCGATGCCTGTTTTGTAACAACTGAGCTTTTCAAGGTTGATAAGCTCTTTCAGGGGGGAAAGGTCATTGATGCTTGTTTCAGAACAATAAAGTTCTTCAAGGTTAAGGAGCTGACTGATCGGCTCAAGTGAGCTGACCTGTGTGCTGGATATCCAGAGAAGTTTCAGGCTGATAAGGTTGCGCAGCGGCTCAAGCGATGAAAAGTCGCAGTCAAATGCATAAAGTCGTTGCAGCTTTTTAAGATAGACAAGCGGCTCAAGATTCTCAACAGGGGACTCATCGCAGCGGAGCTGCTGAAGCTTTTCAAGTATCCTGACAGGCAGCAGATTATGAATCCTGCGGTTGTCACAACGAAGGTGTGTTGTTTCAAAAAAGTCAAGCAGTTCCTGGTCAGACGGCTCCCGGACAATTTTCAGGTTAGTTTTAATGACCTCTTTCCAGTCAAAGGTCAAGGTATTCCACCACTTTTTTCGTAAGGCGCCATCCCGCAGGAGCTCAGCTCTGGATGTGCGGTGAAGAAACTCAAGTTCATCACTGTTGTTGATGGTCTGTCTTGCACTTTGCTGCTGAACTGTTTGTACAGATGAAGGTTCGGGTTTGTCTGTGCTGAAATTAAGCTTTTCAGTAAGGCAGCGAGTATACCATTCGGCTTTTTTCCCCTCTATGTTCTGATGGTGAAATTCTTGGGATTGCTGGTCAAGAGAGGAGATATCTTCAAAAATATCGTTTCCACAACGAGGGCATATCGCACTGTTGAGAGAGAGGGGAAAGCCGCAGACCGGGCATTGATTGTAGGTGTTTTGCTCCAAAATTGTAGAGGTATTATTTTAAATGAATAAGAAAACCTGCAAGCAGTTATATAAATAATAAGGAAAAAAAGCGTTACTGCCATAAATCAGGGAGACGATTCTCGGCAAATGTTTCAAAGATGAGCTGCAACCATGTGCTGCGATTTTGCCAAGAAGAAGGTTGGGATACGGTCGAAAGAACCGAAAAAATGTACTACTTTGGAGCTTAAACGCAGTGATGCCTTTAGTGTGCTGTTTTTCGGCTTGCCAAAATTTCGTTCCCGTTCAGAGGATTGATATTTATCGATATGGATTTTATACACTTACATGCTCATACGCATTATTCGATGCAGAGCAGTCCGATTTTTCCGAATGAGATTTTTTCTGCTGCTGTAACGTTTGGCATGAAGAGTATCGCAGTTACCGATTATTGTGCGATGTTTAATATGCCGGAGCTTTTCAGCGAGGCTAAAAATGCAGGCATCAAGCTTATTATTGGCAGTGAGCTTCTGCTGCTCGAAACCGACGCGCACCAGCACAGCCGCCTTCCTGTCTCTCCATCACTGGTGCTTCTTGTTCAGAATGATGCAGGATACAGAAACCTCTGCATTTTACTTTCAAGGGCGGCCAAGGAGGGTTTTGTCAATGGTATGCCGCATATTGAGAGCCGTCTGCTTGAAACCTGTCATGAGGGTCTGGTCGCTCTTTCCGGGTATTCCTCAGGCAGAATAGGCAGGGCGCTTCTTGCCGGGGCCATCGATGAGGCGGAGACCTTTACGGCCTACTACCAGGAGATTTTCGGGGAGAACTTCTATCTTGAACTGCAGCGCCATAACACTCCTTTTGATGACAAGCTCAATGAGCAGACTATTGCCATGGGAGAAAAATTTTCCATCGAACTGGTTGCGACCAATAATGTGCACTATCTCGAGCGGAAGGATGCCGGCTGCTACAGGGCAATGGTTGCCAACCGAACCAAGGAAAAACTTTCCAATCAACATCTGCTCGCACTTGCCGGAAGCGATCATTATCTGAAGTCTTCTGATGAAATGTGCGCGCTTTTCAGCGATGAATACCGGGAACTGAGCAATACCTTGCTGATTTCCGATAAATGCTCCTTCAGTTTCAGCAATAAAGAGCCTATTCTGCCGCATTTCCCTCTTCCCGAAGGCTTTGATGACGAGTTTGCCTATCTTCGTCACTTGACCTGGGAAGGAGCAAAAGAAAAGTATGCTGAAGCTGAAGCCGATGGAATCACTGCGGAGGATGTGCGAGCGAGAATAGAGCTGGAGCTTGGTGTGATCGAAAAGATGGGATTCAGCTCCTATTTTCTCATTGTCAGCGATCTTATTGCAGCGTCCCGGCGTCTTGGCTATTCGGTTGGTCCCGGCCGTGGATCGGCGGCCGGGAGCATTGTTGCCTATCTTACCGGAATCACCAGGATTGATCCACTGAAATACAAGCTGCTGTTTGAGAGGTTTTTAAATCCTGAACGTTCATCGATGCCGGATATTGATATAGACTTTACCCCTGTCGGCAAGCAGAAAGTTCTTGAATATACGGTCGAAAAATATGGTACGGAGAGCGTTGCAAAAGTGATTGCTATCGGTACGTTTGGTGCCAAGGCAGCAATTCGTGATGCAGGCAGGGTGCTTGAAGTTCCGCTGTCGCTGGTTGACAAACTTGCCAAACTTGTTCCCGTCAAGCCAGGTATAACTCTTGAAAAAGCATTGAGTGAATCAAGAGAGTTGAAACAGTTTGCTGAAAGTGCACCGGAACTTCGGGAGCTTATGGAGTACGCCCGTGCTCTTGAAGGTAGGGCCCGGAATGTTTCAATGCACGCTGGCGCTGTGGTTATTACCGATGGCCCCCTTGAAGAGCAGGTTCCACTCTATGTTTCCAACAAGATTGAAACTGAGGTCAGAAAATTCGCCGACGAGTTTGATCTTGATGAACCGGAACATGTAAAAGGAAAAGCTTCTGACGCTCACGATGAGAAGCAGGTGGTTACCCAGTTTGACAAAAACTGGATTGAAACTTCCGGACTGCTCAAGATTGATTATCTCGGTCTTGAAACTCTTGCAGTCATTGATGAAACTCTGAAGATGATCAAACGGCGGCACAACCTTGATATTGAGCTTGAAAAAGTCCCGGTGACTGACCGTAAAACCTTTAAGATTTTTCAGGAAGGCAAGATGGCCGGGATTTTCCAGTTCGAGTCGTCGGGTATGCAGAGCTATATGACGCGCCTGCAGCCAACCCAGATTGGTGATATTATTGCCATGAGCGCCCTCTATCGCCCAGGGGCGCTCAATGCGAGGATTGATGAACGGCGCAATGCCGTGGATCTTTTTGTTGACCGCAAGCATGGCAGGGAGGCTATTGACTATATGCATCCCATGCTTGAGGAGATTTTAAAAGAGACTTATGGCGTTATTGTCTATCAGGAGCAGGTCATGCAGATTTCCCAGGTGATGGGCGGCTTCTCGCTTGCCAAGGCAGATAATCTACGCAAGGCTATGGGCAAAAAGAAGCCTGAAATCATGGAGAAATACAAGGCTGATTTTGTTCAGGGCGCTGTTCAGCAGGGAGTGCATGATACCCTTGCAACAAGAGTTTTTGAGCTTATGGCCGAGTTTGCCGGTTACGGGTTCAATAAAAGTCATTCTGCAGCTTACGGTGTTCTTGCCTACTGGACGGGCTACCTCAAAGCTCATTATACCATTGAGTTCGTCACGGCTGTACTGAACAGTGAAATAGGTGATATTGAACGGATGAAGCATTTGACTGATGAGGCGAAAAGTTTCGGTATATCGACTCTCCCCCCTTCGATCAACAAGAGTGATGCTCTTTTTTCTGTTGAAGATGATGCTGACGGGCGGTCATATATCCGCGTTGGGCTCAGCGCCATCAAGCAGGTTGGTGGTGCGGCAAGAGCAGTCGTGACCTCAAGGCTCCGCAGAAAACGTGACTTTGTCAATTTGTTTGATCTGGCAGCATCGGTTGATCTGAGAGTCATGAACCGCAAGGCGCTGGAGTGTCTTATTCTTTCAGGTGCGTTTGACGAGCTTGACACGCATCGTGCCAGACTTATTGCCAATGTAGACAAAGCGATCAAATTCGGGCAGATGCAGAATCGCTCAGTGACGCTGGGTCAGTGCGGCTTTTTTTCTGCCGAAGAAGGTACCCAGCTTGAGGAAGAGCACTATCCCGATATGGAGAATGCCGGGATGATGCCTGAAGCAGAAAAACTCCTCCATGAAAAGAAGCTGGTCGGTTTTTACCTGAGTCATCATCCTCTATCTCCCTATCGTCGTGACTGGCAGGCTTTTGCAACTCTTCAGCTTCAGGCGAAAGAGGTTGTTGCTGCAAAACAGTACAAAGTTATTGGCGTTATTGTATCGGTGAAGCCCTACCAGGACAGGAAAGGAAAGCAGATGCTTTTCGGCTGTATTGAGGACTTTACGGGCAAGGCTGATTTTACGGTGTTTGCCAGTCTCTACGAGCAGTATGGCCATCTTATAAAGCCTGAAGAGGTGCTGATGCTTGTTGCCGAAGGCGAGGTGAGTGGCGGAATGCTCAAACTGCTTGTCAGAGATGTTGTGCCGATCAAAAAGGTGAGAAATAACCTGGTCAAAAAAATTATTCTTAAAGTTGATGCGGATGATCAGGTGCAGATGGAAAAACTTGGAAGGGTAAAAAAAATATTCGAATCATACAAGGGCGGCACTCCGGTTGAATTCGAGGTTAAAGCGCAGTCGGGGGGAAATATTGAAACAATTACTATCTTTGCACGCAGTACCCCCATTGATGCAGCGGAAAGCACGATTGAAAAGCTTGAGGAAATTCTGGGCCCAGACAATGTGCGGATTTCCGGGTAGTCCGGATTATTTAATAAATTTTTTATTACTTTCTTGATTAACTGATTGTAATTGTGATGTCGTGACTATTAATAATTTAAACTGGTATATAAATAAACAATGAGTGAAAAATATCTTGTGGCAACAGACACGAATTTTAAGGCAGAGATTCTTGATTCAGATAAAGTTGCATTGGTTGATTTCTGGGCAGCATGGTGTGGCCCGTGCAAGATGCTTGGCCCTGTGATCGAGGAGCTTGGCGGTGATTACGAAGGAAAGGCGGTTATTGCAAAGCTTAATGTCGATGACAACCCGAATACTGCGGCCAAGTATGGCATCAGAAGCATCCCGTCCATACTTATCTTCAAGAACGGCCAGGTTGTTGACCAGATGCTGGGAGCCATGCCGAAGAACATGATCTCAAAGAAACTCGACGAGTATCTCGTCTGACAGATCGGAGCCACAAAACCTGTTATCCCCAGCTAACGCCGGGATAGCAGGTTTTTTTTATTTAATTCCCATTCCCCCCGAAAAACATCATGGAGAGTAGCGTACGCGATCTTATTATTATGGGTACTGGCCCTGCTGGTTATACAGCCGCTATTTACACTGGAAGGGCAAATCTCAAACCTCTTGTTATTGAGGGCTTTCAGCCTGGTGGTCAGCTCATGATTACAACAGATATCGAGAATTTTCCCGGTTTTCCTGAAGGGATTAACGGTCCGGAGCTGATGGGAAAAATGCGTGAGCAGGCTGCAAAGTTTGATGCGGAGTTCATCACCGGGAGCGTTACTGATGTTGATCTTTCGAGAAGTCCATTTTGTCTGACACTTGAGGATGGTCGAGAATTTTTGACCCATGCACTCATAGTCGCAACCGGAGCAAATGCCAAATGGCTTGGCATAAAGTCGGAAGGGCGTTACCGTGGCAAAGGAGTATCTGCCTGCGCAACCTGCGACGGTTTTTTCTTCCGCGACTGCAATGTCTTTGTTATTGGGGGAGGCGATACCGCAATGGAGGAGGCTCTTTATCTGACCAAGTTTGCATCTCATGTTACTCTTGTGCATCGTCGCGAAGAGTTCCGTTCATCGAAAATCATGAGTCTTCGAACCCGAAAAAATCCGAAAATCAGCATGATGCTGAATGAGGTGGTTGAGGAAATTCTTGGTGACGGTGAAAAAGTTACCGGAATCAGACTGAAAAATGTTCAGACTGGCGAACTCTCGGAACATGCCTGCGATGGTGTTTTTCTGGCTATCGGTCATGCACCCAATACAGGACTGTTCAAAGACCAGCTTGATCTTGATGACTACGGCTACATTAAAACCAAAAAATCATCGACAGAAACCAATGTGATGGGGGTTTTTGCCTGTGGCGACGTTCAGGACTATGTTTACCGTCAGGCAGTCACTGCCGTGGGTACGGGATGTATGGCTGCTGTTGATGCAGAGCGGTTCCTTGAATCGATACGTTGAGCGTCATCAGACCCCGGTCTCAGGCGAGCTTGCTGTTGAAATAGTCCGCAAGAACCTCATCGAAGCCGTAGGCAAGCTCGACTTTACTGGTTTCATTTCTTGAAAACCACCTGAGCATTTGTCCTTCATGCAGGACAATGTTCTGGAGATCAAAATCTGCTTGTTTCATAAAAACATGCTCTGTCCGGTCTGAAAACTCGTAGACACGGAAAAGGGTGCACCCCTCAACAGTAACTTCGATCTCTTCCAGCATCTCTCTGACAATGCACTCCTCTGCGGTTTCATTGTCTTCAATATGCCCTCCTGGTATATCCCACACCCCAGGATAAGGAATTGTGGGGATGTTGTCCCGCAGCACCAGCAACACCTGATGCGAGTTGTTGTAAAAAATGATGCTGGCGCCACGGTGTCTCAATCCTCTTCCTCCTCAGCTTTGCCGTTGCGATGGCACTTCATGCAGTTCTGGTAATTATAGATCCCCTCCTCACGATGTTCCTCCGCAATCTTGCCTGGTGAATGTTCATGGCAGTTGTAACAGGTATATTGCTTGTAATTGCCTGCATTGGTATGGCATGTTTTGCAACTTGTTCTGTGATCACGGTCAAGTCTGTAATAGCGGTTATGGTCAAAGGTTGCCGGTATCCAGCGTGAGGTGCTATGACAGGTTCCGCAGTTTGCCTGCGATTGGCGGTGCATATTGTCAGCAGGCTGATCAGCCTTGTGGCAGCTAATGCATTGGTTTCCGCTTGAAGCAGTAAAATTTTCATGATCGAACGTTGCTAACTTCCAGCCTGTGGTTTGATGGCATTCAAGGCAATTTCCTTTTGCAAGTTGATGCAGGGTGTTTTTCGGCGTTTGATTTTTGTGACAGGAGATGCAGTCGTTCCTGAGTTGAGGAGAAAGCGATGTGTGCCTGAAAGGCTTGACCGCTTGAGAGGGGAAAGTGCCTTTGTGATCGGTATGGCACTCGATACACGAGTTGTCGGCAAGGCCGTTATGAAAGAGAACCGTGTCTGTATTTTTTTTGAGAACGGCTCCAGCGACAGTTTTGTACCCAATGTCACTCTGCTTATGACAACTGATGCACTGAACTGACGTGATGCCACGAAAAGGTGTATGGCATGCCAGGCAATCGTTGGTAATCTCCTTATGACCTTTCGTGAGCTTACCGGGGCTCAGAAGTGCGTCAGGGTATGCTATGGCAAGAGCTGCAAGAATAACTGCCGAAGCGATAAAAACAAAAAGTGGTTTCAAAAGGTTACCTCCAGTTCCAGAATAAAAATATTGAAAGAATATGGAGTGAAGTTAATGCGATTAATAAAGATACCATGGGCATATGAACGCGTCTCCATTGTTCAAGCGTTTTAACGGTCAGGCTATCCCAGTAATGCTGCTGTTCCAGTTGATCATCCACTGTTGCATTGACTCCAGGCTGTGTCATTTTCAATTTTATCTCATCCTTGAGTTTTTTGATCAGATATTGTCCAATATGGCCGCTCGCCGTTACCACCAACATCAGCATCGTTGTAGCCCAGGGCAGAAGAGCGTTGAAATGGATTCCTGAATGAACAAGAATCATCAGGGTTCCAATCCAACCGGTATAACAGTGAAATTTAAGAAAAAATTTGAGTGCGCCGTTTGTGATAAGCTTTTTTTTGCGGGCGGAATATCCAAACGATAAGGCCATAAAAACCGTGCCTGCAATTCCAAGATATCTCCCAATCCAAACAAGATTTGCAATATGCAGGATGTAGTCCAGTGTGATTCCGGCAATAATCAGCAGGAGATATGAAACCGACAGGGGTATGGTTCGTTGTATAAGAAGTGATTTCCACATTTGTGAGTATTGATAATCAATGGTTGAGATTTTATAAAAGATAGTCTGTATAGCTTAAAACAGCCTGAAGAGTGCCTTAAAAAGCACTTAAATTTTAAACCATTATCCTTCCATTATTTCAGAAACCATTTGGAACATTCCTTCTTTCGAAGAGTGCGCAGAAACAGGGTTCTTTGAAGCTATCGAAACAGTACCAGCAGAAAAGCTGATCTGGAATGAAATGATAATTTTTAAGCATTTTTTAAGCTAAGCTTTTGAATCTTTTAAGGTTATGAGCGCTATACTTCTTTCAGAAAAGGATGATATGATTGAAGATGATCTTCATTCCAACAACTTTTTTTAATCGTTCAGTGCTTGTCAATAAAACCTAACCTCCTAAACAGCAGGAAACTATGAGAAACAATCAGAAAAAAATGTACGGGTTTCTTCTCTTCATTGTAACCGTTATGACTTCCGCATCGAATCTCTGGGCATCGGGAGCAGATGTAAATAGTGTATTAATTGGCAACCAGTTCTGGATGCAGGAGAACCTTGATGCGAGTCATTATCGAAACGGTGATCCAATTCGATATGCCGGATCAAATAAGGAGTGGCTTGATGCCGCATCAAAAGGCGAAGGAGCATGGTGCTACGAAAAATATGGACGCCTCTACAACTGGTATGCAGTGAATGATCCTCGTGGTCTTGCTCCGAATGGGTGGCATGTGCCAAGCGATCAGGAATGGAAAGCATTGAGCGATGTTTTGGGCGGAGAAGCCGTGGCCGGTGGAAAAATGAAATCCACAAGTTCCGCGCTCTGGAATACGCCGAATATTAGTGCCACGAACAGTAGTTATTTCAGTTCATTGCCGGCTGGTCTCAGAGGCGACGGTGGAAAAGTTTTTTTTGTCGGTGAAAGTGCCTATTATTGGTCCTCTTCAGAAGCCACAGCGAAGTCTGCCTGGTATCGTGTCCTTAATTATCATAATGCGTCAGTTGTTCGAAGCGGTGAAGACAAAGAAGATGGAATGTCAGTGCGTTGTGTCAAGGATTGACCGTATTGTCAACTATTACTCAGAGAAACTTATTTAACAGCAATTCTGAGCAGCCGCCAATAAGCAATTTTGTCATTATGAATCAGATAAATTCGTAATGATAAATTTAATAAACGCTTAAAAAGCACAAAAGATTGTCTTAACCGCAATCTTTTGTGCTTTCTGATATAATTCGCGTATTCCTCTTTAACAGACTACTACACGCCTGTTTCTGACAGAAGATTGTTTGAATCTTCGGCATAGGATGTTTTATGAAGCAGGATTATAACTTCTCGACAATCGGTTGTACATTTCAGGCGATAGGGATTATGCTTTCACTATAACCAAAGGAGGAGAGTGTTATGGCCATTGTATCAAAACTGCAGCTTGCCTCGGATGCTCTTCAGGATGCGAAGAGACGACTGGAAAGAGCAAAGGATGATGCGGATGATGATTATGAGATTCGTCAGGCTATGAAGATTATTGATGATGCGGCGGAATACATCAGGGGCGCAATCTCAGGACTTCAAAAAGAAAAGTGATCGATGTTTTTATATTCAGCCATTCAGCAGCCCGAAAGCTGCAAAATGGCTGGAGAGATCAACGTGTTACATAAAAACAGGCAAACTTGAGGTAGCTTGTTTCAGGCATGGCAAGGAGTACCGGATGGTCGAATGGCTGCGAGTTTTTGTGGATCAGCCTGAGCTGGCAGCCTGCAGCAAGAGCGGCTTGATGGACAGCTTGCAGGAAGTCCTCTTCTGAAACATGGTGACTGCATGAGGCGGTAGCGAGAAACCCTCCATTTCTCAGGAGTTGCATTCCGAGTTTATTGAGTCTTTTGTACGCCTTGAGGGCTCCCGGAAGGTTTTTACGGCTCTTGGTGAAACTCGGAGGATCAAGAACCACAACGTCGAATGACTCTTTCGATTCAACCATCTGATCAAGTGTATCAAAAGCATCAGCAGCAACAAGACTGAATTCTGAAAATTTGTTCAGTTGTGCGTTGTGCTCCGCGCGTTGCAGTGCCTCTTTGGATGCATCCACAAGGATTGCTGAACGAGCCCCTCCGTATAGGGCGTTGAGGGCGAAACCTCCATCATTGGTAAAGACGTCAAGCACTTCAGCACCGTCTGAAAACTTTCTGATTATTCTGCGGTTTTCACGCTGGTCAAGGAAAAAACCAGTTTTCTGTCCCTCAAAAAGATTGACCTCAAAAGTAATACCAGCGTCGTGAATGGTCTGTACCGATTCCGATTGCTCGCCTCTCACAATATCCTTGTAAAGCGCCAGCCCTTCGAGCTCTCTCAGTGGAGATTCGTTACGCACGATAATAACAGAAGGGTTAAGCAGCTCCTGAAGAACATCACAGATCAGCGGCAGGTGAATGTCCATGCCTGCCGAAAAAGCCTGAAGCACGATTGCCTTGTTGAAGCGGTCCACAATGAGGCCGGGCAGACCGTCCGATTCCCCATGCACAAGACGATATGCATTGGTTTCCTCGTTTTTGTAGATTTTTTCCCGAAGCGTGAGGGCTTCAAGAAATTTTTTACGGAAAAAATCTTTGTCAGGCTCTTCATCAGTGCGGGTAAGAAGGCGGAATGAGATAAGGGAGTGGGGGTTGTAGAAGCCTGTTCCAAGAAATTTTTTGTCGTGTGTAAAAAGTTTTACAGTTTCGCCGGAAGCAATATCACGGGGAAGGCTTGCGAGTTCGTTGCTGAACACCCAAAGATGGCCTTTCTGGATCCGGTGGTGTTCTTTTGGCTTAAGGTAGAGGGATTGCATGGCTTGAAAAATGTGTCGTGTTTTAAGATCTCTTTATTTTACCTTGACATAACTTTCACCGGTGAAATGCTCTTGTTTAACTTGCGCGCAAGCGGCATTTTCAGCGGAGAAGTATCAAATGTGGTACCAAACGTATCTGTTGCAATGTGCAGCAAAAGCAATGAATCTCAAAGGAAATAGTTAAAGGAATAGAGAGATGAAAGAAAAGAGAATGCTGTTGTGGGCACTCTGTGTAGCTGTTTTGCTGGCCGGCTGCGCCGATTTTCGAACGGTTGGCAAGCAGGAACTACCTGCAGAACAGACGGCTCTCATTGCAGAACATGCCGCTCTCTATAGGGAAGTCGCAGAGGCATCTCCATTTATTCACTCGCTGGATGGTTATGCTGATGTCTGGATAAAAACTCCGAAAAGACAGAATCGAGTTTTCTGCAATATCCTGATCAATCGGGGGAGTGAGGCAAGGATGATTGTCACCGCAGGTTTGCTAGGGTGGCCTGTCGCAGATATGTTTTTCAACAGGGATTCGCTTTATGTGCATGATATGCTTAATAACCGGCTTTTTCTTGGCAGGAACAACGATCTGAATCTTGAGAAAATTATAGGAGTGAATTCAGGATACCAGCTCTTGACAGAATCCCTTTTGGGGTTGGTGAGCCTTACAGAGCCCTTTAGTGCTGTCAGATCGGTAAAAAAAGGTTCCGGAATGTTGCTTTTTACGGTTGCGAGCTCGACGGGAAGCAAAGAGGTGATTATCGATCCTTCCAATAAAACGCTTGGCGCCCTTCTTTTGAAAGATTGGCAGGGAAGAACAACATCTGAAATGCATTTCAAGAATTTCGAAACTATCACTATTGATGGTCAAACCACACTTGTTCCAAAAGAGATTGAGATGGTGCTCTATAAGAGTAATGACGATGGTAGTAGCAGTGAACAGCAATTGGTCATAGCCTATGATGAACGGGCCTTCAACCGCACAAGTCGTTCTTTCAGATTTTCAACGCCTAAAAAAGCGAAGGTGGTCAATCTCAATAATGCACCAGCTCTACCATGGATGTGAATGCCTTTTGGGCGCTCTGTCTGCAGAAAAGAGACAAGGCGCCCTGAGCCATCAATTCCTTAAAGGAATGTCGTATCCTGTCAAGCCCTTCCTTTTTTGAAGTTCTTTTCCGCAAAATCCCAGTTGAGAAGGTTGTCTATCACGGTTGCGACATAGTCGGGGCGACGGTTCTGATAGTCGAGATAGTAGGCGTGTTCCCAGACATCAATGGTAAGAATCGGTTTCTGGCCGCTGGTTAACGGTGTTTGGGCATTAGCGGTTTTTACTACTTTCAGCGTCTCTCCTTCAAGTACAAGCCACGCCCAGCCACTGCCGAACTGGGTTGCAGCGGCGGTCTTGAGTTCATCTTTAAATTTGTCGAAACCGCCGAAATCGCGTATAATTTTTGCTTCGAGTTCTTCGCCAGGATTACCACCACCATTTGGGGTGAGGCAGTTCCAGTAGAAAGAGTGATTCCAGGCCTGTGCGCCGTTATTGAAAATACCGACCTTCTGAGCATCTGTGGCCGTCAGGGCAATAACCTCCTCAAGCGTCAAGCTATCAAAAGGGGTCCCTGCTACAAGGTTGTTATAGTTCGTTATATAGGCAACATGGTGCTTTCCATAATGAAAACCGAGCGTCTTTGCTGAAATAAAAGGCTCCAGTGCATTTTCTGCATATAACAATGCTGGTTGCTGATAGGCCATAAGGATACTTTGTTTAGAGTTTAAATAGAAAGCAAGAGATACAATTAAAATGTTTAAACTTGAATAAGGGAAATTTAGTTTCTTTCAATACATGAAATTCATTTTTGCGGTAATGAAATATTACGATACTCTTCGAACTTCTTTTTTTGTTTTTGTTTTTTGTTACGCCTTTTCAGGGTGCAGCGAAAAAAAAACGTCTGGCCTGGATAAGGATGATATCCGTGTTGCTGGATTTTACTGTGAGTATCTTCTGATATCCGGAGTGGAGCCTCGTGATGGAGGAGTTGAACTTACTGCAATTGATTCGGTTGATCTCAATGAACTTCTTTTGCGTCATGCCCTGACTCGAGAAAGTATGACCCGCAAAATAGATGCTTACAAGAAGAATCCTGAACTTTGGCGATCAGTGCTTGAGCAGGTTCGGGCAAATATTCGTAACAAGGTGGCAACAGGGCAATGAAACGAACCTATCCTTTTCTTGTGGGGGTAACGGGTGGTCTTGGCAGCGGTAAATCAATGGTATGCCATTTTTTCTCAAAAATGGGTTGCAGGATTTTCGAATCTGACAAGATTGCAAAGGAGTTGCAGCTTCATGATCCTGAAGTGATTAAGGGAATCAGTGAACTGTTCGGCCCGAAGGTTTATTCTTGTGATGCTTCCGGAGCAATGGTGCTGGATCGAAAAAAAATAGCTTCAACAGTCTTTTCTGCACCCGATAAACTTGACGCCCTGAACAGGCTTATTCATCCCAGGGTGCACAGTGAGTTTCGTAAAGCTGTTCTTGAAGCAGAACAGCAGGGCACAAAAATTCTGGTAAAGGAAGCGGCGATTCTTTTTGAGTCAGGCGGAAATGAGGGGCTTGACGCGGTGATTGTTGTCGTGGCTGATATAAAGGATCGGCTTGAGAGGGCCGTGCAGAAGGGTATGGGTCCGCGTGAGGAGATCATGCGACGTATTGCAACGCAGTGGCCACAGGAAACGTTGGTTGCAAAAGCCGATTATGTACTTTTCAATAAAGGCTCCCTGGATGCTCTGAAAAAAGAGACGGAAGCACTCTACAGCACCCTGCTGGTTGCCGCTGCATCAGTCTGCGATAACACCTGAGAGTACGTGGCGCGAGACGCTTTACCCCGGTCGACGCAAATTCCGCAAGGGTGATGCCCTGTAGCGTGTTGGGGCTCCTGCTCTCATTTAAGCGCGGCATTGTTGCGGTTGACATGAGCTGAAATATGGATACTGAGTTCATAGAGCAGGATCATCGGAAGGCCGATGATGAGCTGGGTGACAAAATCGGTTGAAGGTGTTACGATTGCGGCAACAATCAAAAGAACAACAATGGCATGTTTACGGTAAAACCTCATGAAGGCAGGTGTCAGAAGTCCTATTTTGGAAAGGATATAGGAGATAAAGGGGAGTTCGAAAACCAGGCCTGCCGTCAGTAATGTCCCAATAAAAAAGCTCACATAATCCTGGATGGAGATATTGTTTTTTATGAGGGCAGAGCCAAAGCTTGCAAAAAACTGGAGCGAGATGGGCAGAAAGACAAAATAACCGAAGGCTATGCCGGAAAAGAAGCAGAGGGAGATGAAGAGAATGGAAAATCGTCCAGCCTTCCGTTCGTGTTCGTGCAGGCCCGGCGCCACAAATTGCCAGATTTGCCATGCGATGAAGGGAAAAGAGATAATGAATCCGGCAAAGAAGACTACCTGAAAGTAGAGGGAAAGCTGTCCATAAGGAACAAGATTTTGCAGTACGAGGGATTGGCTGCTTCGTTTGAGCGGGCCAATAAGGATCTCGTTCACCAAGAAATCAGCAAAAGTGGCACACAAGGTCATAACGATGAGCAGTGCGAGGGCGGACTTGATCAGTCGTGATCGTATTTCCTCAAGATGTCCGATGAAGTTCATCTCCTTGTCCGGTTCGGAGTCTACTGAGGTGATGATCGGCTGGCTCTCTTCAGGAAGCTCCAGTGATTGTGTCGATTCTGTTTCCTGGGTCATTACACGGGTCGGGATGAAAATGATTATTTTGTTCACAATAATAGCAACAAAGCCGCACGTACACAAGCAAATGTTTTACACCAGCTTATTATATGTAGTTGACTCATTTTTTTTGCTCCCTGAAAATGTTATACTTTAAGTCGTCTGATGGAAATTGTCATGAAAAAAGTCCGGGGAATTGGTGAATATCAAGGATGTTACTGCATCGGTAACCGATGAGATTGTCTTGTTTCAGCAGAAGTACAAACAGGTGCTTTATGCTCGAAATACGCTGGTTGACAAGGTTTCCCGTTATGTACTCAAGCAACAGGGCAAGCAGATTCGTCCTGCCATGGTTCTGCTTGCTGCCAGGTTGTGTGGCGGCGTTACAGAGTCGAGTTATCGGGCAGCTATCATGGTTGAACTGTTGCATTCAGCAACACTGATTCATGATGATGTGGTGGACGGGGCCGAAATGAGACGTGGATTGCCGTCGATTAATGCCTTGTGGAAAAATAAGATTTCGGTACTGATGGGAGATTATCTTCTTTCCAGGGGTCTCCTTTACTCTCTTGAACACAATGACTATGGGTTTCTCCAACTCGTTTCGGAAGCGGTACGCCGGATGAGTGAAGGGGAGATTCTTCAGATACAGAAAACCCGCAGTCTTGACATTTCCGAAGAGGATTATCTGAGCGTTATTTCAGACAAGACCGCTTCCCTTATCTCTTCTTCCTGTGCCATGGGAGCTTTAAGTGCAACATCCGATGAGGGCAGCATTGCTGCACTGAAAAGTTATGGCGAGTATCTTGGTCTTGCTTTCCAGATCCGTGATGATCTGCTTGACTATACCGGTGATTCGAAAAAAACGGGCAAGCAGATGGGTATTGATATCAAAGACAAGAAAATAACCCTTCCTTTGATTTACGCCCTTCGTCATGCTCCTGTCGCCGAACAGAATAAAATTCGCTCTATTTTAAAGAGTTCCCGCAAACGCTCTATGAAAAGCGAGGAGGTGATAGCGTTTGTTACCGGCAAAGGGGGGCTCGACTATGCCGCTGAAGTTGCTGAAGGTTTTGCTTTAAAGGCCGTTGAATCAATCAGCTCTTTTCCTGATAGTTCCGCAAAAACCTCTTTGCTGCGGCTTGTGGATTTTGTCATGATAAGACAATATTGATTTCTCTTGTTTCCTCAGACGCAGGTGTTGTCATTGAAAAGTAATAACCATTACAGGTGAGATGAAAAAAACAGGTGTGATCGTTCTTATACTTTTCGGGTTTCTGGTGCTGTTCGACAAGCTGATTATGCCCTTGTATATTTCACAGGGAAGCGTCAAGGTTGTTCCTGATGTGGCGAACATGGACTATGACGATGCTGCGCAGAAATTGCGGTTGTCCGGGTTTGAGGCGATAAAAAGCTACCATGTCAGATACCTCAGCAATGTTGATTCCAATATTGTTATTTCGCAGATGCCTCAAGCAGGAATGCAGGTAAAACCAGGCAGAAATGTATATCTGGTCGTCAACCGGCGCGAAAAGCCCAGTGTTCCCATGCCTGATCTTGTTGGAAGACCGGAATTTGATGCCCGTCAGGCGGCCGCCCGTATGGACATACCGCTTCTTGGTGTCCAGATCAGCACGGTCACTAATCCTGAAGAGAACGGAAAGGTGCTGAGCCAGTCGATTCCTCCACAGACAATGGTGAAGTCAGGGACTTCTGCCTCTATTATTGTCGGCAGATATGAAGCATCAACTCAAGGAACGAAAAAAATTGCTCTGCCGGATGTTCTTGGTATGTCTCTTGCACAGGCACAGCAGGTTATTACCGATGCAGGTCTTACGATGGGAAAGGTTACTACAGAATACTCGGCTCTTCTTGTGCCCAATACCGTTATCAGCCAGAAGCCTGCGGTTGGTTCTTATCTTTCTCCCGAACAGCCGGTTGAATTGACCGTTGTAACGGCAGAGTAATATTTTTCATTTATAGTTGGCCTTCTTATACTCCTCTCGCAGATCCTTTATGCCTGTTGTTCTGTCGTTGCCGTCACTGATCAGGCCGAAATACTCCAGAATAATACGCACAACCAGCCACAGGCCGGCAAAAAGAAGCGAGAGCGATCCCCAGACCCTGGCGATGCTTTTTTTTATCATAGGAGGCGCTTGTTATTCATAAGAAAAGGCCACTCTCTCAAGAATGGCCTTGAAACATTTGATCAAAGCCAGAGCTGTTCAGTCGGTAAAGGACTGTTCCGCATCAAACCAGTCATCGGAATGTGAGCCGTGAGTTTTTCCTCTCTGTTCCCAACGGTAGTAAGCCGCAACTCTTATCTGTTCTTCACGTATTTCAGGTGCTTGTGCCGTCTTGGCTTTTTTGCTTTTTGATACTGTAGTTTTTTTCTTGCTCTCTGTTTCAGGAGTTATTTTAGCCATTGATTCTATTTTATGATTTATCGAGGCACCTAACTTATGAAATTTTTCCAAAGAAAATAAATAGTATTGTCACAGTAACCGCTTTCCAAGGGCGCTGAATGAAATGACCAGAAGGATGGTGAGCGCTTCGATTATCATGAAGATATCCTTTGGTATCCAGGCGTTGACCGTCAGTCCTCCGTATTCAAGGCATCCGAAAAAAAATGCCGAGAGGAGAATCCACAACGGATGAGCGCCTGCGAGCAGCGCCACAGCGATGCCTGTAAAGCCGACTCCACCAGTCATTCCCGACTCATAATAGTGTTTATAACCGAGAACAATGTTTGCAGCTCCAAGACCTGCGGCAGCACCACCGAGGCTCATGGCGGTGATGGTGTGCATTCCGGCATTGATTCCTCCATACCTTGCGGCCTCAGGTTGGAGGCCCGCCGCCCTCATTTCGTAGCCGAACCTCGAATAATAAAGGAGAACCCAGAAGAGCAGCGCCACAACAACCGTCAGAAATGTGCTGAGATTGGCCGGAGAGTTGGCGAGCCATCCTGTGAGGGCGCCAAAGGTTGGTATTATGGTGTTATCCGTGATTCGGGCAGTATGGACCGTCGAGGGAATCGCAAAATGCCAGGTCAGCAGATATCCGGTAATGCCCTGGGCAATGAAATTCAGCATGATAGTTGCGATCACCTCATTCACTCCAAAGCGAACCTTGAGCACTCCCGCCAGCAGCGCCCAGCAGGCTCCTGCGGTCATTGCTGAAAGAGTGCAGAGCGTAACAGCAACAAAAGCGGGGAGGCTGGCAGGAAGCATGGCGCCAGTCATTGCGGCGGCGAAAGCACCCATGAGAAGTTGCCCTTCTGCACCGATGTTGAAAAGCCTGAGCTGGAAGGGAATGGCAACGGCAAGCCCCACAAGCACAAGCGTAGTCATCCTGAAAATTACCTGCCCGACTCCGTAGGGTGTGCCCAGCGTTGAGTGCACCATTTTCTGAAAAATCATGAGAGGATCACGCCCTGCCAGCGCAATAATCAGACTGCTGACTGCGAGCGCAGAGAGCAGAGAAAAAACGGGTATGAAAAGCCGGAGATTTTTTGAATTCATCATACTGAGGTTGTTCACGTGATATGAAAACCGATCTCTTTTTCGAACTCATGTTCCGACTCTCTCTTGAGTGAGACTTCCTCCTGACTGAATTCATGTCGGATTGAACCCTTGTAGAGGCAGCCGATACGTGTTGAAAGCGCAATGATCTCTTCCAGTTCAGAGGAGACAAGAAGAATTGCGATGCCGCTTTTGCGAGCCTCAATAATCTTTTTATGGATGGTCTCAATTGCGCCGATATCAACACCTCGGGCAGGCTGGGCAAGGATCAGCAGGGAGATACCGGGACGGTTGAGTTCCCGGGCAAGAACGACCTTCTGCTGGTTCCCTCCCGAGAGGTCGCTGAGGGGTTGGTGTTCTGGCGAGCTGCACCTGATATCATAGTCCGCAATCATCGCTTTGGTATAGCTCTTGATGGTGTTGCTGTCAAACCCGATACCCTGATGAAAAACGGGCTCCCGGTGCCTGCCGAAGAGCAGATTTTCAGCAATGGTGTATTCAAGGATGACGGCATGTCGGAGACGGTTTTCAGGAGTGAGGGAGACGCCCATAAGCGCTATCTCTGCCGGTTTTTTCCCGATGAGCGAACGGCCTTTGAGCGTGGCTTCACCGGAGATGATGCTTCCCTCGGGCGCAAGACCCCAGAGCGCCTGCAAGAGTTCGCTCTGCCCGTTTCCTTCAACTCCGGCAATCCCGTAGATCTCTCCGGCCCTGACCGTCAGGGTAAAGTCATGAAGCATCTCTTCGCCTTTCGGGGTGCGAAAGCTGAGCCTCTTGATGTTGAGAATGGTTTCTCCTGGCGAGGCCGAAGGATTGGTGACCCGTAACAGTACACTGCGCCCCACCATCATTCGGGCAAGTTCCTGCTTGGTCACTGACGAGGCAGGAACCGTGCCGACAATTTCCCCTTTTCTCATAACGCTCACCGTGTCGGCTACAGCAAGCACCTCATCCAGTTTGTGGGTAATGAGGATAACGGTTTTTCCCTTGTCGCGGAGTGAACGGAGTGTAGCAAAAAACCTCTCGATTTCAGAGGGTGTGAGCACGGCTGTCGGCTCATCAAAAATCATGATGGAGGCCTGACGGAACAGCAGTTTGAGAATTTCTACCCTTTGCTGCTCGCCAATGCTGAGGCTTGCAACCGGAGCGTCAGGATCTACGGCCAGCCCGTAAGCTTCGGCATCTTTTTTAACAAGAGCTTTTGCCTTTTTCAGAGGAAGAGGACGAAAAAGTCCGCTCTCTTCATGGCCAAGAATGATGTTTTCCGCAACCGAGAGTTCCGGGACAAGCATAAAGTGCTGATGAACCATCCCGATACCAGCTTTGATGGCTTCCCGTGGAGAGGCGAAGCGAACCGCTTTACCCTGTATGACCACCTCGCCCGACGTCGGCTGGAGCATCCCGTAGATGATGTTGGTGAGCGTACTTTTTCCCGCCCCGTTTTCACCGACAAGAGCATGAATGGTGCCCTCTTCGACCGAAAGCGAGATATTGCTGTTTGCAGCAAAGCTTCCAAACGTTTTTGAAACAGCGCTTAAACGGACAGCAACACCCATGGCATACAGATTTTCAGTGGTTATACCCAGCTCAACACGGTTTTGATGGACTCCTTGCCGTCAAGCGCCCTGCGGTAGGCCAGTTCAAACTGTGTGACCGGATAGACCCCGGTGAAAAACTTTTCAGTTTCAAGCCTACCACTTTCCAGCAGAGAAGAGGCCTCCTTCAAATGAGAAAGAGTGGTAATACTGGAGCTGATGATCACGGGCTCCTTATGCTGTATAAGGCGATAGTCATAGGCCATAACCTCATAATTGCCCATCAGCAGCACCACGGCTTGCTGCTTCATCAGACGAGTGACCTTTTCAATCATCAGGATTCTGCCGGTTGTTTCAATGACAAGATCGTAGCTGTTGTTGAATTCTTCCGTGAAATCGTCAATGTCGAGAGCGATATGTTCGGCATGGGAGAGCTGCCCCCTGATGCTGAAAATTTCAACAGCATCGACATGCTTGATGCCAAGCGAGTGCAGGTACTCCGACACCATAAGCCCCACCGAGCCAAGACCAAGCACAAGAACTTTCGAGGAAGCCTCAAGCGGCACTTTATCAATGGCGCTGACCGCGTAGGCAAGCAGGCCGGTGAGCAGATCGCGGTGGACAGGAGGACGGCCAAGAGCAAGAACATTCTGGCGAGACGTGGGAATGGTATCCGCATGGCAGCCAGCGTAGGGCTCAATGCCTGTCCAGCGATCTCCCCTGAAAGCATACACAAAATCTCCCGGTTGCAGATCAGTGACTTCCGGGCCGGTTTCGATAACCTGGCCGATAGCCTCACTGCCAGGCATGATCGGATACTTGAACACCTTGTTCGATACCGGTTTGTTGGTCAGAAGAAGCCGGTCAAATCCCGGAGTAATGGTGCTTGCAATAGTTTTGACCAGAAGATCATCAGGCTGATCGGCATGGTACGCAGCACTCTGCAATTTAAGCTTGTTGGCCTTCTGCAACA
>JBAXFV010000008.1:0-29909 GCA_037139755.1 Chlorobiaceae bacterium
AACAAAAGGCATGTAATATAGAAGAAACAAATCAAACGGCAAACAAGAAAAATAATGACGAAAAAGAGGATGTCGTCTCTCTTTCTCTTGTCACCGGAAGCACTCAACCATTGCACTGTATACTCTTCATCCCTCTTTTTTTTTATATTACGCAAAATTTTAATCACGATAACCCCGCTTTTATGAGCCTGATGATCAGTGTTTCCGGGATAAGAGGAGTTGTTGGCGAAAGCCTTACTCCAAAAAATCTCACTGCTTTTGCAATGTCTTTTGCGGCATGGACTATACGGCGGAATCATGAAAAAAAGGCCAGAATTGTTATCGGCAGGGATACCCGGCCAACCGGAAAGGCTATCAGTGATCTGGTCAGCAATACGCTGCTCCTGTGCGGGTGTGATGTTATTGATCTTGGTGTCGCTACAACTCCTACCGTTGAAATTGCTGTTGTTGCTGAACAGGCTGATGGTGGACTGATTATAACAGCATCACACAATCCTGTTGCATGGAATGCTCTGAAAATGCTTAACCACCTTGGAGAGTTTTTAAACGCACAAGAAGTCGATGAACTTCTTGATATTGCAGAAAAAGAGCAATTTGTCACCGCAGGGTGGGATTCCATCGGTGCAATCAGCCACAAGAACGAGTATGACAATTTTCATATTGAAAAAGTCCTTCAGTTGCCCTGTATTGATTCGGCTTTAATTGCCAGGGAACGATTCAAGGTACTTGTTGACTGTGTGGAAGGTGCAGGTTCTTCGATTGTTCCCAGGCTTTGTGAACGGCTTGGTATTGAGAGTATTGTGCAAGTTGCCTGCGGTGGAACCGGCCTTTTTCCCCGAAACCCTGAACCCATTGAAGAAAATTTGTCTGGCACCATCGCGGTTCTCCAGAAGAGCGGATGCGATTTTGCCCTCATTGTTGATCCCGATGTTGACCGACTCGCCCTTCTCTGTGAAGATGGCTCGCTCTTCGGAGAAGAGTATACCCTCGTTGCCTGTGCGGACTTTTACCTGAAGCACAAACCTGGGCCTGTGGCAAATAATCTTTCAAGCAGCCGGGCTCTCCGTGACATTGCCAACCGATACGGGGTGGCATGTTACAGCGCAAAAGTGGGCGAAGCCAACGTCAGCGCGGTAATGAAGGAAAAAGCGGTTGTCATTGGCGGTGAAGGAAATGGTGGAGTCATTCTGCCTGAGTTACACTACGGACGTGACGCGTTGGTCGGCATAGCGCTGATTGTTCAGGCATTCACCTTCTGGCGCAGCAAAAACCACCGTGGAACACTGTCGCAATTCAGGCATCAGTTCCCTGATTATTATATGTCGAAGCAGAAAATCGTACTCGACAAAGCACCCCGGGAATCGCTTGACAACCTATTTGACGATATCGCCTTGCATTACCATAATGCCGAAGTAAACAGGCTTGACGGACTGAAACTTGATTTTTCAGAAAGTTGGGTTCACTTACGACCATCAAATACAGAACCTCTTGTGAGAATCTATGCCGAAGCTCCGTCAAAAGCCGAGGCCGAAGCGCTGGCCAATGAGCTGAAGGGTGAAATTGAAACGAGAGGCTCGGGCACGGAAACGCATGAGTAATGACTCGACAAAAAAAAGCTTCAGGCCGCAACAGGATGATACGCTGCAAAAAGAGAAAAAAAGTTCGGTTGACCGCTATATCATCGCCCGACTTTTCCGCTATATCAAACCATATAATAAACTTGTTGCAATAGCCGTTGCCATCACCATTGCAGGCTCTTTTCTTGGACCGTTGAGGCCTTATCTGACCAAAATTGCCATTGACGATTATATCGCCCGAGGTAATTTCAAAGGACTGACCGTCATCAGCCTCTATCTTGCAGGCGCCATTCTGCTTGACGGCATAAAGCAATACATCACCACATGGATGACGCAGATTATCGGCCAAAAGGCGGTGCTCGACATCAGGATGGATATTTTCACCCATCTGCAGAAGCTCCCTGCCAGGTTTTATGACCGAAACCCCATAGGGCGCCTTATCACCCGGACAACAAACGATGTTGAGTCACTGAACGAGATGCTTTCCAGCGGGATTATCACTATTCTGGGCGACCTGTTGCAGCTCCTGTTCATTGTGGTGCTGATGGCCTGGATAGACTGGCAACTGACCCTCATCGTTCTCGCCATTCTTCCCCTGATGATCTATGCGACCATTGCCTTCAAAAACAGGGTACGGATTGCGTTTCAGGATGTGCTCACCCATATCGCACGACTCAACACTTTTTTTCAGGAGCATCTTACCGGCATGACTATTGTCCAGCTCTTTAACCGGGAAGAGCGCGAAGCAGAAAAATATGCAGCCATCAATGCGGATCACCGGGATGCCAATATCCGTACCGTCTTTTATTTTTCCATCTACTTTCCACTGATTGAGGTACTGAGTTCTGCGGCAGCCGGTCTTGTGATATGGTACAGCGGCGTCCGGCTGCTCAAGGCGGATCTTACTATCGGAGTTGTTGTATCGTTTGTTCAGTATATCTGGCTCTTTTTCCGGCCGTTACAGCATCTCTCTGACCGTTTTAACGTTATTCAGACCGCTATTGCAAGCTCAGACCGCATTATCCGGCTCCTGGATGAAAAAGAGGGAATTGAAGATCATTCAGTACTGAACGATCTCGATTCTTTCAAAGAAAGCATTGAGTTCAAGAATCTGTGGTTTGCCTATGAAAGCGAAAACTGGGTGTTGAAAGATATCTCATTTACCCTCCGGCATGGAGAAAAAATTGCTATTGTGGGTGCCACGGGAAGTGGAAAAACAACGCTGATCAATATCATCTCAAAGCTTTATCCTTTCGCTAAAGGGTCGGTGACCATAGACGGTATTCCGCTGCAGCAGATAACGGAACACTCGGTCAGAAAACTTGTTGGTGTTGTCATGCAGGATGTCTTTCTCTTTTCAGGTACCATCAGGGAAAACCTTGCCTTTGGCAATCCTGATGTCACTGACGAGGCGCTAAAGGATGCTGCAAGGGTTGTCGGAGCTGACCGCTTCATTCAACAACTTCCGGGAGGTTACGAGTACAGGGTCCTTGAAAACGGCACCGGGCTCTCCTCCGGGCAAAAGCAGTTGATAGCCTTTGTCCGGGCGCTCCTCTATAATCCGGAAATTCTTGTGCTTGATGAGGCCACCAGCTCGGTTGACACGGAAACCGAATCACTTATTGATGCGGCCACTGCCCGCCTCATGAGTGAGCGCACCTCTATTATCATTGCCCACAGACTTTCGACCGTTCAGAAAGCGGACCGAATTATTGTGCTGCATAAAGGAGTGATCAGGGAGACCGGAAATCACCAGGAGCTTCTTGCAAAAAGAGGGCTTTACTATAAGCTTTACCTGCTGCAGCACCCGGAACAAACTTTGCCCGGAAAAGCTTTGAGTTCTACAGACTGCTGTCTCTGAGTACGCTGACCGGTTCAAGTTTTGCCGCCCGAGCTGAGGGCAGAATCGCTGCAAGTGTGCTTATAAGAACAGTTATACTGATGATGAGCAGAAAATAGAGAGGATTGTAAGACATGCTGAACCCTGTTTGAGTCAGTGGCCCCTGGGAACTTTCAATTGGAAGACTGGCCATCAACTTTATAGATCCGACTGCCAGCACTCCTCCGACAAGTGCTCCAGCCAATCCTACCATAAATCCTTCAAAAATAAACATGCAGACCAACTGGAGCGCTGAAAATCCGAGCGACTTCATAATCGCAATGTCCCTGCTTTTTTCAAAAACCGTCGTCACAAGAATATTGGCCACTCCGAACCCGGAAACAACTCCTACAAACGCCACCAGAGAAAAAACGATATAGCCGATACGAGCGAACAACGAAAGAATACTTGCATTTTCCTCCTGCCAGGTCAGGCAACGGTACCCGGTAAGACGCTCCAGATCTTTGGCAAGTGAGGCATTTGCAAAAGGATCAGAAACTTTAAGCGCAATGCCTGTAACCTTGTTGGGAGGCAATCCTTCAATAATCTGACCAAGCTTCAGAGAGACCAGAACACTGTTATCAACAACATTGACACCGGAAAAAAAGATACCGGCAACTTTGCACTGCCGACTCTTTCCTGAAGCAGGAATAATAACAACCTGGTCATTCAGTTTAAGGTTCATATCTCTTGCAACAGTCCTTCCGACAAGAAGCGCATTAGATGTTTTTTCGAACATGGTGATGTCGCCCTGTATCACTTTTTTCCGGATACCGCTGATAGCGTCCTCCTTCTCTATCAGAACACCTTTAAGAAGAAGCGGCTGGTTGCGACTTCCTTTTACCGCCATAACCTGTGACTCGACATAAGGCGAGGCTGCCAGAACCTTTTTTTCATACTCACGCGAACTGCATACAGCAAGAATCTGGCGATAGTTTCTCACCTCTTCACGCTCCAGTTTCTGGATATTGTCATCAATAAAGGCAACAGCAGAAAAGTTTTCTTTATCAATGAGGTTTAGCGGCATTGGGTGAGTTTTTTCACCTTTAACCGTTATGTGCGGAGCAACATTCACAATAGTCTCTACAAAGGAGTCAAGCAACCCCCTCATCAGTGAATTGGTGGTAATCAACACCATCGTGCTTATAGCAACACCAAAAATCGTGGTCAAGGTCTGCCGGCGACGTCCGAAGAGATGACGCACTGCTATATCAAACAATGTTTTCAGCATGGTACCTCATTCAAGATGGAGGTGAAAAATTATAGAATTTTTATTAAGTTATAAGCCTTTTAACATGAAAAATTACAAATCTTTCAAGGAATCTTTCCCTGCGGCATGAGCGACACGAAAAGCAATATAACAATTGAGCGCAAGCACAGCCATGTAGAGATATGCCTTCAGGGCAATATTGGCTTTAATCGGAAAACAACAGGCCTTGAACGATTCGAGTTTGAGCATAATGCCCTGCCGGAACTATCATTCTCAGATATTGACCTGTCAACCACCTTTCTTGGCAGAAAAATTGGTGCGCCGCTCATGATCTCATCCATGACGGGAGGATACAGCGAGGCGTCAGCTCTGAACCAGCGTCTTGCAGAAGCCGCTGAACATTTCAACATTCCACTGGGTGTTGGCAGCATGCGACAGGCACTTGAAAATTCTTCGCATCGCAAAAGCTTTTCTGTTACAAGAAAATATGCTCCTTCCGTCCAGATCTTTGCCAATATCGGAGCTCCCGAAATAGCACAGGGTTTGACGGAGCACGATCTCAATATCATGCTTGAGCTTGTGGAAGCCGATGGACTGATCGTACACCTGAATGCAGCACAGGAACTCTTCCAGCCTGAAGGGAATACTGATTTCCGCCATGTTCTTGAGCAGCTCACAAAAATCACACAAACAATTTCTGTTCCGGTTATTGTCAAAGAGGTCGGATGCGGCATCTCCTCATCTGCCGCACGCCAGCTCATCGAGGCTGGGGTAAAAGTCATTGATGTCGCTGGTGCAGGTGGAATCAGTTGGCAGAAAGTAGAAGAGATTCGTTATACACGGCAGTTCGGCCAGGACAACCGCTTCAGCATGCCCGCTCTCGAAGAGCTGCTGAACTGGGGAATTCCTACCGCACAATGCTTGCTTGATATCAGTAAGCTCAAGAAAGAGTTTCCCCAATTCAGGGCTATTGAAGTAATTTCTTCTGGAGGAATTCAGTGCGGCACTGATATCGCCAAATCACTGGCACTTGGAGCACAACTTGCAGCGTCGGCAAGATATATTCTTACTGCTCTTCACAAAGGGACTCTTGAAAAGACCATTGAAACCTGGCTGAACGACCTCAGGGCTGTCATGTTCCTGACCGGAGCCTCCACCATAGAGAAGCTTCGGAACAAAAAACTTATCATCATACAATGACTATACCCATAACTCAGAAACTTGTAGAAAAAAAGTACGATCTCTACCACTCGCTGATCAATGATGCGCTCGGAAAATGTTTCGACAGGGAGAGCCCGGTCACACTTTATTCACCGGCAAGATATATTCTTGAAGGTAAGGGGAAAAGGATCCGCCCCTTTCTGACGCTGCTTGCCTCTGAAGCGGTATGCGGCTCTTCAGAAAATGCCCTCAATGTCGCTCTGGCGGTTGAAATTCTGCACAATTTTACCCTGATACATGACGATATCATGGACCAGGCAGAACTCCGTCACGGCAGGCCTACTGTACACAAGCACTGGAACATCAATGCCGCTATCCTTTCGGGAGATATGATGATTGCCTATGCTTATGAACTCGCCTTGCAGGCAAAAAGTAACCGCCATGCCGAACTTATCCATATTCTGAACCACGCAAATATAACTATTTGTGAGGGACAGGCGCTTGATATGGAGCTTGAAGAGAAAAAAGAGGCCACAATAACCGACTATCTTGATATGATTGCAAAGAAAACCGGCCGTCTTATTTCTGCAGCTCTTGAAGCTGGCGGTGTTGCCGGCAACGCAACAGAAGAGCAGCTTCAAACCCTGGTTTTTTTTGGTGAAAAAATTGGACAAGCCTTCCAGATACAGGACGATTATCTTGATATCATGGCTGATAATGGCAAATCCGGCAAAATTGTTGGCGGAGATGTCATCAACGGCAAAAAGACCTACCTTCTGCTTCGATCTCTCGATCTGACTTCAGGCGAAGAACATGACCTTCTGAAGTCAGTCATCATCAATAAAGGCATCGGCGCCGAAAAGGTTCCTGAAGTAAAGGCGATCTACAAGCGGTGCGGCGTCCTTCAAGAAACAGCCGCACTGATAAACCGTAATACCGAGGAGGCACTCACAGCAATAGAGGCCCTGCCTTATGCTGAAGGACGGGAATACCTGCAGGGATTTGCAAACATTCTCATCAAGAGAGACTTCTGACGGCCGCTTATTATGACACTTTCCACAGTATTGGAAAACAGGATCCTGCTGCTTGTCCTGACTCTTATTCCGGGTATCGGCCCCGCAAGAATCAAGGCAATCACCAGGCATCTGCCTGAGCTGACGGATGTGCTGCATACCGGTGTGGATGATCTTATGAATGTGCCGGGAATCGGTGAATCTCTGGCACGGCAGATGCACCATTTTCTTCACCATACAACGACAAGGCAGGCTGCTGAGAAACGCGCTGAAGAACAGATTGCCATGCTTCACCGCTACCACGCCAGCATGGTAACCATTCTTGATCCTGATTACCCGCCCCTTCTGCAGGAAATTTATGACCCGCCTCCCTGTCTCTTTATACGGGGAAAACTCCCTTCCGCTCATAATCCAGGTCTGGCCGTTGTGGGCACAAGATATGCATCCCTCTACGGCAAACAAACAACTGCGCTGCTCTGCCGGGATTTGGTCAACTGCGGAGTTGTCATTTTCAGCGGACTGGCTTATGGAATCGATATGGCGGCACATGTGGCGGCTCTTGAAAACAGGGGAACTACCGTCGCTGTTCTTGCAAGTGGCGTCGACACTATCTATACCGACCCGAAAGGAAAAGTATGGCCAAAAATAATTGAACAGGGAGCAATCATTTCGGAAGAGTGGCTTGGCTCGGAACTCTCTCCCGGTAAATTCCCGAAAAGAAATCGCATCATATCAGGAATCTCTTCTGGCACTATCGTCATAGAATCAGATTTGAAAGGAGGATCGCTTATCACTGCCTCTGCAGCCCTTGAACAAAACCGGGAGGTTTTTGCTGTTCCCGGAAGTATTTTTTCCCGAACTTCAAGGGGAACAAACAAGCTTATCCAGCAAGGTCAGGCAAAAGGAATCATGAGCGTTGACGATATTGTCAACGAGCTCGGACCACAATTTGCAAAATGTTGTTCCGAAAGATCCGGATTACAGAATAAAGAACGGTCCAACCATCTTACCACGATGGAAAAAACCATAATGAACTGCATGGGATCAGAACCAATTCATATTGATGCACTGGCAACTGCTTCAACCATTGATGTATCCTCACTTCTGGTTCATCTTTTTGAACTTGAACTGAAAGAAACCGTTGTGCAACAGCCAGGCCAGTTTTTCCAGAAAAGAATTTTATAGCTCCCAACCCTTTAAGATGCCGGTTTTTCAGCTTCGTATAGTTTTTTAGCAAGGAATTATTACCTTTCAGCTCATGATTGTTGCCTATTATACGCGCTAACGTAAAGACTCATTAACAAATACTAACTTAAACCATAAAATTGATGACTAACTTTAAAGGTTTTATGAACATGTCTCGCCGTATCATTATGGCAGTAGCGTTAAGCTTGGTACTGGCTTCGCCCCAATCATTTGCTGCTCAAGAAGCTGGCAAGGTCAGTGTTGTCGATTCAGGAAAAATTCTCCAGCAATTGCCCGAAACCAAACAGGCTGAAGCAACCCTGCAGGCAACAGTCGCTCCACTGCAGAAAGAGCTTGAGCGCATGAATAAGGACTATCAGCAATCTGTCGCAGATTACCGAAAAAAAGCGGGATCTTTGACAAAAACAGTTAGAGAGCAGAAAGAAAAGGAACTTAACCTTAAAGGCCAGGCTGTTGAAAAATATCAACAGGAGAAATTTGGGCGTGGTGGTGTTGTGGAAAAGCAACAACAAGAATTGCTTATCCCGATCAGGCAGAAAGTGTTGGCCGCAGTTGAGTCTATTGCTCAAAAAGAAGGATTTAGTCTCGTTCTTGAAAAAAGTATTGCCGTCTATGTAACTCCTGAAAATGATCTCACGTTCAAGGTGATGAACCAGTTGAATATCAAGTAAGTATTTTCTGATTTGAAAAAAGTTATTGTTCTTTTTCTGCACGTTATTCTGATGTTGTCAGGTTGCGGCGATCCTGTAGAGCAGCGCCGCTCTCCTGATACAGCTTTTATTGGTCTTAATCACCCCGCACAGGAAGGCTGGACAATCAGGATTGCCCTTACTGAATCCGGTATAAAACGTGGAGTCATTGACGCTGGACACGGAGCAGAATACAGGGTAAATGGCAGAAGCGAGCATCATCTTGATGGAGGAGTCAAGGTTACCCTTTTTGACGCCAACGGCCATGCTGCGACAATCATAACGGCACAGAAGGCCGTTATTCATGATAATCAGGATATAGAGGCGCAGGACAATATTATCATTACCTCCGGTGTTTCTGGAAACACCACTGTTATAAAAACAGAGTATGTCAAACGAACCGCCAACGACAAAATGATTCGTTCAGACAGATTTGTTACCATTTCAAAGCTTGATGAAACAATTCGGGGAGAGGGTTTTGAAAGCGATCAGGCCTTGAAAAAGTACCGGATTTTCCGGGGAAGTGGAGAGGCATTTATAAAACAATAGAAGTATTTTTGTTCATGAAATTACACGTTTTAAAATCAAAAATCCATAACGCTATAGTGACAAGCGGTGATCTCGAATATGAAGGAAGCATCACCATTGACAGTGAGCTTCTTGAAATGGTCGATATGATTCCTAACGAAAAAGTTCTTGTTGTCAACAACAATAACGGCGAACGATTTGAAACGTATATTATCAAAGGAGCCCATGGCTCCCGGGAGATTCAGCTCAACGGAGCAGCCGCACGATGTGCGCTGGTTGGCGATGAGATCATTATCATGACCTTTGCTGTCATGGATGTGACTGAGGCACGAAATTTTAAGCCGATGGTTCTTATTGTCGACAGAGAAAACAATCCAAAAAGCAGACACCATGTTGGCGAGACAGATGAACCATTATCATAATTCTTTCTGATGCCCTTCACAAAATATCAAGAAAATCAATGGCACTTTCAGTAATTGTCATGGCCGCAGGAAAAGGCACTCGAATGAAGTCAGACCTCCCAAAGGTGCTTCATCGGGCCAACGGACGTCCTCTTGTCGAATATGTTCTCGATACAGCCCTCTCTCTTGAACCGGAAAAAATAGTGGTCATAGTGGGACATCAGGCTGAACTTGTCAAAGAGGCCACTGCCCGATACAGAATATATACAACACTTCAGGAACCACAGCTTGGAACCGGCCATGCCGTCATGCAGACTGAAGCGCTGCTCAAAGATTTTATCGGAGAGGTGCTTATTCTGTCTGGAGACGCTCCATTGGTCAGTGCTGAGACTCTGCATGATCTGATTGCCTTTCACCGTTCCAGCCATGCAGCCGCAACGGTCCTGACTGCAGAACTTAATGAGCCAACTGGATACGGAAGAGTTATTCGAGAGTTCAACAGTGACAGCGTCCTGAAAATTGTTGAACAGAAAGATGCTTCCGAAAAGGAACTTGCCGTCAGGGAGATCAATTCCGGTGTTTACGTGTTCGACACGCGCACGCTTTTCGAGGCTCTTGGACAGATCAACACCAACAACGCTCAGCAAGAATACTATCTGACTGATGTTTTCGGTATCTGCTTTCAGTGCGGGCACAAGGTTTGCGCCTTCAAGACCGGGAATCCAGACGAGATTCTTGGAATTAACACCCCGGAACAACTTGTTGAAGCTGAACGGCTGCTTATAACAAACCGAATGTATCCCGACTGAAGGATTGTCAGCGCTATTTTCTGGAACGGCGAGGCCTTTTTGTTTCGCTCTTTTCTGCTGTTTTGTGTCGGCTGCCGATATCGAAAGAATCGGGGGTTGATATATCAATATCTGAAGTGTCTTGCTGCAGACCAGTTTCATGCATGGAATAAAACTCCACAAGATTACCGTCAGGATCCATGACAAAAAAAGCCCTGCCTTCCCGACGATGAGCTGGTCGGGTAACAATATGGACTCCCTTATCATCAAGGTAACGTGCCGCAGCGTCAACTTCATCATCTGAAGCAAGCCTGAAGCCAAAATGATCAACCCTGATATCCCTTGCTTCAGGAGAACCTGGTGTTTCAGCTTTCACAAGAACCAGCATGTCCGAATTAAGACGAAGAAAGGAAATATTTGCGCCAACCCGGTGATCAATTTTGATGCCAAGAATATCACTATAAAATTCTTCGGCTATACGCAGGTCATTAACGCGAAGGGTGATCTGGTTAATCCCCGTCAGTTTCATCATCTTCTTCTGTTTGAACAACCTTTTTTTCGACTGGCTTCTCCAGAGTATAATCGTATTTATGCTCAAAATACTCAGCAACTGCTTTGTGTGAAGACTTTTCGCGAACTTCAAATTCAAGACTGATCGCAATCTGTTCCGGAAAGATTTTGTCAGATTCGGATTCGCTGCTTGGATTGCGGATCATCTCCTTGTATGGAAGCAGCTTGTCTTCAAGTTCTGCCCGCTCTTCATCATGTAATCTTTTTGCTTTTTTTGAAATGGCAACCACCGTTTCATACAAATTCGAATGCGCACTTCTTAATTTATTCAGATCAACTGGGTTAACCGACATTGCACTTTTTTTTACGTGTTTGAAAGAAATTTGCTGATTATCGCCGTCACCGTAGCAACCGCCTCGTCAAGTTTATCGTTGACTACCACCTCATCAAACTGATCTGCATATCCCAACTCCAACCTGGCCCGCTCCAGGCGTTCGTTCAGACTATCTTCGTCTTCACTTTCCCGACCTTTAAGTCTCTCTTTTAAAACTTCAATGCTCGGCGGTTTTAAAAACAGCAACAACGAAGTTTCAGGAAAAAGCTTTTTTACATTCAGCGCGCCTTTCACATCAAGATCGAGCAAAATATTGGTACCTGAGTCAAGAACATTATATGTTTTATCAAGCAGCGTACCGTAAAAGTTGCCAAAGAAAAACTCATGTTCGATAAAGCCGCCATTTCGGATTTTTTCCTCAAAATCCTCTCTATCGAGAAAATAATAGTTGGCACCCTCTTGCTCTCCTGCCCTTTTCGAGCGGGTAGTAGCGGATACTGAAAATCTGATATTTTGCAGACGTTCAAGCACCATCTTCGCTATGGTAGACTTTCCTGTGCCTGATGGAGCTGAAAAAACAACCAGTTTTCCCTGCCGCCGCCTCTCTTCAACCATGGAATTACTCTATATTTTGCAGTTGCTCCCTTATTTTCTCAAGATCTTCCTTGATCTGAACAATCTTTTGGGAAATTTCTGCATTCTGGGATTTTGATGCAATCGTGTTTGCTTCGCGCAACTGTTCCTGAAGCAAAAAATTCAGTTTTCTGCCAGTCCCGCTTTCATCATTGCTTAACTCTTCAAGAAAAAACTTGTTATGACTGGCAAACCGGGTCAACTCCTCTGTAATATCAAGTTTGTCGGCCGCAAGAATCAGTTCCATTTCAAGACGATCACGGCTATAGGTTAAATCCTTGCCTGCAATAGCCTCCACTTTAGCTGTAAGTCTTTTTCTGACCGCTTCAAGATTATCAGATGCAAGAATTGTGATGACAGCAAGAGTATCCTCTATTTCTGCAACTCTTTTACTAAAGTCCACAGAAAGTTCCTCGCCTTCCCTGCGCCGCATTGCCTTAAGACGAACAATCGCCTCTTGCAAAAGAGCTTTGACCAATGGCCAAAGTTGATCGACATTGTCAAGTGAAGGCGTTCCGTTTTCGAATATATCAGGAAATCTGAGGATATGCTCAAGAAGAATGGGTGTATCAAGAGAAGATTCCCTCTTGAGAGTGTCGAGCAGCTCTTTATAGGCTTTAACTTTGACAGAATTAACGCTTACTGAAACAGCCTGATCTTCGTCACTCTGAATCTGAATAAAAGCAGAGATTTTCCCCCTCTGAAAATGTGCACGGATCATCTCCCTTACTTCAAGTTCAAAAGAGAGTAACTGACGGGGAAGTTTGACACTGATTTCTGCGAACCGGTTGTTCACTGACCGCAACTCTACCAAAGTCCTCACACCACTTCCGACGGACTCTGCGCTGCCATATCCGGTCATACTTTCCAACATAGCTTTCCCTGGTGCGTTCTTTGTTAAAAAGATAACCTGCAGGGCGTAACCCTGCAGAAATCATGCAATAAACACTCAGATTGACTCTTCTTATTTACGAAGATCAAGTTCACCAATCACCTTACGATAACGATCAATATCAACGTTTTTAATGTAATTCAACATTTTTTTACGCTTTGCAACCAGCATAAGTAATCCACGACGGGAATGCTTATCCTTCTGGTGCAACTGTAAATGGCCGGTAAGATCACTGATTCTGCGGGTGTACAATGCCACCTGCACCTCGGACTTTCCCGTATTCTTTTCTGAAGCGCCAAACTGCTTGATAACTTCCGCTTTATATTCTTTTGTCAGGCTCATATCTCTTCGTTTGTTATGTTAAATCGGTTGACCTTGAATATAATATTATTAACAATACATCTCTACCGTTTTTTTATCTTTTTCAAGCTGGATTTTCAGCTCTTCAAGAGTCAAAAACTTCTTTTCCTCCCTGATAAATTTGAGCAGACTAAACCTGATAAGAGACCCATAAAGAGTACCGGTATATCCTGTCAGGTGGGCCTCAACCGTCTTAATCCCTTCAGTAGAGACCGTTGGTCGAACACCAATATTCATCATAGCTATAAAGTGCTCTCCATTCACAACCGTTCGAGCCAGATAAACCCCGGCACGAGGCAGCAGTTTATTTGGATCGGACAATTTCAGGTTCACTGTTGGAAATCCAATATCCCGTCCGCGCTTGTCACCATGAGCAACGGTTCCGGTAATCAAATAGGGCGAACCGAGAAATTCATTCGCCTCTTCAATCTTGCCCTGTTCAAGGAGAGTTCTTATCCGGGTACTTGAAAAATGTTCATTACCAATCAGCACCTCGTCAACAACCTCTACATCAAAATCAAGCTCACGTCCAAGAGTTTCAAGCGTGTGGCAGCCCCCGCTCCTGTCGCGTCCAAACGCATGGTCATACCCCACAATGACGCTTTGTGCGCCAAGCAGTCTGACCAGCACATTTCTGATAAAATCGTCCGAACTTCGTGCGGCAAAATCAGCAGTAAAACGTACGACAAAAAGAAGATCAACGCCTTCGCCGTCAAGAAGATCAATTTTTTCATCAAGGGTGGTCAACAGTCCGGGTGGAGCGGAAAATACTTCTTTGAGCACCCTTCTTGGATGCGGCTCAAAAGTAACAACAACGCTTCTCAAACGGCGGCTTTCAGCAACAGCAACCATCCTGGCTATAATCATCCTGTGCCCTTTATGAACACCGTCGTATGAACCGACTGTCACTACTGAGGGCTTCGGTAAAAACTCAACAGGAGAGGAAGAACCGTAGCTGTAGACATGTTTATTATCATATTCAACAATACGCATACTTTTCCTTTTATCTTCCATCACCCGGAGCTCTCCTTGATGGCTGCTGCAAAATGAGATCAATGGTCTCGGATACTGTCCTTGACGAACTGAGTTGCCATGTGCCTATGGAAACTCTCCTGAGAGATGCCAGATAGCCCCCGACACCAAGAGCCGCACCGAACTCATGCGCTATAACCCTGATATAAGCCCCCTTGGAAACATGCAGAACAAAATAAACCAAAGGAAGTTCAATATGAGTAATCTCAAAGCGATGAATAACAATCTCTTTTGCTTTTCGTTCTTCAATCACCACTCCCTTGCGTGCATGTTCGTAGAGGCGTTTTCCATTATGCCATGCAGCAGAATGCATCGGAGGCTGCTGCTGGTGCACACCGATAAATCCGGCAGCAACCGACCGGATCGTCTTCTCCGTCAGATGAGCCGTACTGCAGTGACCGTATTCTGAAGTTTCACAATCATGGCTTTCAGTCATAACGCCGAGCTTTATTGCTCCATCATAGACCTTGTCCAGCACTTCAAGACCGGAGATTTCTTTGGTTTTCCGACCAGTAGCCAGAATAAGCAGTCCGGTTGCTTTCGGATCAAGCGTTCCGCAATGACCTACCTTGCGCTTCAAACCAGCCTGCTTATAGGTATTCCTGATTTTAGCCACAACATCAAACGACGTCCAGTCGAGTGGCTTGTCAATCAGGAGAAAATCGCCTTCATCAGGAAGCGGTTCCCTGTTACGCTGTTCATCCATGCAACCTGTTTAATAAAAAAGCACTCGGTTACTCGTTTTCAATCGAACCCTTTCTCACCTCATTCAAAAGCTGCTCAATCCTGTTTGCACGCTCATAGAGGTGATCCTCATGAAATTCGAGTTCAGGAATACGCCTGAACTGGTGACGAATTCTCGATGAAAGAATTTTCCTGATACTCTTCGTTTTATCCTGCAAGGTGGCCATTGCTGCGGCCTGCTCTTTAAGAGTCCCGATAATAGAAACATAAATCCTTGCAATGCTCAGGTCCACAGTTACCTTGACATCGACGACGGTAATAATCGGACCGCTACGGGAAAGCTCCTTTTGAAGAATTGCGCCAAGTTCCTGCTGCAGTAACGATGCAACTCTCTCAGTACGTATCGACATGTATCAACAATAAGCTGTTCAAAGTTTCCGTTTTTTCTCGACAATTTTATATGCCTCGACAATATCACCCACCTTGATATCGTCATAGTTCTTGAGGCTCATACCACACTCATAGCCAGCATCAACCTCCTTGACATCGTCCTTGAAGCGCCTGAGGGCTGCAAGCTGGCCTTCATAGATCTGAACGCCGTCACGAAGGAGACGAACTTTGGAATCCCGGAAAAGCTTGCCCTCCAGCACATAACATCCGCCGACATTGCCAATTTTCGGCACTTTAAAGATCTGGCGTATCTCCAGAGAACCGAGACTCTCTTCGTGAAGTTCAGGAGAGAGCATTCCTTCGAGCGCCTTTTCGACATCTTCAAGCACATGGTAAATGACGCTGTAAAAGCGTACGTCAAGATCTTCCTTTTCGGCAAGTTTTTTGGCATTGACATTAGGACGCACCCTGAACCCTATAATAATGGCATCGGAAGCCGCGGCAAGCAAAACGTCGGTTTCAGTAATCTGGCCTACACCCTGGTGAATGATCTGTACCTTGACCTCATCATTCTGAATTTTCATCAATCCATCTGCCAGCGCCTGAATAGAGCCATCAGTATCCGCTTTGATAATGACGCTCAGTTCTTTCATCAGCCCTTCCTTGATCTGGCGGGCAATACTGTCAAGCTTGACACGGGTGCTACGGCGGAAATCATGCTCCCGTCGAATAACCTGACGTTTCTGCGCCAGGTCGCGCGCCTCCCTGTCTGTCACCATAACGGTCAGAGCATCTCCTGATTGCGGAAGATCTTCAAACCCGAGCACTCTGACCGGCTGCGAAGGATTGGCAATAAGGATTCTTTTCCCTCTTTCATCCATAAGGGCACGAACCTTGCCCATGGTATTGCCTGCAACAAAAGGATCGCCCACTTTAAGAATTCCTCGTTGCACAAGAACTGTGGAAATAACACCCTTGCCTTTATCAAGCTCTGATTCGACAATAATGCCGCTTGCTGGTATATCCCTTGAATAATTGCCCTTCAACTCCCGCATTTCAGCTTCGGTCAAGACTTTTTCCATAAGTTCCGCAATGCCGATACCCTTTTTAGCAGAGATTTCCTGGCACTGATAGACACCACCCCACTCTTCAACAAGAACTCCCGCTTCGGACAACTGAGTTTTTATCTTCTCGGGATTAGCTTCCACCTTGTCAATTTTATTCAGAGCAACAACAATAGGAACCCCGGCCGCCTTAGCATGATTGATTGCCTCTATTGTCTGGGGCATAACACTATCATCAGCCGCAACAACAAGAATAACGATATCAGTCACCTGTGCACCCCTTGCCCGCATTGCAGTAAATGCTTCATGGCCAGGAGTATCAAGAAAAGTGATTTTTCTGTTACCATCCACAGTGACCTCGTAAGCGCCGATATGCTGGGTAATACCACCAGACTCACCAGCAACAACTTTGCTGTTTCGAATATGATCAAGCAGAGAAGTCTTGCCATGATCAACATGTCCCATGATTGTGACCACCGGCGGACGTGTCTGTAAATCAGCCTCTGCATCCTCCTCAACAATAACGGCCGTGGCCTCAATTTCTGAAATAAACTCTGCTTCAAAGCCGAATTCAAGAGCAATCAGCTCAATTGACTCTTTGTCAAGCCGCTGATTGATCGTTACAAACTTGCCAAGAGCAAAACACTTCTGAATAATTTCTTTTGCTGTAATTCCCATAAGCTCAGCCAGCTCATGCGGCGAAGCATACTCGGTAACACGGACAATCATCCGTTGCGATTCACGAAACGCCTCATCTTCCTCATGTTCACGCTCACGCTCATTTCGGCGCATTTTGCGGAATTTCTGACGCGAACCAGTCCCGCTGCGGTCATCAATAACGCTGATCGTTTTTTGAATATTCGCTGAGATTACCTTGTCATCGACTTCCGGCTTCTTTTTCTTCTTGCCTTTTTTCTTTTTGATCGAAGAACTCTCTGTGGTTAACGGCTTCGGCTTCGCTTCAACCGCAGCTTTAACCGGTTTTTTTGCAGCAACCACTTTCTCTTCTTCTCGGGGTTGCTCTGAAACCTTTGTTTCAAATTCGTCTTTCAATGCATCAGCCTGCTCCTGGAAATTCTTTTTCCGGTTTTTTTTATTCCTGCCTGCCAGCATATCAAGGGTTCCAAGCACCGTAAGGCCACCCATCATCTGGGGAGCATCAAAAGAAACCAGATGTTCATTGACCGAAGGTTCCTCTTTTATTGGCTCTAATTCGACAATTTCAATGATCTCAGGCGCTTCTGGTTCTGCAAAAAGCTCAGGTGATTCGGGTCGTTCAGGCGATTCGGGTGGTTCAGGTGATTCGGGTACCTCTGGAGATTCCTCAGAAGGGATTTCCAGAGGTAACGGCGATTCTGGTACATCCTCTGTGACGACTGCAGAAACAACCTCTTTTTTATCTTCGAGAACCACCGGGGCTGGAACTGGCAAAATTGTCGGAGATGGCAAGGTTGCCAGGACTGGCGGAGTTGCAAAAGTTACCGGAGTTACCGGGACTGGCGGTGGACTGAGAGTTTCACTGAGGTGCTGCTCTTTTTCATAGGTTTTTCGGGACTGTTCTTCAAGCCTCGACAAGCGCCTCTCCTTCTCTGCCCTTATTTTTTTCGTCTCATCAACCATTTTCTTTTCAACGCTGAAATGGCCGAAAATCAAACCGTGTATTTCTTCACTCACCATAGAGGATGTAGAGGCCACCCGGACTCCTTCCTGCTTGACAAAAAGTAATACTTCCTGCGGGCTTACCTGCAGTTCTCTTGCTATATCACTTATCCGATATTTCTTTTCCATGTCCTCAAGCTCCATTACATCCTCCTCTGGATTTATAAACTCTTTACTACTTTAGCAATGCTCAGTCTATGCACGATGCTCATGATTCATCAGCCGTCAATTCATCCGACTCCGTGTCTGTAGTCTCTTCATCAAAAAGGCCCTTCAAATCTGCCTCGGTGAACTGCTCCTTTACCGTTTTATAGATATTTTCAGCAATCTTCTTCCAATAACGTTTTTCATCATCGGTCACTTTTCGTTCCCGCGGTTTTACGCTGCTTTTATAACTTTTACCAAAAACAGTCTGTTCTTCTGTTTTTGACGATCCAAGAAGCGAGAGTTCTATCTCATCCACTCCGGCTTTCAGGACTTTTTTCGCCGTATCAAGACCGCCATCCAAAAGCTGGTAAATCATATCGTCACCAAACTCTTCACGAAACTCGATAATATCAATATCCGTAGGATCTTCTGTCGATTTATCGATGACATCCCGATACACATCTATCTCATATCCGGTAAGTTTTTCCGCCAAATGAATATTATTGCCGTTTTTCCCGATAGCATATTTGATCTGGTCAGGCTTGAGCATCACCCTTGCTTTCCGGGTTTTCATATCAGCATGAACGGTCAAAGGATCTATTTTCGCTGGCTGCATCGCCCTTGAAATATAAATCTGAGGCTCATCTGCGTAGTAGATGACATCAATATTTTCGTTGTTCAGCTCTTTGACAATACTCTGGATTCGTTTGCCCCGGTATCCGACAGTAGCACCAACAGGATCAATCCTCGCACTGGTTGATTCGACGGCAACCTTGGCCCGTTCACCAGGCACTCGAGCAATGGCCTTGATGACAATAAGACCATCCAGAATTTCCGGAACCTCATGCTCAAAAAGCTTGTATAAAAATCGGTCATCTACCCTCGACACAATGACCTTCATGCCGCCATCAGCTTTTTCCCGCTCAACCATGCTGCCGTCATCAAGCCTCACTTTAGCTTTCTCTCTTTCGATACGCTTGACATAGAGCTTCATCCTCGGAGTTCTCCGGGGATTATCCTTTTTCATCATTTCCGACTTCGGCAAAACAAGCTCAACACGATGATCTTTTGACGTATTGTAAGTGAAAATAACCTCATTCGCACGGATTTGGTAAACTTCCCCGGCAACTATCTCGCCTACTTTTTCGAGACACTCTTCATAAACAACCAGACGTTCAAGATCTCTTACTTTTTTCTGTACAGACTGTTTGATAATCTGTATAGATTTGCGAGTAAGATAATCTTCAAGCCTTATCGGGCCTTCCTCATAATAATCACCTATTTCAAGAGAGTCGTCGATTTTTCTTACCTCTTTCAGGGAAATCTCAATACTTTCAATGTCTACTTCATCGACAATCTTTTTCAGAATATAGACCTCAAAATCGCCCCGCTCGGGGTTGATGAAAATGTTGGATTCAACTTCAGGATCATAATCCTTTCTGAGCTGTTTCTGGATAATATCCTTGAGAAGATCGGCAATGTCCATTTTAACAGCCGCACTTTCAGTGCGTTTATCCAGAAAGATTTTAGACTGCTCAATTTCTCCAAATGCACTGGCAATCTGCAACCTCCTGTCCTGTCCCTCATCTTTTATCTTCTTTTTGACCATCTCTTTCTTAGATTGTACATTTTGTAAAAGAAAATTTCCACTACCCCTTATAAACCTGCTATAACTCCGCCTCAGGAACCGCACGGATGACCTGAGTAAGATAAAGTGTTATCCCTTCAGTTTTTAGCTGCTGCCCTTTTCTTTTTTCTCTTTCCGGCATAATAACAATCCGAGCCTCACTCTCCTCAGAAAGAGATACCTCCAGAAGGTGACCTCGCAACTCTGCCGGTTCACCAAAAGAATCGATATAGCTGATCTGCAAAAGCTTACCAAGATGTCTTATGTACTGCCGAGAAATAATAATTGGTTCACCAAGACCAGGAGAGGATACCATCAAGTCAAAATTTTCACCAATCGACTCCAAAAGTTCATCATCACCTTCAATCTTTTCCCTGATCCGTCTGCTAAGATAAGCGCACTGATGAATGCGAATGCCAATATCGGCATCCATCAGTATCTCTATTTTCCTGCCACTTGCTTTTCCTTTTACCTTGAGATCAATAAGATAGACCCCTTCACCCCGAGTACCCCCGGACTCTGCTATAACCTGGAGAACACAATTACTGATGCGCTCTTGCATGAACACCTCATACGAACTTTTATAGAAAACAAAAAAGTGGGGAACCCCCACTCCAGATAAAGATAATTCCACACCCTTTTTCAAATCAAGAACGCCATTATACGAATAAATCTGTCAACAGCAAAATACCTTAGGTAACATCCCTCTCTTTATCGTTGAGATGACTTTCGATAACTTCAAAATCAGCCTCTTCGAGCTGCTCCCCTGAAGAAAATGAGGCTGGTGAACCAGTACGACCGAATCTGCGTTTATAGAACGAAAACACTTCTCCACGCAGCAGACGCGCGACCAAACGCATTACCAAACGCATCACCAGAGAAAAGACAATAACAAGAAGAATAAACTTCAGCATTGCAACAGAACGTTATCGTTGATCATTTCGGGCGTCATATTCTTGCGTCTATATCTCTGCAAGGCCGCGTTGACTTATCCAGCATGCAGCAATGCCCTGAACCGCGCCTCATTCACCCGGTATTTGAATGCCTGAACACCGTCAACAAAGATAACCGGAATTTTAAGGCCAAACTCGGCGAGGAGTTCCTGATTATCGGCTATATCTATTTTCTCAAAATCGAAAGGCACCGATAGAGCAACTTTTTGCAGAATTTCGACCGCCTCATCACACAGACAGCACTCCTTTTTTCCGTAGAGCGTTACTTTATGTCTTATTATCGTCATAAGTCAAACAGTTCCCGAGCAGCAGGTTTATGCAGAATCTGAATGATAGCCTCCAAAGAGTGCGTTGTCTGCTCCGAAGTTGCGAGATTTTTCAAGGTGTAATTTCCTGTTGCATATTCAACCGAACCAATAAACAACGCATAAGAAGCTTTTATCCTGTTGGCTTCCCTCATCTGCGCTTTCATACTCCTTGCGGCCAAATCTATTTCGGTACTTATACCCACCTTGCGCAATCGCCAGGCAATCTGCTGAGCATGATCAGCCAGATCCTGCTGCTGCACAACGACATAAACAAGCGGGCCAGAAGGGTTAATTGCAGCAAAAAGACCCTGCTTTTCCATCGTTATCAACAGCCTCTCCATTCCAACGGCAAAGCCGGATGCAGGAACATCCGCAGAACTGCCCAGTTCACGGGCAAGGCCATCGTAACGCCCTCCACCACCTATGGCATCCTGGGCACCAAGCTCTGAGCTTGTCACCTCGAAAGCAGTATGACAATAGTAATCAAGCCCCCGGACAAGTCGATGATCGATGTCATAAGCAATAGCCCGTTCAGAGAGGTAGAAAAGCACTTTTTCAAAATCCCGAAGAGAAGAATCATTGAGATAATCATACAATCGCGGCGCTCCATCAACAAGTTCTTGCACCGCAGGATTTTTTGAATCAAGAATTCTGAGTGGATTTTTTTCGAGACGCTCTTTCGATGCCTCGTCAAGGATTTCGTGAAAAGGAGTAAAATAGGCCTGTAAAGCCTCCCTGTACCGAGCCCGGTCTGCGGTGTCACCAAGAGTATTGATACGGAGTTTCAGACCCTTCAAGCCCAGAGATTCAAAAACATGCATCATCAGAGTGATAACTTCGGCCACCGCCGCAGGCGAGGAGGCACCAAGCAGTTCCGCCCCAAACTGTGAGAACTGACGCTGACGTCCCGCCTGCGGCCTCTCCTTGCGAAATAGTTCCCCGATATAGTAGAGTTTGTGAACAGGAGCCGAAGAAAACAGGTTTTTCTGAAGTGCGGCTCTCATGACCCCGGCAGTCATCTCTGGACGCAACGTCAATGAGCGGCCTTTCGGGTCTGGCTGGAAGGAAAACATCTCTTTTCCAACAATATCTGTGGTCGAACCAATACCTCTCTGGAAAAGCTCTGTGTACTCGAAGACCGGAATCCGTATCTCGCTGAATCCATACAGCGATGCAAGAGTATGGACCATCTCTTCAACATATTTCCACTGAGCGGCCTCTTCAGGAAAAATATCCCTTGTGCCCTTGACTGACTGGTACTGCGACATAACTATATCTCCGGAAAATCCTTTTCCTCTTCCCTGAAAAGCTTGATAATTTCTTCAGGAAATTGAGCGAGAACAAGCCTCTGGCGAACATCTTCCCTGCCTGCCAGCCTTGTAATTCGACCAAGGAGCTTCAAATGCTCTGCAAGCATCTCCTCTGGAGTTGCAAGAAGAAACACAATTTTTACTGGTTCACTATCAATTGAATCGAAATCAAGTTCGTTCTTCAGCGTCGCAAAAGCCATAACCGGCTGGCTCACGCCGGCACTTTTGGCATGTGGAAGGGCTAATGTCTTGCCGATACCCGTCGACATATCCTGTTCGCGCTTAAGAACATCCTCCCGAAGCTTGCTGATATCCGTCACTCCAGGATGATCGGCCACAATGGAAATCATTTTTTCGATGACCTGGCTTTTCACGTAGAGGTCAAGATTCAAAACAATATATTTTTCGGAAAGAAGACCTTCAATTTTCATTATGACAACCTCTGGCGATTAATATCTCCTGCCTGTGGATGAATGTTCTCTGCATGTTGAATTTAACAGGGAATATATAAAAACATTTAGCTTCGCTACCCCAAACCTGTTCGGTCTTAGTCAACTCAGAGATAAAACGTAATAAAGTAAATAAATGGCGAAACAAACATAATCGTATCAAATCGGTCAAGCACTCCTCCATGCCCAGGAATCAAACCGGAAGAGTCCTTTACTCCGGCATCTCTCTTTAGCATTGATTCAATAAGGTCACCGGCCGGACTTGCCAGACCGATCATCAATCCTGTCAGCAACGCTGCAGTTAATGGCAACTGGGGAATAAAATATCCGTAAATCATTGATGCGGAGATACTTCCTGCCAAACCAGACAAAAAACCTTCCCATGTTTTATGGGGACTCAAGCGCTCAAATAATTTGCGGTGAATAAATTTTCCCCCCAATGTGCTTCCTCCGAAATAGGCAAAAATATCGGCAGCCCAGACACAAAAAAACATAAGAAAAACCATGATCTCTCCTGTCCCGTCTGCGGCTTCAAGACGAAGCCGCATCAAAGAGCCGAAAGAGAGATTTACATAGAGCAAACCCGGCAAAATGGCACCAAGATTAAGCAGAGGAGAACCCTCTTTCAAAAAAAGCTCCATAACCAGAAGAGCAAGAACGACCAAAAGTAACAACTCCCAAACTTCAGCAACGTGAAGGTAGAAGTTCAGTTGAAAAAGCAGGGTTATCAGCAACACAATCCAGAGCGCTGGCGGATGAGCCTTATGCCGTGCAAGACGATGGAACTCAAAAACAGCAAGAAGCGCCAACAGACAAAAAAAACAGAAAAACCATAACCCGCCAACCTTGATCAGCCAAAGCAGAAAGGGGATTCCGGCAAGCGCCACGATGACCCTCTGCAATAAATTAACACTCAAGAGTTTACCCATACATCATATTTTAAACAACTCATCTGCCTTATCGTCAGCGCTTCTGCTCATCTGGCCTCAGCCCTCATCATAAGCAGGAGCCGAAAACTGTAAAAGAACCTTGATAAACAGGAGTGAACTACATGCAACAACAAACCACCACACAGGAGTATTGACCAAATACTCAGGATGAGATCCGAACATCAATTCTCCTCTCCCTGAAAATAGAAGCAACAGCAACGCTGCAAGATTGTTCGCAAGATGAACAATAAAAGGAACGGCAATATTCCCCGTCCTGCTGTAAATATAGCCAATATAACACCCAAGTAAAGCAAGCGGGAGAAGATTTGCTGCACTCAGATGGAAAAAAGCAAAAACACAAGCTGTCAACAGAATGGCTCTGCCTGTCGACATGGAACGGCTATAATTCTGCTGGATATAGCCCCTGAAAAAAAGCTCCTCACAAACCGCGGGGGTAAGAGCAAAAACAAAGGCAACCGACAAAAACTCGGGAAAGGAGCGCACCAGCGCAAGCTCTTTGAGAAATGAATCCAACACATCACGCTGACGAACCACCTCTGCTCCTGCTGTGCCAAGAGAAGGCCAAAGGTAAATATCCTGAAGCGCAGTCACGGTAAACAATAGCGGTTGAAGCAGAAAAATTCCACTGACGGCAAAAGCAACTCCACCAAAATCAACACTACTGCGTACTCCTAAAAAAGCGAGGCTCTCCGGAGAAAAAGGATTCTTCCTGCCAGTATGCCAACCAGCAAGCAATAGAACCGGCAGAGCAAGCAGAAGAATTTGCCCGACAGACTGAATCATGCGAAGGAGAGGAAGCATCTCCTGGACGGGATGCAACAGTGCAGAACTTGCCTGATGGCCCCCATCCACAAGAGAGAAGAGCATTGCGCCTGCAATCGGATAAAGCACCATAATGCAGATCAAAAAGAGCGTATTCACAAAAACAGAGGGGCGTTTTGCAGCAAAATGGTCGGAAAAGGAAAAAGTCTGCATTGAAAATTATGCGTTACAATGAATCCATAAGAATGTGATACCTTGTCTTTTCCCAAGATTTGTGAAAAAAATTCAGGCTTAAAAAAACAAAAACGGGGGAAAAAGGCAAGAATAAGCTCCTTTTGAGCGGCACTGCCTTTTACGGCAGCCAACGTCTTACTTAATCGTATAAGCCACTACTGCCAGCATGATTCAGCATCAAGATAACACAATTAATTAAAGAAGTTACGGATGAATATCATGATTTTTGATGCAACACCGCACTGGTCCGGTGGAGCAAACCGAATACTTTTATTCAGTAAAGAACTCAAAAAACGTGGTCATTGCGTAACCGTCTGTTGTTTACCTGAAAGTGGACTAGCACGCCTCCTTCCAGAAGAAAATATCCCGGTATATACCGTTAATCCAAAATCTGATCTCAACCTCTTTGTAATACCAAAAATCATACAGTTTATCAAAGAGAATAACATTGACATTATAGAAATCTGCTCCCCTAAATTTTATTGGGTCACATCATTGGCGGCCAAAGTAACAGCAAGGAAAGTTATTTTGACTCGAAATGTTCCTTACAGAAAAACGGGAGTAAAAAAGCTGATTAACCGGATTCTTTATTATAAACTAGTTAACAGAATTATTGCGATTTCAGATAAAATCAAACGAGAACTTATTGAAGATTTTGCGCTGCCAGAAAATAAAATCACAATTATTTATGATGGAATAGACCTTCTCCGTTTCAACCAAACGACAGCAGAAAAAAGAAGCAGTAACGAGAATCAATATGTCGCGGCAGTGATAAGCAGACTTGACGAAAATAAAGGGTTGGAATGCTTTGTCAATGCAATTCCGAGAATAGCTGAAAAAATTCCCAACATTCATTTCATTATTGTGGGGACAGGAAGTATTGAACAAAAATTAAAAGAGTTAACAAAAAAGCTGAAGATATCGGACAGAGTACAATTTACCGGATTCAGAAAAGATATCCCTGAAATACTCTCAAAAGTGGATATTACCATAATGCCTTCACCGGCAGAAGGCATGTCAATGAGCGCGCTCGAATCTATGGCATCAGGCATACCGGTAGTCGCAACATCAGGCTGTGGATTAGTTGATGTGATTGTGAACAACACATCAGGCAATATTGTACCGCCTGATAACAGCAACGAATTGGCTGATGGTGTCATAAGATTGTTACAATCTGATTACAGGCAAGCCGGAAAAGCAGCTCGTAAAATTGTAGAAGAAAAATTTGCGCTACAAAAAGTCGTGACCAAATACGAGTTACTGATTGCAGAAGTAACAAAAAAAGAAACTCTCAATACCAGAATATGAAAAAGGATAACTGGTTATTTCGCAAGCGCTTTGCAAACACTCTCCAGATCATCGCCAAACGGAGACGAACAAAGCCGCTCCTTCAGAAAGCACCAGAAAACATCGTAATTCTTGCTCGCGAATGCTATGGTGACTCTATTTTGCTCACCCCGCTTATCGGTACCCTCAGAAGGGAGTACCCGGATCTTGCAATCTACATCATCGCCTTCAGTCAGATTATCTTTAACTTTTTCAGCGCCGACACCAATATTACAGCAGTGTATCATGCCAAAAAAAACATGCGGCGATACTACAAAGGGCTTCTCTCAAATAGATTTGACCTGCTTTTTAACCCAAAAGATCACCCTTCTGTCCATTTTCTTGTGCAGTCCACGCTCATCCGTGCCCAACACAAAATAAGTCACTATAGCCCCTGGCACGAAGGTCTGTTCGACTCCCTCATCAGCCTTGAGCCGGATACCCATGAGTCATTAAAAAACCTTTCGCTTCTAAGCATCCTCGGCAATAAAACATTTGAGCATCCGTGCAGACCATATTTGCCGATCATGCCTGTTTCGGCAGAAACTGCTTCTTTCATAGAGATGCTTCAGCAAAACAAATACATCGGCATCAATATCAGTGCCGGCCACATTGGAGGACACCGTACACTGCAACAATGGTCTGAACTTCTTCGAGCTTTCCCTGACCAACTTTTTATCATCTTTTCAACTCCTCAAGATCTTGAAGAAAAAAGACAACTCGAACAACCACACGCCAACGTCATACCATCACCTTCAACCAAAAACATTTATGAGGTAGGCGAAATTGTCAAAAAGCTCAAGCTCCTCATCACACCAGACACCTCCCTGGTTCATATTGCCGCATGCTCCGACACTCCGTTGATAGCCCTTTATAGAGAATATCCTGTTGATCGTAAACAGTTCGGGCCACTGAGCACCATACAAAAGGTTATTATATCGCAAACACCTGACATTATTGATATTGAGCCTGTCGAAGTTTCCACAGCATTACATGAGATGCTGAAAAAGCTTTCATAACATTCTCTTTCGACATAACCACGAACAACGCAAAATTCGAAGACATTGCCTCAATCATCTACAACGTCATGACTATAAACTCATTGCTGATCAGCCTTCCAGCCATTGCTGTTGTACTGCTCATGATAGCCCGCTACAGAAAACATTGCAATAAAAAGGTTCTGAGGCGAAGCAAGGAAACATGGGCAATCGGTATCTACGAAGGAGCATCACCTCTTGAGCTGTTTCCGGCCAAAGGTGTTACAAACCCTGTGCTGACCGCACAAGAGGTCACCGATATCTCTGCCCGCTTTGTCGCAGATCCATTTATGATACATAACGAGGCTGGCTACCATCTTTTCTTTGAAGTATTAAACGACAAAAGAAATATCGGTGAAATTGCTTATGCCTTCAGCCATAACGGATTGCAATGGAAGTATCGAAAAGTTGTTCTGAAAGAGCCTTTTCACCTCTCTTATCCCTATGTCTTTATGGCAGAAGGCGACTATTATATGATTCCTGAATGTATGGGATCAGGCGGCATTCAACTCTATAGGGCAACGCATTTTCCTGATGAGTGGCAGCATATCGCAACCCTTTTCAAAGGCAAAAAAAGCTTTGCGGCAACGGTTGATCCATCAATTATTCACTACCAAAACCGCTGGTACCTGTTCAGTTATGCGCGCAAGACAAAAAGCCTCCACCTTTTCATTGCTGAAACCTTGACCGGGCCATGGAAAGAACACCCGAAAAGTCCTGTCGTCTCCAACAGTCCCCAATTCTCTCGTCCTGGAGGAAGAGTAATTCTTTACGATGGAGCTATTTACCGGTATGCACAAGATGAGATCCCGAACTACGGCACCAAAGTCTGGACATTCAGGATAACTGAACTTACAGAGAATACCTACTGCGAAGAGTTGGCATCGGAAGAACCTGTCGTGCAACCAGGCAATGAATGGTGGAACAGCGCAGGCATGCATACCGTCGATCCGCATCAGAGAGCAAATGGTGAGTGGTGGGCGCTGGTTGATGGGTTCTCAATCCAGCAGCAGACAAAGAAGCATTGACAAAAAAGGGAAGCGACAATTATCAGCATTGCAATTGTTACGAGCAGCACAACTTTTCCATGGCCTCAGCAACAATATTCGGGGTTATATTCTCAAGACATCGGTAGTGATGGTACCGGCAAGTTTTATCGAAACAGGGCGCACATGGCTCAGGCACATTGAGCGCAATACTTTTTTTCCCTATGGGACGTGTCCATACCGGACTGGTCGAACCAAAGAGACCAATAACCGGCGTTCCAATATAGGCAGCAAGATGCATCAATCCGGAATCGTTCGAGACGACTGCTCGAGCACTTGCCATGATAGCAGCAACCTCTGTCAGCGAAGTCTTGCCGGTCAAATCCAGCACCCTTTCAGGAGCCATCTGCATAATCTCCTGCGCCGACTCCCCATCGCCACGTGATCCGAGTATGACGATGTCAGAACGATCCTGCAACAATGCCAGTTCAGAAAAATGACGCCATTTCTTGGCAGGCCCGTATGCCGCACCGGGGCAGTAAACAATCGCGCCTGAATAGTTCGTGTCAGGCAGAACAGTTACACCATTCCACTCTTCAGGAGGGAGAAATGGCGTATCGAGAATTTCAGCATATTCATGGGTGATATGATGCAACTTGTTATTATTAATATTAATAACATCTCTTGGCAATGGATCGGTCAAGAGAAATCGCCTCATTTCCCGAGATAATCCCCTTCGGACAGGCACACCGGTTTTCATCGCAAACCATGCCGAAGAGAACGAAAAAGGCAGCAGGTAGATGGTGTGGAACCCCCCCATACGCACAGCATCCAGTGTACGTTTTCGATTGTCCGCATCACTGCGGCCATACTCAATCACCGGTAAATCACACAACATCCTGACCAAACCGCTCATCTGCCCAGGAACCAGAAGCGTGGTCTGTGATCGACGACTTTCGGGTAAACGCATGACAACAGAAAGGGCCAGGAGCATATCTCCTATCCAGTTCGGCAATAAAACAATGGACGAGTTCATAATCAGATAATCACGGTTTTATGGTGATAAAATGTTTTTTACTCAGTTCCAGCCCAAACCAGCGTTCGAAATGCGACATGATCCGGTGTTTTTTCTCGCGGCCGCTCAGTTTGTGGGCAGAATTGGCCTGAAAGAGCCCCTTCTCACTCGGAAGCCACTCGCGAATAACCTCTGGATGAGACCCGGCAAACTCGCGCACTATCTTGGGGTCAATCTCACGATAATCAATCCGCTTATGGTTCTTGTTCCAATACTTCTGCACGTGCTCCGATTTTCGGTTCATCTCCTCCTCGCTCCGCACCCAGCCATAGTGGTAGATTGAAGCGCCGGTATGGGCGGCATTCGGATAGCGGGCAATCTTGCTTTTGCTGGTGAGCACGTGCCAATACAACCCGTCGGGCGCATACGAGCGTATCGAATTTCGGATAATCCTCGCCTCCCGACGGTACCAGGCAGGCGAATCGAGATAACTGTTTGCATTGCCATAAAAATGGTAGTAGTCGAAGGTCAGCGCTTCAACGCGCTCATCCAAAAGATGTTTCCTGCAGGCCTCGACAATATGTTGAAGATCATCCTCATGCACAATTTCGTCTCCTTCCAGATAGAACGCCCAATCGCCGGTACAGTTGAATTGTGCAATCATTTTCTGCTGACCATACACATAGCCGCCAACCCGCATCTTGTCATTCCAGCGCGACTGGATAATCCGTATCTTCGGGTCGCCGATCTCCCTGATTTTTTCGAGAGTATCATCATCACTGTCGCCGACATTGA